>DATBID010000113.1:0-16291 GCA_036557125.1 Bryobacteraceae bacterium | reverse complement strand
TTACGGGGAAACGCTGCGCGGTGATCCGCCGGATCTCTGGATTCCGTTGCAGCAGGAACCCCTGATCGCTGGCGAAACGGAAATCCTGCATCAATCGGCCGGAGCCTGGCTGCGCGTCATCGGACGGTTGCGGCCAGGGGCTTCGATTGAAGGAATGGCCCCGCGCCTCACTGGGGTGCTGCGGCAATGGCTGCAGAACGATTCCGGCTATCCGCCCAACTGGATGCCGGACGTCAGGCGGACCCTATCAAAGCAGGTCATCAACATTGTTCCGGCGGGGGCCGGTGTGGCGGAAATGAAGGACTACTATTGGCGAAGCCTCCAGATTCTGATGGCGGTTTGCGGCGTGGTGCTGCTGATCGTGTGCGCCAATGTGGCCAATCTGCTCCTGGCGCGGGCGGCGTCCCGGCGCGGGCAAACGGCGGTGCGACTGGCTCTGGGGGCGGCGCGGAGCGAAATCGTAATAGACGCCCTCACGGAAAGCGTGGTGCTTGCGCTGGCCGGCGCGATCGCCGGGCTGGCGGTGGCGCGCGGAGCAGCCCGTTTGCTGGTTTCGCTGGCAATCCACAATGCTCCGTTTCTGCCCCTCAGTACCGCGCCCTCCGTGCGCGTGTTGGTGTTTGCCTGCGGGCTGGCTCTGGTGACCGCTATTTTATTTGGAGCCGCTCCGGCGTGGTTCGCCACGCGCGCCGATCCGGTGGAAGCACTGCGCGGCGCGGGCCGCGGCTCCATAGGCCACGCTTCGTTCGCCGGCAGAGCGCTGCTGGTGGCGCAGGCGGCGCTATCGGTGGTGCTGGTCGCCGGAGCGACCATGTTGGGACGGAGCCTGAACAACCTGGAGCGCCAGGATTTCGGGTTCCAGATTCCGGGGCGCGTCCTCGTAGCGCTCGAAGACCTTCCCTCCACCTATTCGCTGCCGAAGCTGCAAGCGATTTATCGCGAACTCGAAATGCGCCTCAATCGTTTACCCGGAGTAGCAGGAGCGGGTCTCGCGCTCTATAACCCGCTAACGAGCAATTGGGGCGAGCTGATCATGGTCGCCGGCCATCCCCCAGCGCGGCTGAACGAAGACTCGGGCGCTTCGTGGGACCGCGTCAGCGCAACCTATCTGCAAAATCTGGGCATGCGGATTGTCCGCGGGCGCGACTTCACCGCGGCCGATAACGAGACTACGGCGCCGGTGGCGGTCGTAAACCGGGCGTTTGTGAAACGGTTTTTCAGGAATGGGGAGGAGCCGATTGGGCAATATTTCGGGCTGGGCGAGCCGGAGAATGCGGGAACCTTCCGAATTGTAGGGGTTGTGAACGATGCCAAATTTCAAGGATTCGCGCTCAGACGTCCGGCGTTGCCAATGTTCTTTGTGCCGCTGGCCCAGAACGTGAATTACCACGATAAAGGGTTTCAGAGACTGGAGTTGGAATCGCATTTCGTGGAAGGCCTCCTGATGAGGACTCGTTTGCCCGTGGGGACGCTGGAGTCGGTCCTCCGAAAGACGCTGGCGGAGGTGGATCCGAACCTGACAGTCACCCGCGTGCGCACCTTGGAAGAGCACGTAGCGCTCTCGCTGGATAGAGAACGGGCGGTGGCCGGCCTGGCCGGGCTGTTCGGTATCCTGGCGCTGCTGCTGGCGGCGGTCGGACTGTATGGCGTGACGGCTTATGGCGTGGCGCAGCGGACCAACGAAATCGGCATTCGTATGGCGCTCGGCGCCGATCGCGCGCGCGTCATTCGGTTGGTGCTGCGCGGGGCATTGCAACGGGTACTCTTGGGGCTGTTGTTTGGTGTGCCGCTGGCCGTTGGCGCAGGGCGGCTGATCGCCGCGGAGCTGTATGGTGTATCCAGTTGGGACCCGTTTGCCCTCGGCGTAGCGGCCGGGGCGCTATCAGTCTGTACCCTGGTGGCGGCCCTGATTCCGGCAAGAAGAGCAGCGTCGATCTCGCCCATGGATGCCCTACGGGCGGAGTGACCTCGCTGCCTCCGCTTGCGCCCCACCCGCGCGAGCGACATAATTGCTCATATGCGCTACCTGGCCTTGCTGATGCTGATGGCTTTCGGCGTTCTGCTGGCGCAGGACAAGGTTTACGTTTGCCCGATGGATCCGGACGTGCGCTCCAACAAAGAAGGCGTGTGTTCCCGTTGCGGCATGAAGCTCGTCGCCGGATTACCCGACCCGGTCGAGTATGAACTCGATCTGAGCGTTACGCCGCACAGGCTAGCTCCTGGCGAAAAGGTCAATCTGGATTTCGTAGTGCGCGATCCTTGGAAAAACCGGCCGGTGACGACCTTTCAAGTCGTCCACGAGAAGCTGTTTCACATGTTCGTGGTCAGCCAGGACATGCAGTTCTTTGTGCACGACCATCCGAAGTTGGAAGACGGCGGCAATTTCGTTTACGGCATTCAGTTTCCCAAGCCGGGAATGTACCGGGTGTTGGGCGACTTCTACCCGGATGGCGCCACGCCGCAATTAATCGCCAAAACCGTGATCGTGCCCGGGCCGCCTCCGCCGCCGGTGAAGCTGCCGCGGGACTATTCCGCCAAGAACGCGGAGAACATGCAGGTCTCCATGACCACGGATCCGCCGCAGCCTGTGGCGGGCCAGAAAACCCAGATCTATTTCCGGCTGAATCCGGCTGATGGACTCGAAAAATACCTCGGGGCGTGGGCCCACATGCTGGCTGGCAGTGACGACCTGATTGACCTGATCCACACCCATCCTCTAGTGGCCGACGGCGGACCTCAGGTGCAATTTAGCCTGGTGTTTCCACGAGCGCGCACGTACCGGCTATGGGTGCAGTTCCAGCGCAAGGGCGTGGTCAACACAGCGCATTTCGATATTCCTGTAACGGAGCTCCAGTAACCGCCGCCAGTCTGTTCTGGCGCATGCGGCACAAACGACCTGTTAGATTGACATTTGGGAGTCTCGCATCTAATACTCTAAGCGGGCCGGCCGTTTGCGGCCCACGGCTTACCGCCGGAGAGGGGTATAGACGGGGTGGCTGTTCGAGCGGGTGAGCGGCTGAAGCAGTTGCGACTGCAGTTGGGGTTAACCACGCGCGACGTGGCGGAGCTCAGCCGGAAAATTGCTACCGGTGAAGCGAACGAAGAGTTCGCGGTTTCTCACGCGCGCCTCATCCAGATCGAAAATGATGAGTCCACCCCCAGCATTTACAAGCTATTCACACTGAGCGCAGTTTACGGCCGGACGTTTATGGAGCTGGTTTCTTTCTATGTGGATCCGGGTCGAATGACTGCCTACCGGATGAGCCTGCCGATGGCGGGCACGCGCGAGGTGAGTCTCGACGCCTACGATGAGAGCCGCTCGATTCATTTCCCGGTGCGCTTCGATCCGGGCTTTCAGGTGGGGAAGACGAACCTGCTCTCGCGCATGATCGAAACCTGGGGCGAAGTGCCGGTGGCTTTGCTGGAGTCGCTGAATGTCCGCAGGCAGCGGTACGGCTTTATCGGGCTTGAGGATTACACGATGTACCCCTTGCTGCGGCCGGGTTCGTTTGTGCAGATCGACGATCAGCAAAAGCCGCAGACACATGTTTCGTATCGTTCCGAATATGAACGGCCCATCTGGTTTCTCGAATTGCGGACCGGCTACATCTGCTCGTGGTGCGAATTTCTGCGCGATCGCCTGATTTCGATTCCCCATCCGCTATCGCCATGCCGGACCCGGGACTTCGTCTATCCCAATGAGGTGGAAATTGTCGGCCGGGTTACGGCGGTGGCTGCGCGGCTGGTCAATTCCTTCGAGCCGGCTGCACATCCAGCTTTAAAACTTCAAGGGCGATCCTGATATTGGCTATGAAGTAATCGGCAGTCAGCGGATCGCAGTTTCCGGGAATCAGCATGCGGTAGGCTTCCAGTTGACGCCAGTTTTCAAGAACACGCTGTTTCTCGGCTCCGGTGGATTCCATGTAAGCGGTAATTTGCTCGACCAGCGTTTCCAGATCGCAATGTAAAAGAGCGCGGAAGGCAGATTCATGAGAGCGAGCGAGAGCGGCCTGGGAGGCGCTCTCGCCAAAGCGCTGGCTCAGGCCTTCATGATGGTACTCGCCAGTGTTGTAGTCGCGAGTGGCAGAGAGATACACCACCCTGCTCATATCGGTGGGCAAGTGCGCCAGGGTCCGGTCTTCGAGGTCGCGAATAGCGCGGTCCACATTATCGCGTGCGATACCCGAGCCGTTAGCCGATGGCGCGAATGGCATCAGTTCGTGAGCCCCGTAACAGCACCCATGCGAGGCACGGCGCCCGGAGCGATCGTGACGGCGATTCGATCGGTCACTCGGGCGAGAAGGCGCGCGAGGGCGTGGGTGGAATCGAGGAACCGGCGAGTCTGCAAGGGTCCGTAAAACCAGACCGCCGTCATCAGTGCGCCGTAGATCAGGAAAAACACCGCTACTGCCAAGAAGAGCCTGGATTCGGCTGCGGGGCGAAGATCGGCGGCAAAACGGACCGAATTGAGATGAAGCCGCAACAACCGATGCGCCTCTCGCCGGGTTTCGCGAAGCCACAAAGCTGCCAGCCTCCGGCGCTCTTCCAGAAAAAGGCCTAGAAGGGCGCTCGATTTCCGGCGCCGCACAAATTCCAGATCCTCCATCGAGAGGCACTGGTCGAGCAAGTAGCGCGGCGGAAGCCGAACCTCATATTCGGAGCCCGCCGGGGACAGGCGCGCGCGCTTTACCTCACTGGTGGAGCGGCGCAGCATCAAAAATAGCAACCAGAGCAGCGCAACCGAGATCGAGGCGAGGAAAACGGGATTCATTTAGGACCTCCAGGAATCGACCAGGTGATGCCGGAGTTCGTCAAATGCTTGAATCGTCTGCCGGGAAGCCCGGTCATAATCGATTTCGAGCGGAGGATCGAGTGCCCCGGCCGGCACATACGACCACATACCTACAATCCAGATCAAGGCAGCAATGTTCCACGCGGATTGAAGCGTCAGGCTCAACCAGCGCGCCGAAGCTGCCGGGCCTTCGAAAAGGCAGTTCAGCGTGGCAACGCGCACGCCCAGGTAGAAACCGAATCCGATGAGCAGAAACAGCGCGTTTCGGCCGAGGGGAATCGCATACTGCACCACCAAACCGACGAGTGCCAGTAGAGACAGCGCCAGCAGCAGGCGCAAGTCACGTTCGAATTCGCCGATTGCCGCGGGCAAATTGTGCATGGGATTCCCCCACGAGGCCACGACAACCTTTGCGCCCAAAACCGCAAATAGAAGACCTAATAGTGATCGCGCCATTCTACGCACCCCGGGGTACCGCGCCAACGCTTCGTTGTAGCCCTCCCAAGCGATGCCGAAAGACAAGACCGCCGTAACAAACTCCGAGATCCAGTATGCCACCCAATACCTTTTTGAGGTAGCGGGCTGAAACATAAAAAGCATGAGCGATTCCGCCAGAACCGCCACAATATATGCCGAGAAAAAGGGATAACGAGCCAGCAATCCCAGGCCAGCCATGCGGCATATCAAGAAAAGGAGTAGGGCAACGCCACCCCACCAAAGGCAAACACTTAGACCTGCCATTGCCTGGGGAGTATACCATGGTTAGCTCTAGTACTATAGTCCTTTCGGTAACATAATGCATAAAAAGTGTGCCTGAGCCGTCAAAAAGCTCCCATAACCGTGAGTGAGCACTCTTCCTTGCGGGCAACAACTTCAGCGAGTCGTTACCGATTCTGCCGTGGAGGAACCGGGCCGGGATACGGTACCGGCCCGTCGCTCAGGTTTACGCCAGGCGCAGAAGCCGCAGCCAGGGGAAAAGCGGTGACGCCAACAGCCGCTATCCCAAATACTATAGTTGCTAGTAAGCAGCAGACCAAATGCTTCATCGAAATCTCCTTTTTCGAATCAGTACTGTCTAGCAGTTTTATGATATGGACTGAGCGATTTTTGCCCTGCCCGTTTTCCAAAAAAGGTCAGCATTCTATCCGAAAATTTCAAAAAAGGCGGCAAAGCCAATAAAAGCGAGCGCATTGGGAATAAGGTCCAGGAGCCGCTGAGGATCTTTGAGAGGAGCGGATTGGAAAGCCTGCTTACCAACCAAATTGTGGAGAATTTTGGTCAGTTTTCTGACCGCGGCAGCAGTATCCGGTGGATCTCCATTGTTCGGCCCGGGCGTAGTGCATGGGCCTGAGGTGTCGCAGAACGAGCAGTAGATTCTTCTATTTAGAGAATCCTGGGTCCTCGCAGGTATGGCCTTGATGAGATCCCAGAGGCAAGAATGCTGACCAGAATTCCACCTCGGAGACGTCACGCGAAAATCGAGGCTTAAACTCCATCGTGAGATTTAATTATTTTTGGTGTTTTGGAGCACGCAAGTAGGATGGAGGCGCGCTCAGGGAGACATTCAAATGCCGAAATGTACGGAGTGCTTCAAAAACTGTGAAAACGACCCGCTGGTTCTTTTGGTCTCAGGTCACAATCTGAATTTCTGCTCTTGGGAGTGTCTGATCGCTCACTCGGTGAACCGCGTTCGCCGCAGAATCGCGGGCCAGAATCGGAGGATGCAGCGATTCCTGCAAAAGCAGGTGGATTACACGAACGTGCAAACGCGGAGAGCCGCGAAACACCGCGTCAACTAAGCACCTGTGTTAATCCAGCGCGGCGCTAACTGACCACGGCCTGGCGCGGTGGCACTCGGGCGGCGGTTGTTACGCGCACGCGCAAAACCAAAAGCCCGGAAGCGAACGCGCACAAGGCCAGCACCAGCATGCTGGCCCGAAAATCTCCCGTGCGGCGGGTGAGCCACCCAATCGCGTAAGGCCCCAGGAACCCTCCCAAATTGCCGAACGAATTGATTAACCCGATGCTAGCCGCGGCGGCCGCTTGACCCAATAAGAGGTTCGGCATGGGCCAGAAACCCGGATGCGCGCAGTAGAAGCCCACGGTTGCCAGCGAGAGCATTACGATCATCAACCAGATGTGCTGGGTGAAAAAGAAGCACGTAACCAGAGCCGCCCCGGAAACCAGGCGGGGAACTACCGTGTGCCATTTGCGTTCCCCGGTGCGGTCGGAATGCCAGCCCATAAGCAGCATCAATGGGAACGAGCAGAGGTAGGGAATCGCGGCCAGCAGGCTGACTTCGGAGACCCCGAAAACCGACAGCCGCTGCACCATCTGCGGGAGCCACAGGCTGAGGCCGTAATTCGGCGCCAGACCCAATAACAGAATTGCGGCCAGGAGGAGCACATTAGGATTGCGCAGGGCTTTCCAGGTGGAAGAATGCGCGCGCGCAGTTCGTTCGCGTTCGAGCTCCGCGGTGAGCCATTCGCGCTCTTCCCGCGGCAGCCAGCCTGCCTGCTCCGGCCGGTCCGTGAGATAGAAAAGCGTCACGATACCGAGCGCCAGTGCCGGGACACCTTCCATGGTGAGGAGCCATCGCCACCCGTCGTAACCGAGCCAGTGGACACGCAAAAGGATGGCGGCGAGCGGGCCCCCCAGCATCTGCGAAGCGGGGATCGCGGCCATGAACATGGCGACGGCCTTACCGCGATCCTCCTGCCGGTACCAGTGGCTGAGATACACCACCAAGCCCGGAAAGAATCCGGCCTCCGCGACACCGAGGAAGAAACGAAGCCAATAAAATTGGTGCGCGGTGTGAATCCACCCTGTAGCCGAAGCTACAAATCCCCAGGTGAGCATGATGCGCGCGATCCACTTGCGGGCGCTCCAAGTTTCCACCAGCACGGTGCCGGGAATTTCCAGCAGAAAATACCCAAGGAAGAAAACGCCTCCGCCGAAGCCGAAAACGTCGTCTGGAAAATGCAGTTCGCGCGACATGCGCAAAGCGGCGAATCCGACGTTAGACCTATCCAGATTCGCCACAATGTACAGCGCGAAGAGAAACGGCATGAGCCGGCGGTTCACGCGGCGGCGAGTGCTTTCGGCCAGAGAAACGTGAGACGGCAGAGCAGGCTGCATCAGTCTTCGTAGCGGCGGAATACGAGCGAGCCGTTTGTGCCGCCGAACCCGAAGCTGTTTGAGAGAGCGCAGTCGATCTGCATGGAACGGGCGTGGTTCGGAACGTAGTCCAGGTCGCAGAGCGGATCGGGGTTTTCGAGATTAATCGTAGGCGGTGCGATTTGATCGCGAATAGCCAGCACCGTAATTCCGGCTTCGAGCCCCCCCGCCCCGCCAAGCAGATGGCCGGTCATGGACTTGGTCGAGCTGATCGCGAGTTTATAAGCGTGCTCTCCGAAGGCACGCTTGATCGCCACAGTCTCCGAACGATCGCCGACTTCGGTGGATGTGCCGTGCGCGTTGACGTACTGCACCTCATCGGGCCGCAGACCGGCATCGCGCAGCGCATTGCGCATTACGCGAAAGGCTCCATCGCCGTCATCCGGAGTAGCTGTTACGTGGAACGCGTCGGCACTGGTTCCGTACCCGACGACTTCCGCCAGAATGCGCGCATTGCGCCGGAGGGCAAACTCGCGCTCCTCGAGAATCAGGATGCCCGCCCCTTCACCGACTACGAAACCGTCGCGGTCACGGTCCCAAGGGCGCGAAGCTCGTTCGGGTTCCTGGTTGCGCGTGGAAAGAGCGCGCATGGCCGCAAAGCCGCCGATGCCCATGGGCGTAATGCAGGCCTCTGTTCCCCCGCAGATCATGGCGTCCGCTTCACCGCGCT
This sequence comes from Bryobacteraceae bacterium, assembly GCA_036557125.1. Classification (GTDB taxonomy): domain Bacteria; phylum Acidobacteriota; class Terriglobia; order Bryobacterales; family Bryobacteraceae; genus PSRJ01. The sequence continues at coordinate 7,652 of DATBID010000113.1, read as the reverse complement.
GGATAATCCGGAAAGAATCGCCTATGGAATGCGCGCTGGTGGTGCATGCGGTGGCCGTGGCGGAATTCGGTCCCTTAGCGCCGCTGCGGATAGAGACAAAACCGGATGCCAGGTTAATAATAGTTGCCGTAATGAAGAACGGCGAGATGCGGCGGGGCCCGTGTTCCAGCAGGGTCTGGTGCTCGCGCTCGATGACTTCGAACCCCCCAATGCCGCTGCCAATGAAAACGCCCACTTGTTCGGCGTTTTTGGCGGTGATCTCGAGACTGGAGGCTCGCAAGGCGCATTCGGAGGCGGCAATCGCAAATTGAATGAACCGCCCCATCTTTTTGATCTCTTTTTTTTCGATGTAATTGGCTGGGTCGAAACCCTTGACTTCTCCGGCAATCCGGCACGAGAAGGCGGCGGCGTCGAACTGGGAGATGGGGGTGATACCCGAACGGCCGCAACGCAAGCCTTCCCACGAGGCTTCGGTGCCAATGCCCAGCGGTGACAGAAGTCCCACGCCGGTGACTACAACTCTTCGCGACAAAACAATCTCCCTGGGTAATAAAGGAAGCTACTTCTTGCTGGAAACGCGGTTCTGAATGTACTCGATGGCGTCCTTGACCGTGATTATCTTCTCGGCGTCCTCGTCGGGGATTTCGATTTCGAAGGCCTCTTCAAAAGCCATCACCAGTTCCACGATATCCAGCGAATCGGCGCCCAGATCATCCACAAAAGAGGCATTGTCGTCAACTTGGCTTTCGTCTACGCCGAGCTGCTCCACAATGATCTGCTTCACCTTCTGCGCAACGTCCATGCTTCCTCCTGGGGAAATCTGCAAACGCGTTGATTTTAACCGGCTTTCCGGCTGTTAGCAAGTAATTGAACGATTCGCACAATTCCGCTGCCGGGGCTCACTCCCATTCTGCCACGGATCGTCCAATCCGAGCCGCGACCGTAAGGGAGCGTCCTGCCGCCCGACTAACTCCTTGAGCCTCAAACACGCTCATGCCACCCGCGCCTCGGCATGGGCTTGACACTGCCTTTCGACCACTCTAGCATCGAAGAACAAAACGGAGGGCGAATGAAAGCCGTTCTTTTCGCATCGATCGCCGTGGTAGCCGCCTCGGCCCAGACACAGGTCACCTTCACCAAAGACGTGGCGCCGATCCTCCAGGAGCGGTGCCAGGTGTGTCACCGCCCGAATACGTTTGCGCCCATGTCGCTGTTGACGTACGAAGAAGCCCGGCCATGGGCGAAGTCGATTCGCCAAAAGGTGCTCGCCCGCGAAATGCCGCCCTGGTACATCGATAAGACCGTAGGCGTGCGCCACTTCAAGAATGATATCTCGCTCTCCGACCAGGAGATCGCCACGATTGTGAAGTGGGTGGATAACGGCGCTCCCCAGGGTGATCCCAAAGATATGCCGCCGCCGCTTAAATTCGACGATTCGGGCAGGTGGACCATGGGGCAGCCGGATCTCATCGTGACACTGCCGAAAGACCAGATCGTGCCTGCGAAAGGCGCGGACCAATGGATCGACGTGCTTGCCGATTCCGGCCTGACCGAAGACCGCTATATTCAAGGCATCGAGGTGAAGCCGGTCAAGGGATTCAAAGTGGTGCACCACGTCACCACATCGATGAAGCACGAAGACGATGCTGATGGCGACGATAACGTGCAGGGAATCTTCCTCAATGAGTACGCGCTCGGCAAGAATGCAGATATTTTCCCCGATGGCGCGGGACGGTTGATCAAGGCCGGCACAAAGATCAATTTCAATCTGCACCTGCATTCGATCGGCCAGGAAACCGCGGCGAACGTGGCGCTTGGCCTAAAGCTGTATCCCAAAGGCTACAAGCCGCAATACGCCGAGACCACAGAAAAAGTGGGCGATCCGAAGGACCTGGATATCCCGCCGAATACGGACAATGTCCGCTTCGATGCCTACAACACGCTTACCAAGCCCGCGAGGCTGCTTTCTTTCCAGCCGCACATGCACAACCGCGGCAAAGCCTCCTGCATGGAAGCGATCTATCCGGGCGGACATAAAGTGGAGACCCTGAGTTGCGTGAGCCATTATCAATTCGCCTGGCACCTGGTTTATTTATACGCCGAGGACGAACAGCCGCTACTTCCTGCGGGAACGATACTGCACATGATTTCCTGGTACAACAACTCGCCGCAGAACAAGTTCAATCCCGATCCGGACAACACAATCACTTATGGACAGCGCACTGTCGATGAAATGGGCGGTGCCTGGATCAGTTACTATAATCTGACCGAAGAAGAGTACAAACAGCAGGTGGAAGCGCGTAAAGCGAAACGGGCGCTGGTGGCGGAATCGGAGTGACCGTGCGGCGCTCTTCGTTAATTTGCGTCGGGCTGACGCTGGTATTCGCGGCTGCCGGAAACGCCCAGATTCAATACGCCACCGGGCAGAACGTCGCCCCGACTTTCGAAGGTTGGGAGCGCAACCCGGATGGAAGTTTCAACCTGGTATTCGGGTATCTGAACAGGAACTACGAAGAAGAAGTCGATATTCCCGTCGGCCCGGAGAACTCTATTACCATCGGCAATGAAGTATACGGCGATCGCGGGCAGCCTACCCATTTCTATCCGCGGCGGCAGCGTTTCCTGTTCCGTGTAAGAGTGCCGAAGGACTGGGATGAAAAGAGCAAGGTGGTGTGGACACTGACCTCGCACGGCAAGACCGATCAGGCGAAAGGCTGGCTTCAACCGGAATGGGAATTGAGCGAAGGAGTGATTGTCGAAAACATGGGAGGCGGCGTGCCCGATCCTAACAACAAGCCGCCGAGCGTTACTGTAGGTGCTGTTCCTTCCGTCGCGGTTCACCAGCCGGCCACGTTTACCGCGTCCGCCACAGATGACGGCCTTCCCAAGCCATACCGCCGCGCCCCCTCGAATCCGGATCGCGATTCCCAACCGAAGCGTCCGCGGGGTGTCCAGATCAAGTGGATCCAGTACCGCGGCCCCGGCAAGGTCACCTTCAGCCCGGCTGCGAGCCCCGTGGTGTACGGCGAACCAGTCACACTGACATCAAAGATGATCTTCAGCGCGCCGGGCGCCTATGTCCTGAGAGCAATTGCGAATGACGGGCAGTTGTTCACCACCCACGAAGTAACGGTCAACGTGACCGCGGCTGAGTCTTCTCACGAGTGACAAAACGGAAAGAGGGCCCGCGAAGGGCCCCCTTTGTTCACGAAATCGGGTTCGATCTCAGACCATGCTCACGTTCTCGGCTTGCAGGCCCTTTGGTCCCTGCTTCACCTCAAACTCCACCTCCGCGCCTTCATCCAGGCTGCGGTACCCGTTGGCCTGGATTGCTGAAAAATGGACGAAAACATCGTCGCCCGTGGGCCGTTGGATGAATCCATAACCCTTGGCGGCGTTAAACCACTTCACTACACCTCGTTCCTTCACTACACCTTCTCCTGAATGATTGTTCGCGGAGCTTCCGGTCCCCTGAAGACTTTCGAGCGCACACAAACAACCGTGTAACTGCGTACAGTATTGTCTCATCCGGCATCTGGAGGGTCAAGTGATATCGCCAGGTCCGCGCACATGAGCCGCAACACCTGAGCCGCGTCGGCCGGCAGCCCTACAATCCTGGCATCGCGGCCCGCGCCAAGGACCTCCGTGAGAAGGTTCTTCTTGAGGGCAATCCATCCGCTTGGCGTTTCGTAACTGACAAGGAAATGTCCTTCCTGCCGCTCGTACAGCAGTTGCGCCCGGTCATAAAGCTCAGCCTTGTGCGCCGCCACAATCTGCCTGTCCGAAGAGGCGAAGTACTCGGCCGGCAGTTCCGGAATCGCCGGCGTCTTCGAATCTTTCTCGGTGCCGTCCCCGGATACGATATACAGGCGCCCGACTCTGGAACCGTCGCACGCCTCGGCATTGGAATCGCGCCGCCTGAGCTGGTGCTCGATGCGGTCGTAAATGTCTTCGGCGAACTGTTGCGGGTAGTCGTACAACCGCTGTACTTCGTGGTCGATGTGGGGCAATTTCCGCCAGCCATTCACCCATGCGAGCTTTGCCGCGCTGGTGTTCCCATCGTCAAAGACATCTTCGAGGCTGAATCGCGTTTCGGCATCGCGCTGCAACGCTTTGAGCGCCATGTGCTCGATCAGATTGGATGGCAACCCGAAAATAACTCCGTATGGAGAACAGCCGCCGTCAACCGGCCGGAAACGCGGGCAATCGTCGCGCAACGGCTTCCTCAATCGGTCAATCAGTGCGCCGTACTCTTTTAGCATCTGCACATACCGCCTTCCCAGGGGCGAATAAACGACATGGCCCTCGCGATCCCTGGCGAGGAAAACGTGCTCGATCATGCTGTAACCGCTCAACAGATCGACGCGGTTCAGAAACAGCTCGGGATCGGGCGATATGCCCTGACAGATTGCCCCCGCCATGTCGAGCCGCATTCGCTCATCGCCGCTCTGCAACGCGCGGTCATAGGCCTTGAGCAGCCCCACGAGACCTTGAACCAGCAGTGCCAAATCGAGCGCGTTGGAGGTGCGCGTGCGAATCACGACGCTATGCTCGTTGATCGGCACGCCATCCTTCGTGCCGTAGTGACGAATCTGTGAGGTCAGATGCCCGCCAAGCATGCGAACATGGGCCTTCCAGACTTCGATCCTGTCCGCCTCCGGAAGCGTTTCTGCGACCTGGCGGGCGACCTCGAAATAGGGCGCCAACTCATCGGTAATCAGGCTCTGCGCCAATGGAATCAGCCAGCGCGCATCGCGCACCATCACGGGCTGATCGGCTGGTGAGCTTCTCCAGAGCTCATCGAGCACGCCTTGAATCTCTGCCAGCCTTCCGCCCGCGCTGCTCGGGTCTTCATCCCAGAGGCGCATGCTCAGGAGCGCGAGACACCGGATTACATACAAATTGAACAGCGTGTGCGCGTAGTGCATGCGGCCGTTACGGCCCGGCCACCGTGTCTGCTGCCAGCAATGAAAGCCGCGAATCATCATCTCCGCCGGATGGATCAGGTCGTTATGCAAATAGTGAACCTGACGAGGTCTGAATCCTGCGGCCCAATGCGCCTCTTCCAGTTGGCCTCTGAGCCGAGTTTGGCCGGCAGTGACCGCACTGCGTGCAAAGAAGCAATCTTCGAAATGGTGGGACAGAAGAGACCGGTCCTGCAGATACCCGATCGGCTTTCGCTGGGCGTTCAAAACGGCCTCAATGCTCTCGATGATATCTTCGCGATGTGTCAGAAAAAGTCGCAGCAGCTCGACGTGTGCCTGAAACGGCGCCTGATTAAACGCCTGCCCCGTCACGATGCGCCATGCCCCCGCAACCCACGATGACGCGTCGCCTGAAGAAACTTTCCTAGCATCCGCAACCGCTTAGCCGCCCTCCACGATGCTAACGCAAAACCCGCAGACCCCAGGGGATGAATCCGCGTACGTGAGGCGCAGTCTCTATGGGCGATCCAAGCGTAAGACCTGCCTTTTGCAACCTTCTCCAGCGAGTTGAACTATCTTTACCGCCCGGAAGCCGGCCTTTTTGAAGGCCTTCAAGGATCTGAGATTGCTTTCATCGGGATCGGTAACGACGGTGCAAACGGTGGAGTTTACAAAGACGAGCTGCTTTGTGAACTCGCGGATCGCAGCCGGACCCACCCCCAAGCCCGTCATCTTGATGTCCCCGATTGCGAGGTCGATGCCGGCCGAAGAGGGTGCCGCTCCTAATTGTCGGGCGTGCTCCGGATAGTCAGCCCAGAGGTACCACTGAATCCAACCGATGGGCCTGCCGTCCTGCTCAATCACGAATACGTGGGTGGGCTCGGTGCCCTCAACGCGCGGGCCGTATTTCTCCTCTACACTCGCCAAATCGGCGCGCTCATTCCACCAAACAGCCACATGCGGCGCGGCAAGCCATTCTTGAAGTAACGGAAAATCCGATCGCTCAAGCGGTCGAAATGAGACGGAAGCATGCATCTAAGTAGAGCTTCCAACCAACGTACCATCGGCGACCCGGCACACCCCCAAACGCCCAGCATGCCCAGCCGCAATTCCTACCCCCACTTTTTCGACTCCTGCTAGACTTGACTTAGACGCTTGCAGGACGCGTCCTGTCCGCGGAAAGGGCCGCGCCCACCTGCTTCCGAAAGATTTCACTCAGGGGTGACCCTCTTTCGCCTGTCGTGCGGACCAGGCATACGAAGGAGGCCGTCATGAATTTCGAACAACAGAAGAACCAGGCCCGCGATCTCTTGCGGGCCATCCGATCCGGAAATGCCGACGCGATCGCGCGTCTGCGCCGCTGGCATACTCGCTGGGCCGTCGTCGACGACGATGCCGTCCGCCAACTCGTGGCCCTTCACGATGTCCAGTTCGCCTTGGCGCGCGAACAGGGGTTCGCCAGTTGGCCCAAGTTGAAGGCTTACGCCGAGCCGTCCTCCGCCCTCCGCCATTCCCGATTGTTCGTGGCCGATACAGCCTGGATCGAGGACCGCGTGCTCGGTCTCGTGCGCACGCGCCAGTCGGCCGGCCCGGCGGCGCTTGAGCAGATCCGCGAGTGGCATCCCCGTTTCGCCGATGCCGCCGACGAAGAGATCCGCCAGGCGCCATTCACCGTAGAGGACGCTCGCCTCGTCTACGCCCGCGAGCATGGCTTCGAAACCTGGAGCGATCTCGTCACCCGCGTCAACCTGTTGGCGTCGGCGCCGGACGCCGCAACCACCGAACCTTTTATGGCTGCTTTCGCAGCCTTGCAATCGGACGACGTTGGCCGCTTCCGGGCGTTGCTGCGCGCCAATCCTCGCGTGGCAAACGACCGCGGCACCAACGGCAACACCCTCCTCAATCTCGCCGTCAGTTGCGCTGCCAAACGCGGTTACCAAAGCGGCATGTCTGCCATCAATGCTTTGCTGGAAGCCGGCTGCGACGTCAACGACGCCAACGATCGCGGATGGACGCCGCTTCATCAGGCTGCCTATTCCAACCAACCCGAAATAGCCGCCGTTTTGATCGCCAGGGGCGCAGCCCTGGACGCCGAAGCGCACGGTGCCGGCGGCACTCCGTTGATCGTTGCGCTCTTCTGGGGCCATCGCGAGGTCGCTGACCTGCTTGCATCCCATGCCGTCGCTCCGCGCAATCTGCGCGCGGCCGCCGGCCTCGGCGATCCGCAATTGGTGGAGGCCTGCTTCACGCGGGAAGGCGCTCTCACGCCGGAAGCCGCCGCCGCCCGAGGCTTCTACCGCCCGCACAGCGGCTTCCCCGATTGGCAGCCGTCCACCGACCCGCAGGAAGTCCTCGATGAAGCTCTCGTCTGGGCCTGCAAGAGCAACCGCATAAACGTGCTCGATCGCCTCGTTCGCGCCGGCGCCCGCCTCAATGCTGACCCCTATCGCGGCACGTCGCTCATCTGGGCCGCCGCCTGTGAGCGCACCGAAGCCGTCGCGTGGCTTCTAGATCACGGTGCCGACGTGAATGCCCGTGGCACTTTCGGCGGTCCAACCCACGGCCAAGGCATCACCGCGCTCCACATCGCCGCTCAAGTTGGACACCTGCCCACAGTCAAGCTCCTCCTCGATCGCGGTGGCGACCCGTCCCTTCGGGACGACCTCCACGGCGGAACCGCCGAAGGCTGGGCCGCCCACGGAGACCAAACCGAAACCCGAGACTACC
>DATBID010000112.1:0-2810 GCA_036557125.1 Bryobacteraceae bacterium | reverse complement strand
GTAGCTGATTTGTCCCTGGCGTATCTATCGGAAGGAAAATTCGCACAGAGTGAGCCCCTCGCGCGGCAGGCGTTGGACTGGAACAAAAGAAAGCAGCCCGATGACTGGCAGCGATTTCGAGCCGAAAGCCTGTTGGGCGCCAGCCTGGCGGGTCAAAAGAAATATGCCGAGGCCGAACCGCTCCTGCTCGCGGGCTACCGGGGAATGGAGCAGCGCAAAGAACAGATGGGCCTGCCAAACAAGTATCACTGGGACCGCGCCCGCGAATGGATTGTGCAGCTGTATGAGGCCTGGGGGAAACCGGACCGCGCCGCGGAGTGGCGCAGCGGTAAGTAGGGCCATTTCATACGGCGTGAAACGGGGAAACCGCTTTCGATTTCCCCATTCACCCTTCCATCTCTACACACCGCGCTGGCCAACGAAGCCTTTCCGCCGGGGCGCCACCGGGTTGCTGGTCGAGGCGCCCGCGGAAGCAGGCTTCAACCGGCCGTGTGACTTCGGAAGACTCGCGCTCAGGCCGGCCGTCTCGCAGACTCGCGCCCCGGCGAACTGCGAATCGATGGATGCAGGCCGGACGATCGGAACCCGAACCCGCGCGGTGGTGTCATACTGCGTCACGACCACAGATTTGAGGATTTGCCCGAACGAGACTTGCTGAAAGGCCCGTGGGCTGCACTCTTGGCGTTTGGACGCCGAAGTCGAGTGTGTGGAAGCCGTTTCCACCGACACCGTAATTACGTTCTGGGCGGCCGCCAACCCCGCCGCCGCAACCACTGCGAATACTATTCTTGAAATCTTCATTTTCGTCTCCTTTCCGCTCTGTCTTGGAAGTTCACAGGGAAAGCACATGCAGCCGGCAGCCTCTCGTTTCGTGCGGTTGCCATCAGTGCCCTCCCACCTAGATAGAGCGGAGAAGAGGTGCGAAACCCCTACGCAAACCGAAAATTTATGTCTATAATGACTCGCTAATAACTGCAGGAGAGGACCGCGGGTACGGAACCCGGGTTCCTGAAATGCCATGACCCCAGAACGGTTTCGCCTGATATCGGAGCTGTACGACGCGGCGGCGGCGATGGATCCCGCGGAGCGGACGCGATTTATCGAGGAGCGCTGCGGCAGCGACGACGCGATGCGGCGGGAATTGATGGACGCGTTTCGCGATGGAGGCAGTACGTTAGCCGGCGTCGTGGAGAAGGCCGCCGCCGGCGTAAGCGGCGGCGATCCGTGGGCCGGTCGGCGGCTGGGGCAGTATCAGATTCTGCAGATGGTGGGCGAAGGCGGCATGGGTGCGGTGTACCAGGCGGAACAGGATCATCCCCGCCGCATCGTCGCGTTGAAGGTGATCAAATCTGGTCTGGCCAGTGCGGAGTTGTTGCGGCGCTTCGAACGGGAATCGGAGGCACTGGCGCGGCTGCAGCATCCGGGAATTGCGCAGATTTATGAGGCCGGCGCGGCGGAGACCGGGTTCGGGCAGCAGCCGTATTTCGCGATGGAGTTCATCCACGGCGTGCCGCTGCGGGAATACGCCGAAACGCGCAAGCTTGGCACGCGCCAGCGGCTCGAGCTGATGGCTAAGGTCTGCGACGCGGTGGAGCACGCGCATCAGCGCGGGATCATTCATCGCGATCTGAAGCCGGCCAACATTCTGGTGGACGAGAGCGGCCAACCCAAGATCCTGGATTTCGGCGTGGCGCGAGCGACCGACAGCGACGCGCAAGCCACGCGGCAGACGGATGTCGGGCAACTGATCGGAACGCTGGCGTACATGAGTCCGGAGCAGGTCACGGCGGATCCGCTGGATCTGGACACACGCAGCGATGTGTATGCGCTGGGCGTGATCCTGTATGAGTTGCTCGGCAATCGGCTTCCGTATGAACTAAGCCAGCATTTGCACGAAGCCGTGAAGACGATCCGGGAGCAGGACCCCACGAGGCTGAGTGCGATCAGCCGCAGCTACCGCGGCGATGTCGAAACGATCGTGGCGAAGGCGCTGGAGAAGGATAAGACGCGGCGGTATGCGTCGGCAGCAGAGCTAGCGAATGATCTCCGAAGATATTTGGCGGATCAGCCCATCACGGCGCGGCCGGCGAGCACCGGCTACCAGTTACGCAAGTTCGCGCGCCGCCATAAGGCGCTGGTTGGCGCGACCGGGGTTGTGTTCGCGGTTCTCATTGCCGGTATTGTCGCTACTACAAGGGAGGCGGTAAGGGCGCGCCGGGCCGAACTGAGTGCGGAGGCAGTCAGCGACTTTTTGCAAAACGATCTCCTGGCACAGGCGAGCGCGAGCATGCAGGCATCACCCACCAGGAAAGCTGATCCGGATCTCAAAGTGCGTACGGCGCTCGACCGGGCGGCGGCCCGCATCGGCGGCAAGTTCGCAGGACAGCCGGAAGTGGAAGCGTCAATCCGGGATACCATCGGGCAGACGTATCAGGATTTAGGTCTGTTTCCTGAAGCACGAGCTCAATTAGAGCGCGCGCTGCTGCTGGAGCGTAAAACGCTCGGAGCAGAAGATCCAAAAGCCCTGAAAATTCTTAGTCACCTGGGGCGTACCGCCATACTTCAGGGAAAATATCCGGAAGCTGAGACACTGCTGAGCCGGGCGCTCGAAATCCAACGCCGCGTTCTGGGTCTCCAAAACACGGAAACGCTGTATTCGCTGAGCAATCTAGCAGCCACGTATACACTGGAGGGCAAGTACGCACAGGCGGAGGGTCTCAGTAATCAAACGCTGTCGATTCGTCGTCGACTTTTGGGACCAGAGCATCCTGACACCCTGAGCGCCCTTAATAACCTCCTCAGTCTCTATT
>DATBID010000111.1:0-3181 GCA_036557125.1 Bryobacteraceae bacterium | reverse complement strand
GTTCCGGCCGCGCTGCGGCTCTTAGACAAGCTCTGCAGTTCCTGCAGGGCACTCAATTATAGGTATAATCGCGACCGTTCCTACTAGGATAAAACAGGATTGTCTAGTGATCGTCGGATTGGGTTTAGACATCGCCGAAGTTGACAGGATCGAGGCGGCCATCAAGCGCCACGGGGCACCATTTCTCGAGCGCCTCTTCACACCTGTCGAAGCTGCGTATTGCGAGCGGCACAAGAACAAGTTCGAGCGCTACGCCGCGCGATTTGCAGCTAAGGAGGCAGCGATGAAGGCGCTGGGAACGGGCTGGAGCCATGGCGTGCGCTGGCGCGATATCGAGGTCACTCGTGAAGCGACTGGCAAGCCCACCTTGCGACTGGCCGGAGCCGCGCTTCAGATTGCGGAGCGCATGGGCGTGAAAAGTATTTCAGTATCGATCACTCACAGCGGGAATCTGGCGCTCGCCCAAGTGATTTTCGAAAGTTGATCCGCAAAGCCCGGTCTTCACCTCTTCCACGCTGTCCTCTGCCCTGAGCCGCACGTTCAGCCACTCGTTCGCGGCGTGCCGCCCGGGAACGCGCAGCTTCAGATAGTTTCCGGTAATTGCTTCCGTCCAACCATCGCCGCTGCGGGCCAGAGCGAGTGCGGGCAGCACGCGGCCGGATTGCGAAGATCGAAAATCCGTGGACTTTTGCCGTGCCAGGGACCTGAGCGCGCGGGCTCGCTCGCGGATTGCACTCGGAGGCACTCTGTCGCCGAGGGTGGCACCAGCGGTTCCGGGGCGCGCCGAAAACGAGAAGACGTGTAAATACGTAAACGGAAGATTTCCGATTAAGTCGATGGTCTCGCGGAAATCTTCGTCCGTCTCGCCGGGGAATCCTACGATCACATCGGCGCCAATGGCTGCATCCGGCAGCACCCGGCGTACCATACGCACGCGTTCGGCGTAATGCGCCGCGCGATACCAACGATGCATGGCTTTCAGAACCCGGTCGGACCCCGATTGGAGTGGTACGTGAAAATGCGGCGCTAGGCGAGTGGAGGAAACCATCAAAGAGACGAAGTCTTCGGTAACGTCCTGAGGCTCGATGGAGCTGAACCGAAGCCGCTGAACTGCGGTTTCGTCGAGTATCCGTTGGACCAGGCCAGCCAAGTCAACGCGCGGACTGAGATCGCGTCCATAGCTCCCGAGGTTGATTCCACTCAGAACGATCTCCTTCGCGCCGGCATCAGCCAGCGCGCGGATTTGAGAAATCGCCTGGTCGGGCGGAAGGCTGCGGCTGCGCCCGCGGACAAATGGAATCACGCAGTAGGAGCAACGATTGTTGCAGCCATCCTGCACCTTCAAAATGGGGCGCGTGCGGTCACCGGCCATGAATTTGGCTGCCGCGAATTGCACCGATGAGTGCTCGAAAATGTCACCCGAAATAATTGTTGCACCAACTGCCGGAGCGATATTGCCTCGAAGAGTCTCAACTGGGACGAAGTCGGCCGCGCGTTTGTGTGTAGCGCCCGCTGCCAACTCTCGAGCGAGGCCCGGTATCCGCGCTTGATGAGAATTCCCGACTACGCACGTCACTCCGGGAATCGCCGCCAGTTCGGCGGGAGCGCGCTGCGCGTAGCAGCCCGTGACGATGACTCGCGCCTTTGGATTGGCGGCGTGAATTTTCCGAACAGCTTCCCGCGCTTGTGCATCTGCCGCCGCCGTAACCGTGCAGGTGTTCAGCACGATGACGTTGGCGGAATCGTGGTTCGGCGCCAGGGCCAGTCCAGAATTCAGCAGCTCGTGGCGGATAGCGGCGGCGTCGGCGTCCGTCGCGCGGCAGCCAAAGTTTTCAATGGAGAACGTGGCCATCGTGTTTGCAGCCAGCCGGTCTGGCGAAGGGAAATTATAACAACGACTCGAGCTTTCAACGAACCGGGCAGCGCGGGATGGACTACAGCTGCGGCACGCCCACCGTGTTCCGGCGCTGGTAACAGAGGAGGATCAAATCCGCGCGGCGGCGGACGCCGAACTTGGCGAGCAAGTTCGACACGTGAAATTTCACGGTACGCTCGGAAATGTGCAGGCGCTCCGCCACTTCTTTGTTGGCGAGGTTCTCCAGGAGGCTGCTGAGGACCTCTTGCTCCCGGCGGCTGAGTTCATTGGGAGAGTCCACGCGCAGGCGGCGCCCGTGCGTGCTGCTGAGAATAGAATCCACGAACCGGGAAAGAACCGGACGTGGAACCCAAATGCCGCCCGCGGCTACCTGGGGAAGAGCGCGGGAGAGTTGCTCCCGGGCTTCGGCGTAACTGAGTATCCCCTTCGCTCCGAGACGCAGCAAGGAATAGCTGTCGGTTTCATTCAGCTTGTCACCCACCACCAATAAGCGCGCGCCGGAATAGCGTTCCAGGATGTTTCCGAGCAAGGCCCCGGTCGCCTGCCGCGCGGCGTGGGCGTCCACAACATAAACGGAGGCGCGAGGAACGTCTAAATTACGCAGGTCTGGTGCCAGCATCGATGTCAGATGCTTGGACGTAATCTGGAAGCCAGAATCCTCGAGCAGCCGATGGAATTCGTCCAGGACCATCGGGTGCGGCGAGAGCAGGCAGACCTTCAGACTCGATTTGCCATTCGATTTCGACATGTTTTAATCAGGCTAGCCGAATTACCGGGAAGGGGCAAGACGGACTCAAGATCGAATTTCATAACAGGCACGGGGGTCGCACCGGTGATAAGCAAGGAAACGGGTTTTTCCTCGAGCCAGGGCTTTCCGGGTCGATAGGTTCCTACAGCTCCAGGTCTGGTCCCTTTTGCCGGGGGTGCTTCGCTGGCAAGCCTGCCTGGCGGACTTTGTAAAGCAGCGCGCGGTAGCTGATTTTCAGCACCTGGGCTGTTTTGCGGCGGTTCCAGTGATTGGCTTGTAGCACGCGAAGGATCACGTCATGCTCCATCCGCCGAATCGCCTGCCGAGCGATACGCTTCAAGGGAATATGGCCCTCGGCGTTCGGTTCGTAGACGTTATGCCCCGGATGCCGATCGACCTGGTCGCCGTAAAAAGTTTCCTCGGAACCCAGTACGACGTACCGGGCAATCGAATTTTCCAGCTCGCGAACGTTCCCAGGCCAGTCTCTTTGTTGCAGTAGATGTACCGTCTCTTGCGATAGGGGTGCGGCGTCCCGGCCAAAACGCCGATTAAATTGA
>DATBID010000110.1:0-7830 GCA_036557125.1 Bryobacteraceae bacterium | reverse complement strand
GGTCGCGCAGTTCGTCAAGTTCCACATGAAATCCCTGCCGGATCGTTCCGCCATCGGCGAGGTCCAGCGGCGGCTCATCGGCGATTGCCTTGAGAATCAACTCTGTAACCTCGGGAACCTCATCTAATCGTTCATGAAGTGAGCGAAGCCGGCCAAGCTGCTGAGTGCTAAAGGAAAGCTTGAGGGCAGGGATTTTTTCAAGCGAACGGCCGAGCGCCAAGAGATCGCGCGGACCCGCGGTGCCCAATGTGACCTTGGCCAGCAGCCTCTCAATATCGAGGACCGGCTCCAGTTGCTTACGCACCTCCGCCCGCAGAATGGTCTGCACCAGCATTTCGCCAACCCCATCCAGCCGCTGCTCGATTTCCGCGCGGTCCAGCGAAGGCCGAAGCAGCCGCTGCCGCAGCAAGCGGCCCCCCATGCCCGTTTGCGTCTGGTCCAGCACCGCAAGCAAAGTCGCTTGCTGGGCAACACCGGCATCGGCCGCAAATAGCGGCTCCGTCAGTTCCAGGTTGCGCACAGTCACTGCGTCCAGCACCAGAAACGCCGAGCGGTCGTAAAAGGTCGGCCGGTCCAGGTGATCGAGCGCGGCCCGCTGCGTGTCCCGCAAATAGTGCAGAATCGCGCCCGACGCCCCGATCGCCGCCAGCCTGTTCGCCAGCCCGCAGCCATCGAGCGAGAGTAGCTTGAAATGGTCGCGCAGTGCGCGATCGGCGTAATCCGGCGTGAACACCCAGTCTTCTATCTCCGTGCGCACATAGCGTACAGGCCCTGCGGCGCCATTCAGCAGCGGCAACTCAGCCGGAAACAGCACCTCACGCGCAGCCAGGCTCTCCAGCGCCCCTGCGAGATCGCCCGCATCCACCTCGGTAACGCGAAATTCGCCGGTTGAGAGATCCACGTGTGCGAGGCCGGCCCGTGCGCCCGCTCGCGCCACCGCCGCCAGGTAATTGTTCTCCCGCGGTCCGACCAGCGCCGGGTCCATCGCCGTCCCCGGCGTCACTACCCGCGTGATTTCCCGCTTCACCAGCTTCTTAGCGAATCGCGGGTCTTCCATCTGATCGCAGATGGCGACGCGATGTCCCTTCTGGATCAGCCGCGCGATGTAGCTTTCCGCTGCGTGGTACGGCACGCCGCACATCGGAATCGCCGCGCCCTTTTCTTTGTTGCGCGAGGTCAGCGTGATTTCCAGCTCGCGCGCAGCCACCACTGCGTCTTCAAAGAAAAGCTCGTAGAAGTCGCCCAGCCGGAACAGCAGCAGCATGCCCGGAACCTGCTGCTTAATGGCGTGATACTGCCGCATCAGCGGCGTGGAAGCGTCAGCAACGTTCACGCATAAATCCCGCGCAGCTTGATCGCAAACGCCACCCGATCCAGCGCCAGCATATACGCCGCAATCCGGTTATTCACGTTGTGTGTCCCCGCGTATTGCACCACCGCATCGAAGCTCTCTAGCATGATCTCTTCCAGCCGCTGGTTCACCAGTTGTTCGTTCCAGAAGAACCCCTGCCGGTCCTGTACCCACTCGAAATAAGAAACCGTTACACCGCCTGCATTCGCCAGGATATCGGGAATCACGAATACACGTTTGTCGGCGAGGATCTCATCGGCTAGAGGGGTTGTAGGTCCATTGGCCCCTTCGCAGAGAATTTTGCAGTGCAGGTTGGCCGCGTTAGCCGAGGTGATAACATTTTCGGTCGCCGCCGGCAGCAGCACGTCGCAATCCAAAAAGAAGGCTTCGTCGCGATCCATATCTTCGCCGCCCGAAAAACCTGTGATCGAGCCGGTCTCTTTGCGGTGCGCTGCCAGCGCCGCCACATCCAACCCGCGCGGATTATACACGGCGCCATCGTATTCAATAATTGCAATGATGCGGAAACCCTTCGCCGCCATCAGCCGCGCGGCCATTCCACCCACGTTTCCAAACCCCTGAATCACCACCCGGCAACTCTCCGGGTTCATGCCGAATCGCTCCAGCGCCTTCAGCGTCACCATCATGCAGCCGCGGCCCGTTGCTTCCACCCGTCCGCGCGATCCGCCTAACGAGAGCGGCTTTCCGGTAACCACCGCAGTCACCGTGTGCCGCGCGTGCATGGAATAGGTATCCATAATCCACGCCATGATTTTTTCGTTCGTATTCACGTCCGGCGCCGGCACGTCCCGCTCCGGGCCAATGAAATCGATAATCTCCGCTGCATAACGCCGCGTGATCTTCTCCAGTTCGGCATCGGAGAGCAGGTTCGGGTCGCAAATGACGCCGCCCTTTCCGCCCCCAAACGGGATATTGACCACCGCGCACTTCCACGTCATCCAGGAGGCCAGCGCGCGTACCTCATCCAAGGTCACATCCGGCGCAAAGCGGATGCCGCCCTTCGCCGGCCCGCGCGCAATCGAGTGCTGCACCCGATAGCCGGTGAACACTTCCAGCCGCCCGTCATCGAGCTGCACTGGAATATTGACCGTGATCTCCCTGGCGGGAGTGCGCAAAACCTTGCACAAACCTTCGTCCATATGCAGCCGCTGTGCAGCCGTATCGAAGCGCGCTTCGGCGGCAAGCCAGGGGTTCTTTTCGTTGTCGGATGAAATGGAAACAGGGGCGGTCAGCGTGGACAAGAGTCGTGCCTCCGCATCAATTATGACAGGCGAAGAGCGCCAACTATTTTCCCTGAGGCTCGATCAGTTCCAGAAACAGATTATTCGGATCGCGTGCAATGGCAATTCGCCCGAACGTCCCTACCGCGACCGGCTCGCCACCCACGGAGACTACGGTCGCACCACCTGCTTTTGCCTTCTGCAGCAGCGTATCCAGGCCGCGCACGCGCAACTGAACCAGCGCCGTCCCCGGATCTTGCACCCGAGTATGCAGCGTGTGCCGGTCAATATCCTGAAACTCGATGAAATTCAGTGCCACGTTTCCGGGAATCTGTACCCGGCTATGGCGGAAGCGCGAGCCGGCAACACCGGCGGTCGCGGTCATTGTCTGATTGCCGTTATATGAGGCGTCCACACTCTTGGCAAACCCAAAGACATCCGTATAAAAGGCCGCCGCCTTTTCCGCGTTCTCCACCGTAATCTCCACGCCGCCGCCAAGTACGTTGCCGTTCCTGGCCGCCGCCGAGTCTTTCGGTTGCGTCAGCTCCACCACGAAGCCGTCCGGATCCTGCACGAACATCACTCGCGCCCCGCCTGGAATCTCTGCCGGTACGCCTCCCGGCGTAAGAATATGACCGCCGTTTTTTTCGATCCGACCCGCCACCGCCGCCAGGTCTTTCACCCGCACGTTGAGATTTCCGGTCCCCGGGTCCTGAAATCGTGGATGCGCCGGCTTGCGGTCGATGTCCTTGTACTCGATCAGCTCCAGTCCCATGCTGAAGCCAGGCACGCGCAGTACCGCCACCCGCGATTGCGCCCCCACCGTGTTGCCCATCTTCATAATGGCTGGATTCGGATCAAACGGCCTCATCGTTGCCGGCCCCTCCAGCCCAATCCCATCCCGGTAAAACGCCACCGACCGGTCCAGGTTCTCCACAATATGGCTGAAATTCCCAGCCCCCAGCACGTCCTGTGCGCGAAGCATAGGGAACGCGGCCGCGAGCGCAGCGAGCACGAAGCCCAATCTCTTCATAATTTCCGGTTCAGTATATCAACCGCAGAGACGGAGAGACGCAAAGAAAAATAAGATTCTCTGCGCCCTCTGCCCCGTCCGCGTCTCAGGGTTTGACTTTGAATGAATTAGCTTTTGTTTTCTCTGCGTCTCAGCGTCTCTGCGGTGAACCTACATCGGCTCCATGCTTTCCAGCATCGTCGGAATCAACTCCGACACGGTCGGATGAATGTGCATCGCCCGCTCGATCAGCGTATACGGCTTGCCCGCATACATCACATCCAGCACCGAGTGAATAATCTCATCCCCATTCGGTCCTAGAATCGCCGCGCCCAGGATCAGTTTCGTTTCCGCATCCGCGACCACCTTCATAAATCCCCGCGTGTCGCCCTTCAGCGCGGCTCTGGTCACTCGGCTCATCGGCCGCTTCGCGCGCAGAGCCGGCTTTCCGGTCGCCCGCACTTCGGCCTCGGTCATTCCCGCCCGTCCCAGCGCCGGATCGATATACAACGCATACGTGGGGATGCGGTCTGACACGCGCCGCTGGCCCTTGTCCAACAGATTCGAGGCGACAATTTCAAAATCGTTGTACGACGTGTGCGTGAATGCGCCTTTGCCGTTGCAATCTCCTAAAGCCCAAATTCCCGGCACGTTGGTGCGCAACTGGTCGTCGACCGCAATGTAGGCGTGCTCATCCACCGTCACACCCGCGGCGTCCAGACCCAAGTCATCCGTGTTCGGCCGCCGCCCCACCGCCACCAACAGGTGCGACCCGCAAATCTCCTCTCCGCCGCCCTCGCAATCCACCCGCGCCACAATCTCTTCGCCGCGCCGCGCGAGGCTCACGCAATTCGCGTTCAGCCTGACTTTGACCCCTTCGCCCTCCAAGATTTCCCGGATCGCCTTCGAGACATCTTCATCCTCGCGCGCAATCAGCCGGGGCCCCAGCTCGATAATCGTTACCTCACTGCCGAAGCGCCGGAACATCTGGCCGAACTCCAGCCCGATATAGCTTCCACCCAGGATCATCAGGTGCCGGGGCAGGGAATCCACCGCTATCATCGAGCTGTTGGTCAGATACGGAACTTGTTCCAAGCCCGCAATCGCAGGAATCTTCGCCCGCGCTCCCACATTGATAAAGATCTGCCCGCTCGTCAGGGTTTCCCCATCCACCCTAACCTCCCGCGGCGAGGTGAGCCGCGCCTGCCCCTCATACACGGTGCAGTTCTTCATCCCCTTTAGCCAGGCCTCGAGACCGTTCCGCGACCGCGCCGAAGCCTCGTCCTTCCGGGCCTTCACGCGCTTCATATCCATCACAGCCGGACCGCTCGCGAACCCGAACTCCGTCCCGCGCCGCGCCGTGTACGCCGCATGCGCGCTTTCCACCATGGCCTTGGTCGGAATGCATCCCGTATTTACGCAAGTGCCGCCGAATAGCTTCCGTTCGACAATCGCGACGTTCATGCCCACCTCCGCCAATCGCGCCGCCAGCGGCGGCCCCGCCTGGCCCGTCCCGATAATGATCGCGTCGTAAGCCGTGCTCATCGAGCTATTGTAGAGTCCTACGGCTAACCCAAGCTACAAGTGAGATTGGCGACGGTGCGCAGCCATCCGCGCCGATCCAGAGCCGCCCAAACCCGCAGCAGCCAGACGAAAGTCTCTCGCGCGTATGTAACCGCCGAGCCATTCAGCAAGCCTCGCGAGAGCAGCACTTGAATGTTACTTCCGATAACAGATATTATGTAAACTTTTTAGCCCCCCCAACCGCCCCTACCGCGATCCCTCCACTCCCCGCACCCGCCCCACCCCGTGTACCTCGATCTCTACCTTATCGCTGCACCGCAGAAACAACGTGCTCGGGTTCTTCATCCCCCACTCCACATAAGGCACCACGAACTGCGTCGCTACATTCACTTTGTCTCCCTCAGGCTGCGCCTTTACCGCCACCGTCATTTCGTGGCTCGCTCCATGAATCCGGAACGCCCCGTGCAAACTCGCCTTCTCCAGCGTGCCCTCTATCCGGTCCGGCACGAACACAATCTCCGGATACCGCTCGCTTTCCAGAACCGCTTTGTGCATTTTTTTGTCTCGCGTAGCGTTCCCGCTCTCCCCGCTTCGCGCGTCAATTACAATCTCTCCCGACGCTCTTCCGGTCGCCAAATCATAGTGCACCTTCCCGCGCGTCAGTTGGAACGATCCTTTCACAGTGTGAAGCATGGCATTGAGCGTGAACTTCACCTGAGTCTGGGCCGGATCGAATTCGACCTCCGTCTCCTGCCCAAACAACCCCGTCCCCGAAGCCAGCAAAGCAGCCGGCAAAAGTAGAACTTTCCATTTCATAAACGGCTCCTACATGCACCGCTAGTAATTTCGCGAAAATTCGCGGTTGTGCTCGAAGCGCCCGCATCGCCGCGCGCCGCAACCCCGCGTGTTCCCCTAAAGTAACCAAGACCTTGCCCATCCATTCCGGCCGGCGCGCCATTTCCCGGTGCTTGCGCGCATAGCCCGCCAGATCGCCGGCCGCAATCGCCTCCACCACCGCCACCGCATGCTGGAATGCGAGGCAAAGCCCCTCACCGGTGATCGCGTCCACCGATCCGGAAGCATCGCCCACCAGCGCCACCCGGCCGCGGCACACCGTTTCGAGGCGCCGCGAAGCCGAAACCCCTCCCCGGTCGTCGCCGATCACCCCGCCCCGCTTCAGGCGGCGGCAAAGTTCCGGAAACCCGCCCAGCGCTTCATCCAGGCGCAGCCGCGAATCTCGCGAGATCGCCGCTACGCAGACCGAATCCGTCGTGACCGGCGTTATATACAACTGGTATCCCGCCCCCCAGTAAATCTCCACGTGCTCGCCCCACGGCTCAACCCGGTAATGCCTGCGGAACCCAAAGCGCCATCGCTCCCGCATTCCCCGGTCCAGCCCCGCCCATTTCCGCACCCGGGAGTTTCCGCCATCCGCGCCAATGGTCCAACCGCACTTCAGCCCGTCGAGATCAACTCTCGTCCCCCAGCGCAATTCCACGCCCGCCGCTTCTGCATGTTCCGCCAGCAGCCGATGCAATGTCGTCCGCCGCACCCCGCGCCCCGGGCCGGCCGGAAAATCGGCCGCCACGCTCACTCCCCGATCCACGAAGCGGATTCCCCGGAACGGAAACGAATCCGCATCGCCGATCCGCACGCCCACCCTCGCCAGAGCCGCCAGCCCATCCGGCATTAAGCCCTCTCCGCAGGCCTTGTCTGCCGGTGGAACGATTGGATCGTAAACCGTTACCCGGAAACTTTTCCGCCGCGCCGCGATGGCTGCAGCCAACCCCGCGGGACCTCCCCCAATAACGGCAATGTCTGTATTTACCACCGCTTCGTAAGCCCCGCAAGTCAACGGCCTCGGCGCTTGGTCGGTGTGATGTGTTGCTGCTGCGCCTCTTCAATTAGCTACGGCTTGCGCTCCTCAGGCGTTTCCATCGCCCTTCGCGCATACTGGAAAGTTGCAAACGAAAACGGGCGCAGGGACTCAATCCTTCTTCCGCGAGTTCAGATCTCGCGAAACCATGAACTTCAACGTAACCCGGTCCGCGCCCGCAGTCACGCCCAATCCCACGCCCGTTTCGATGTTCACGTACTTGGTGTTGTGATCCACCACCGCCCAGACCTCGTGAAATTGGTTATGCACCGTTTCGAAGTGGCCGAGCGGCCCGAAACCGGCGTACTCCTCCACGGCCACCGCCCACTCGTGTGGCAAGTTGTACGCGATGCGCGTAGCGGGATTGAATTGCAGATTCCGGAAACCGCCGGTATAGTCGGTGTCCAGAATCGGATTGAAAATCAAGTCGATCGGATGCAAATGCAATCCCACAATGGGCCGGATTTCCGAGGTGTAATGCTTGTCCTCCCAGTAAGGTTGATTGATGCTGAACTCGAAATTCACGCCGTAGAAAAAGGTGTGGTCCTCGGCATGCGGCCTCACGAACAACTCCCGCAGCTTAAATCCGTTGTACGTCGTGCCGTGGTTTTCCGAATGCAGACTGAAGACCGGCAAATACAGCCCCTGCTCGAACCAGCTCGCAACACCGTAAGCCCATTCGGCCGCGCCGTTCTCGGAGTTGTTGGGAATGACCGCTCCCGGGTAATCCGGAGTCTTTCGCCCAATCGGAGCGAAGTTGGAGTGAATCATTAGGTTGACCACCCCCTTCTCCGCGATGTCGGCGTCGTACACCTGAATTTCGTCC
>DATBID010000109.1:0-2166 GCA_036557125.1 Bryobacteraceae bacterium | reverse complement strand
GTCGAATACTGGCGCTGGTGGGTGGTGCACCTGTGGGTGGAAGGCTTCTTCGAGGTGTTTGCGACTACCGTCATCGCCTTCTTCTTTACCCGGCTGGGCCTGATCCGTCCGGGGCTGGCGGCGCGTGCGGCTTTGCTCTCGGCAACGATCTTCCTGGCGGGCGGAATCATCGGGACCTGTCATCACCTCTACTTCTCGGGCACGCCGACCGTCGCGCTGGCGTTCGGTTCCGTATTCAGCGCCCTCGAAGTGGTGCCGCTTACGTTTGTCGCCTACGCCGCAATCGACGATCTGCGCCGCGGAAGACTGACCATCTGGGCGGAGCGATACCGCTGGCCTGTGTATTTCTTCGTGGCGGTGGCGTTCTGGAACATGGTGGGCGCGGGTCTGTTCGGGTTCATGATCAACCCTCCCATCGCGCTTTACTTCATGCAAGGTCTCAACACGACTCCGTTGCACGGCCATGCGGCGTTGTTCGGCGTGTACGGAATGCTCGGAATCGGGCTGATGCTGGTCTGCCTGCGAGCCATGAGCCAAAACCTCAATTGGAAAGAGAACTGGCTCAAACTTGCATTCTGGGGAATGAACGGCGGGTTGTTCCTGATGTGCGTCGGCAGCCTGCTTCCGGTAGGGCTGGCTCAGACTTGGGCTTCTGTCGAGCACGGCTACTGGTTTGCGCGCAGCAGCGAGTTCCTGCAATCGCCCCTGATGCAAACGCTGCGGTGGATGCGAGTGCCGGGCGATACCATCTTCGCGATCGGCGCGCTCATCCTGGTGGCGTTCGTCTTCTTCGGGCGCAAGGGCGGGAAGCAGACTGTAGAGATTCCCCACGGGATGCGGGTACCGGCCGGCGACTAGCGGTCTACGCCGCAGGTCGGAAATGCACCGAGAGGGCGTGAGCGGTCGCGAAGGCGATCTGCTTTTGCGCTGTCAACGCGGTTGAGGGTACGGATTCGAAGGCCGCCGACCAGAGATTCTGCGAGCTTCCCGTGCTCAGGAGTTCGGCAGTGACGCGCAGGCGCCCTCGCGCCTGACGCACCGTCCCGGTAAGCAGCGCTTCGATGTGGGCCCGCTCCCGGCGGCTCTGTTTTCCCGAGAGAACACGCACAGCGGTCGAGAGGTCCAGCTCCCGGATCAGAACCCGGGTCAGGTCATCCGCAAATCGCGCGCAGCAGCTTCGGTTCGACGCCTCAAACGGCAGGACCGCAATCAGCACGGGTGCCACCGGCTGCGATGCGGCTGGGCGTAGCCGGAATTCCGGAACATAAGAGCCGCGGGGATAGTCGATGATCACCTTGTCTTGCGCCCCGTCGGAGTCATAGTAGGCACGCAATTTAGCACGGAGTCGCCGGGCCTCGACCCGGACAATAGGGTCAATCCGTGGGTCGTGTGCCGCCGGCCGGTCGAAAACCTCAATCCCCAGCACGTATTCTTTCAACTCGTGGCTCCGCCCAGCGAGGCGATACCCGATCGTGAACTCGAGAAACCGGCGGAGCCGTTCGGATCGGAAAAACAAAGGGTGACGCAGAATCCGATCAAGCTGGGGGTGCACGTCAGTCGGATCAGTGATTTCTGCTCGGCAAGGAGACATTTTCTAACCTGTCCCTAGAATAGACTTGACAATGTATCAATTCAAGTAAAATATTGTATCTAGGACAATGTGGAAACCTGATATTGAACATCGGGAGGGACCGCCCGCGCAGCGGATCGTCGAGGCACTGGCCGAAGCAGTAAACGATGGCCGGCTGCCCGTGGGGGCGCAGTTGCCGCCACACCGCGACCTGGCGGAGTCGTTGGGAGTAGCCGTCGGCACCGTGAGCCGGGCGTACGCTCTGGCCAGGGAACGCGGCCTGATCACCGGGACCGTCGGGCGCGGCACGTTTGTGGCGGCCGCGAGCGATGGGGAGGAGGACAGCGGCGGTGAGATCGACCTGACGCAGAACTATGTTCGCTGGGACCCGGGCGAATCCGTCGCCCAGTTGCTGCGCGCGGCTCTCCGGGAGCGGAATGACCTCCGCAACCTGTTGGAGACCTATAGCGACCCGGCGGGCCGAGAGGATCACCGGAGCGCAGCGGCTCGATGGCTGGCGCGCAGAGGTTTCGCCGCAGAACCGAAGCGGGTGGTGCTGACAAACGGAGCCCAGCACGGGTTGATGGCTGTGCTCA
>DATBID010000108.1:0-12712 GCA_036557125.1 Bryobacteraceae bacterium | reverse complement strand
GTGCCGCCGGTAGAAAAGGCGGTTCATGAGGCGAAGATCAAGCCGGATTGCGCCGGAAAGAGGCTCGCCGTGGTTTTTCGCTATGAACTGCACGGCCAGCCAACAGCCAACCCCAAAGTGACCTCGCGGCGGGAAGCGCCGGATATCGTCTGGATCGAGAGCCAGCCGGCTACCACGACTCAGACAGCCAGCCGGTCCTCGAGCCACTGAACGGTTGCATAAACGCTGCCGTCGTACACGAGGCGGCCCTCCAAATTTCATTGGACGCCGCCTCTGTGTTCTGCTATACTGGCAAAAGTCCCTTTTAATAGCTCTGTGGGAGGTTTGCGTATTTGAGCAAACCGCTTGGACCAGGAGGGTATATGCCACGCCAACCGGGCAAGAAATATCAAACTGCCAGAAAACAGATCGAAAACCGGGAATATTCGCTCGAAGACGCGATTCCCTTGTTGCAAAGAATCAAATTTGCCAAGTTCGATGAAACGGTCGAAGTCCACATGCGCCTGGGGGTTGATCCCAAACACGCCGACCAGATGGTGCGCGGCACGGTGCTCATGCCCAATGGCCTTGGCAAATCCAAAAAAGTGTTGGTGATCGCCGGCGGCGATAAGCAGAAAGAAGCGGAAGAAGCCGGCGCCGATTTCGTCGGCGGCGAGGACATGGTGAATAAAATCCAGTCCGAGGGCTGGACGGATTTTGATGCGGTAATCGCCACGCCGGATATGATGCGCTCCGTCGGCAAGCTGGGCAAGATTCTCGGACCGCGCGGCCTTATGCCAAACCCCAAGACGGGCACGGTCACGCCCGAAGTGAGTAGAGCGGTTCGTGAGGTTAAAGCGGGCAAGGTGGAATTCCGTGTAGACAAAACCGGCATCATTCACGCGCCCGTGGGCAAGTTGAGTTTTTCGGCGGACAAGCTGGCGGAAAACGCTGCCAGCCTGATCACGGCCGTCATCAAGGCGAAGCCTGCCGTAGCGAAGGGCAAATACGTGAAGAGCACCACCCTGTGTTCCACCATGGGTCCGGGAGTAGCAGTCGATACGACACCATTTACCACAAAGGCGGCAGCGATTTAGCGGATGAACGCTCGCCCGGTGAGCCGGGTGCGGATGGAAACATGAAAAGCAAGGACGACAAAGAGAAGGATCTCGCGCAACTGCGCCAGGACTTGGAGAAAGCCCGCAACGTTTTCGTCACCGGCTATGAAAAGATGCGGGTCGACCAGGATTTCGAGCTGCGCAAGGTAGTGCGCGGCGCGGGCGGCAAATATCGCGTCGTGAAAAACAACCTGGCGGAAAAAGCTTCCGAAGGGACAGCCGCGGGGGAAGTGTTGAAGGATCTCCGGGGCATGACTTCGATGGCTTACACGTATGACGATCCGGTAGCCTTGGCCAAAGCTCTTACGGCCTACGCGAAGGTCAACCCCGCGTTCACGTTCAAAGCGGGCATTGTTGAGGGGCGTGTCATCGACGTGGCCGCGATCAATGATCTGGCCAACATGCCTGCGAAGGAGGAGATCTTCTCCAAGCTCCTCTACCTCATCAACGCGCCGGCACAGCGGCTGGTGACGGTAATGAATGCCGTCGGGCGCAATCTAGCGGTGGTCGTCGACCAGGGCGTAAAGGAGAGCAAGTTTAAATAAGCTTTCAGCTTTCAGCGAAAGCAATTCAGGAGTTCAAGGATATGGCAGACATTAATGCGATTGCGGATCAGATCCAAGGTTTGACGCTGCTTGAGGCCTCTCAGCTCGTCAAGCTGTTAGAGGAAAAGCTGGGAGTTTCGGCGGCAGCCGCGGCTCCCGTCATGGTGGCCGGCGGCGCGGCTGGGGGCGCGGCGGCGGCCGCGGCGCCGGTCGAGGAGAAAACCGAATTCACCGTGGTTTTGACCGGGGCGGGCGCGAACAAGATCAATGTTATCAAGGCGGTTCGCGAGGTCACGAGCCTCGGCCTAAAGGAAGCCAAAGACTTGGTCGATGGAGCTCCGAAGCCGATCAAAGAAGGCGTCAGCAAGGAAGAAGCCGAGACCATCAAAAAGAAGTTCGTCGACGCCGGCGCGACTGTGGAAGTGAAATAAAAGGAACCGGGAGCAAGGGCCGGGGCACGGCGAGGCTTCTGGCTCCTGACTTCTGGCTCCTTGCTCCTGATTGACATGTGGCGGAATTCCTGGTAGGCTAATTTGTTGGGCTTAGGATTCAAACGGATTCTTCCCAATTGGTGATTGTGCTCTCCACATCCTGGCAAGTTAATTGCTGTTCAAAGCGAACGGCAACAACAGGATATTTGTGTCTTCCCGCTGCCTCCCGCCAGGAGTTCCGCTTACGCCATCCCGCGGCTCGTTTTTCCCCGTCTGTTCCTGAACGTTCGGTCCGCGGACCTGCACCTGATTCACACGCTCTGCCTCTACTGTTTTTTGGTTCGGCGTTGTGGGATAACACTCCCGCGACGCCGTTGGCTTTGAAGAACGCGCACGGCCTGTGCGCTACGTGGTAAGCGCAGTTTTCTTTGCTTCGGCTGTCCGGCCGTCAGGAGTATAGAAATGGAATTACAAAATAACGGCGCCGCCCCCGAGCGAGTCGATTTCTCTAAAATCAAAACTTCGATCCCCATTCCCAACCTGATCGAGGTGCAGAAGAAGTCGTACGAGCGCTTCTTGCAGATGGATCTTCTGCCCAACGAGCGCGAAGATATCGGCCTGCAGACCGTCTTCAACTCGGTGTTTCCGATCTCGGATTTCCGCGGCGTCAGCGACCTGGAATTCGTCGATTATTCAATTGGAAACTGGGAGTGCAAATGCGGCAACCTGAAGGGGTTGCATCATCTGCGGTCCACCTGCCGGAATTGCGGCGCTACCATCCGCACCGATCCGTTCCACGCCGGCGATATCCTTTGCCAGCATTGCGGCACCTTCAACAAGAACGTTGTCACCTTCTGCAACAAGTGCGGCGACCCTGTCGGCCTGCAACTGAAATACGACATGCAGGAGTGCCAGGAACGCGGCATGACTTATGCCGCGCCTTTGAAGGTGACTATTCGCCTAACCGTCTACGCCAAAGACCCCGAAACGCAGAAGAAGAGCGTACGCGATATCAAAGAGCAGGAAGTCTTCTTCGGCGAAATTCCGCTGATGACCGACAATGGCACGTTCATCATCAACGGCACCGAGCGTGTTATCGTCTCGCAGTTGCACCGCTCTCCCGGTGTCTTCTTCGAGCGCGTTCCGGCTCAGGGCTACTATCTCGGCAAAATTATTCCTTATCGCGGAAGCTGGGTCGAATTCGAATACGACAACAAGAATATCCTGTACGTCCGTATCGACCGGAAACGCAAATTTTTCGGCTCCGTTTTTCTGCGCGCGTTGGGATACAAGACAGACGAGCAGATTCTTCGCGCGTTCTACCGCGTCAGCAAGATTTCCATTAAGGACAAAAAGCTCTTTTGGAACGTAGATGAGAACCTTACCGGCCTGAAGCTCTCCTACGCGATCAACGCCAAAACCGGCGAAACCGTGGTGACGCAGGGCAAGAAGATCACGTCTTCGGTGCTGCGGGAAATCCAAAAGGCCAAGATCCAGCAGGCGGAAGTCGCTCCCAACGATCTGGAAGGCGCTTTCATCGTCGCAGACGTGGTCGACATGTCCACAGGAGAAGTGCTCACCGACGCCAATAGCGAGTTGACTCCAACGGCAATCGGCAGGCTGCTCGAATCGGGAATCGAAGAGTTCGAAATCTTCTTCCCCGAGCGCGACGACGTGGGTACCGTAATCTCGGCCACCATCAAAAAAGACACGATCAAGACTCAGAACGAAGCGTTGATCGAGATCTACCGCAAATTGCGTCCCGGCGATCCGCCCACGCTCGACACCGCCACCCAACTGTTTCAGGGCATGTTCTTCGACCCGCGCAAGTACGATTTCTCGCGCGTGGGCCGGATGAAGTTCAATATCAAGCTGTTCGACAAGGCCGAAGCCACTTCGCTCGATAAGCGCACGCTCGATGCCGAAGATTTCCGCGCCACCATCAAGTACCTGCTGAAGCTGCGCAAAGGCATCGGCGCAGTGGATGATATCGACCACCTGGGCAACCGCCGCGTGCGCGCCGTGGGCGAACTGCTCGAGAACCAGTTCCGCATCGGCCTGGTGCGCATGGAGCGCGCCATTAAAGAGAAGATGTCGGTGTACCAGGAAATGTCTACGGCGATGCCGCACGACCTGGTGAACGCCAAGCCGGTAATGGCCGCCATTCGCGAATTCTTTGGCTCCAGCCAGCTTTCGCAGTTCATGGACCAGACCAATCCGCTTTCGGAAATCACCCACAAGCGGCGGCTTTCGGCCCTTGGCCCTGGCGGTTTGAGCCGCGAGCGTGCCGGATTTGAAGTCCGCGACGTGCACCCCACGCACTATGGCCGTATCTGCCCGATCGAAACGCCGGAAGGTCCGAACATCGGTCTGATTTCCTCGCTCTCCTGCTTTGCCCGCATCAACGAGTACGGGTTCATCGAAAGCCCGTACCGCAAAGTGGTGAAGGGCGTAGTGGTGGACGAGGTCAAGATTCTCAACCCCGGAGACACCGAATATAAAGTTGGCGACATTGTTCCTCGCGTGCAGGCGGAAGACGCCAACAAAAAGCTCGGTGCGAAGAAACAGCAGGCGGAATACGAGGCTCACTGCGAGTACCTTTCCGCCTGGGAAGAAGACAAATGGATCGTCGCGCAGGCCAATGTGCAGTTGGATGAGAACGGGCGCATCGTGCCCGATTTGTGCAACGCGCGCCAAGCTGGCAATTTCGTGCTGAAGCCGCGGGATGAGATCCAATACATCGATGTCAGCCCTAAGCAGCTCGTGTCCGTGGCCGCCAGTTTGATTCCATTCCTCGAAAACGACGACGCCAACCGCGCGCTGATGGGATCGAACATGCAGCGCCAGGCCGTTCCTCTGCTGCGCGCCGATGCTCCGTACGTGGGCACCGGCATGGAGCACGTTACGGCCCGGGACTCGGGCGCAGTGGTGCTCTGCAAGCGCTCCGGCGTGGTGGATTCGGTAGATTCCGAGCGCATCATCGTCCGTGTGGAAGGCGCCAGCCACGAAGGCCAGCTTTCGCGCGAAGTGGGCGCCGATATTTATCAGCTCATCAAATTCAAGCGCTCCAACCAGAACACCTGCATCAACCAGAAGCCGATCGTGCATGTCGGCCAGCGCGTGATGAAAGGCGAGGTACTCGCTGACGGCCCCTGCACCGATCAGGGCGAACTGGCCCTTGGCCGCAACGTGCTGGTGGCGTTCATGCCCTGGCGCGGGTATAACTTTGAAGACGCCATCCTGGTTAGCGAGAAGCTGGTCAAGGAAGACTACTACACTTCGATCCACATCGAAGAGTTCGAAATCGAAGCCCGCGACACCAAGCTCGGTCCTGAAGAAATCACCCGCGATATTCCCAACATCGCCGATTCGTTCTTGCGCAATCTGGATGAAAGCGGCGTGATCCGCATCGGCGCTACCGTGAAGCCGGGCGACATTCTGGTGGGCAAGGTTACGCCGAAAGGCGAAACCCAGCTTACTCCCGAAGAAAAGCTGCTGCGCGCGATTTTCGGCGAAAAGGCCGGCGATGTGAAAGATGCCTCGCTCTACTGCCCGCCGGGGATCGAAGGCACCATCGTCGATTGCAAGATCTTCTCCCGCAAGGGGCAGGAAAAAGACGAACGGTCAAAAGCCATCGAGGAAACGCAGATCCAGCGGCTGCAGCGCAATCTGCAGGATGAAATCCGCATCCTGACCGACGAGCGGGCTAAGCGACTCACCACGTTGCTCGAAGGCAAAAAGCTGCAGGCCGACCTGCACGACGAAAAGACCAACAAACGGTTGCTTTCGAAAGACACCGAGCTGACGCGCGACCTCATCGAGAAGATGAAATCTCGCGACCTCAAGCGCATGCGCCTCTCCAGTAGGGATCCGCGGCTGAACGAGCAGATCGACGAGATCGAAGAAATGACCTCACGCCAGATCGCCGTGCTGGAGAAAATCACTGACGAAAAGATCGCCAAGCTCCGCAAGGGCGATGAGCTTCCTCCGGGCGTGATCAAACTGGTGAAGGTCTACATCGCCATGAAGCGCAAGCTTTCTGTGGGCGATAAAATGGCCGGCCGGCATGGCAATAAGGGCGTGATCGCGCGCATCCTCCCCGACGAGGATATGCCGTATCTGCCCGATGGCACTCCAGTGGAAATCGTGCTCAACCCCCTCGGCGTGCCTTCCCGCATGAACGTGGGCCAGATTCTCGAAACCCACCTCGGCTGGGCCGCCAAGGCGCTGGGCGTAAGCTTTGCCACGCCGGTGTTCGACGGCGCCACCGAGCGAGAAATCAAAAAGAAGTTCACCGAAGCCGGTCTTCCATCTTCCGGCAAAACCACTCTCTACGACGGCATGACCGGTACCACGTTTGAGCAGCCGGTGACAGTCGGCTACATCTACATGCTCAAGCTCTCGCACCTGGTGGACGACAAGATTCACGCGCGCTCCATCGGGCCATACTCGCTCATTACGCAGCAGCCGCTCGGTGGCAAGGCCCAATTCGGCGGCCAGCGCTTCGGAGAAATGGAGGTGTGGGCGCTCGAAGCTTACGGAGCCGCTTACATCCTGCAAGAACTGCTCACGGCCAAGTCAGACGATGTCTACGGCCGTGCGAAAATTTACGAGGCCATCGTCAAGGGCGAGGCCGCAATCGAACCGGGCGTTCCGGAATCGTTCAACGTGCTCATTCGCGAGTTGCAGTCGCTGTGCCTGGATGTCGAACTGATGAAGAAGCCGCGCGAAGTGCCGGATATGGCGCTGGCGGCGGACTAGAAAAAGCCGTCAGCTATCAGCCGTCAGCTATCAGCCAAGGCAATTGTCCGGGCTGTTGAGCTGATAGCTGATAGCTGAACGCTGAAAGCTTTTTTGGAGGTTATTTTGAGATCCTCTCCATACGATAGAGCGAATTTGATCGCGGATTTCGACTCCATCCGCATCTCTCTGGCATCGCCGGAGAAAATCCGGAGCTGGTCCCACGGCGAAGTCACCAAGCCGGAGACTATCAACTACCGAACTTTTAAGCCGGAGCGCGACGGCCTTTTCTGCGCGCGCATCTTTGGTCCGACGCAGGATTGGGAGTGCTTGTGCGGCAAGTACAAGCGCATGAAACATCGCGGCGTGATCTGCGATAAATGCGGCGTGGAAGTCACTCTGGCGCGTGTACGCCGCGAACGCCTCGGCCATATCGAGCTGGCCAGCCCCTGCTCGCATGTCTGGTTCTTCAAGGGCCTGCCGAGCCGCATCGGCCATCTGCTCGACATTACGCTCCGCGAGTTGGAGCGGGTTCTGTATTTTGAAGCCTTCGTGATTGTGGATCCCGGCGAAGTGACCGGGCTGAGCCGCGGCGAAGTCATCACCGACGAACGCAAGCGGCAACTCGACCAGGAATTCCCCGGTAAATACGTCGCCATGATGGGCGCCGAGGGCATCAAGGAACTGCTGAAAAAGATCGATGTGGAAGCGCTCAGCATCGAGATTCGGGAGCGCATGCGCACCGAAACGTCACAGCAGAAGAAGCTGAAGTCTGCCAAGCGCCTGCGCGTGGTCGAATCGTTCCGCAAGTCGGGCAATAAGCCCGAGTGGATGATTTTGGATGTGATCCCGGTGATTCCGCCGGAGTTGCGCCCGCTGGTTCCGCTGGATGGCGGTCGTTTCGCCACCAGCGACCTCAATGATCTTTACCGCCGCGTCATCAACCGCAACAACCGCCTGAAGAAGTTAATGGAGCTGCATGCTCCCGACGTAATCGTTCGCAACGAAAAGCGCATGTTGCAGGAAGCGGTGGATGCGCTGTTCGATAACGGCCGCCGCGGACGTGTGCTGCGCGGCGCCAACAACCGCCCGCTGAAATCGCTCTCCGATACGCTGAAGGGCAAACAGGGGCGCTTCCGCCAAAACCTGCTCGGGAAGCGCGTGGATTACTCCGGCCGCTCGGTAATTGTGGTTGGACCGGATCTCCGCCTGAACCAGTGCGGTCTGCCCAAGAAGATGGCGCTGGAGTTGTTCAAGCCGTTCATCTATCACCGCCTTGAGCAGCGCGGCCATTGCACCACCATCAAACAAGCGAAAGAACTGGTCGAGCAGCAGGACCCGGTGGTTTGGGACATTCTCGAAGAAGTCATCAAAGACCACCCCATTCTGCTGAACCGCGCCCCCACGCTGCACCGCCTCGGCATTCAGGCGTTCGAGCCCGTGCTGGTGGAAGGCAAGGCCATCAAGATTCATCCGCTGGTATGCACCGCGTTCAACGCCGATTTCGATGGCGACCAGATGGCCGTGCACATTCCGCTTTCTCCGGAAGCGCAGATCGAAGCCGCCACTCTGATGCTGTCTTCGAACAACATCCTTTCGCCCGCGCATGGCGGGCCTATCGCAATTCCCACGCAGGACATGGTGCTCGGCTGCTATTACCTGACCAAAGCCCGCCCGGGCGCCAAGGGCGAAGGCCGCACGTTCGCCTCCACCGACGACGTGCTCATCGCGCTCGAAATGGAAGAAGTGGAAACCCTCACGCCAATCAAGCTGCGCTACACGGGCCGCGTAATCGATCTGGTGCATGCCTTTGACAACCAGAACGTGATGCACACGGAGCCGATCGAGTTCAGCAAGCAATACATGGAAACCACGGTGGGCCGCGTGATCCTCAACGACCACCTGCCCGCCGATCTGCCGTACGTCAACGGCCTGCTGAAGAAGAAAGGCCTCGGCCAGCTCGTGCAGTATTGCTACCTGAAGTTCGGCTTGCAAACCACCGTACAGATGCTCGATGAGATTAAGGCGCTCGGGTTCCTTTACGCGACGCGCGCCGGCATTTCGATCGGCATCGACGATATGGTCGTGCCCGGTGAGAAGCAGGCGCTGGTCCGCGAAGCCGAAAAGGAAGTGGTAGCCGTCGAAAACCAGTATCAGGATGGCGCCATTACCCACGGCGAGCGCTATAACAAGATCATCGAAATCTGGTCGAAAGTTACCGAGAAGGTTTCCGATGAAATGTTCCAGGCCATGGAAGAGGACGACCGCACGGGCCGCTATCTAAACCCGATTTACATCATGGCCGATTCCGGCGCTCGCGGATCGAAACAGCAGATCCGCCAGTTGTCAGGTATGCGTGGATTGATGGCCAAGCCCTCTGGCGAAATTATCGAGACTCCCATCACCGCCAACTTCCGCGAGGGCCTGAACGTGCTGCAATACTTCATCTCCACGCACGGCGCGCGCAAAGGCTTGGCGGATACCGCTCTGAAGACCGCCGACTCCGGCTACCTGACCCGCCGTCTGGTGGACGTGGCGCAGGACGTGATTGTCAGCGAAAACGACTGCGGCACCACGGAAGGGATCTACGTCGAGCCGATCATCGAATCCGGCGAGATTATTGAACCCTTGCGCGACCGCATCGTCGGCCGCGTGGCTCTCGAAGACCAGAAGGATTACGAAGGTAACGTGATCGTCGGCGTCAACCAGGAGATTTCCGAAGACCTGGCCGCCGCGATTCAGGCTGCCGGTATCGAGCGCGTGAAAATTCGTTCGGTGCTCACCTGCGAATCGAAACGCGGCGTTTGCGTCGCTTGCTATGGCCGCAACCTGGCTACCGGCCGGCTGGTCGAGCGCGGGGAGGCGGTAGGCGTCATTGCCGCTCAGTCCATCGGCGAACCCGGCACGCAGTTGACCATGCGTACGTTCCATATCGGCGGAACCGCGACCGGCGGACGTGAGCAATCCACGCAGGACGCCAAATCCGATGGATTCGCCCGTTACATCGGCATCCAAACAGTGCGCAGCAAGGCCGGCGACCTGATCGCCATGAACCGCAACGGCATCATGGCGGTCGTCGACGAGAAGGGTCGCGAAAAAGAGCGCTACCCCGTCGTCTACGGCGCGCGTGTGATGTACGAGGACGGCGCGCCCGTGAAGGCCAACCAGATCCTGCTCGAGTGGGATCCCTACACCTTCTCCATCCTGACCGAAGTCAGTGGAACTGTACACTTCCGCGACCTGATTGAAGGCATGACGCTGCAGGAGCAGGTGGATGAAGTCACCGGTATGTCGCAACTCGTCGTCACCGATTCACCGGATGAGAAGCGGCAACCCACTTTGGAAGTTCGCCCCGAACAGCTGGGCCGCGGCGACCGTAAAAAGTACCTCATGCCCACGCACGCCCACCTCATGGTGCGCGATGGAGAAGAGGTTCACGCGGGCGACGTGCTGGCGAAAATTCCGCGCGAAACCACCAAGACCAAGGACATCACTGGCGGTCTGCCGCGCGTGGTGGAACTGTTCGAAGCGCGCAAGCCGCGCGAGACGGCCATCATCGCGGAGATCAACGGCGTGGTCAAGTACGGCGAAATCACCAAAGGACAGCGCAAAATCTTCGTCGTCGGCGACGATGGCGAACAGCGCGAGTACGCGCTGCCCCGCGGCGTGCATATTAACGTTCAAGAGGGCGAGCGGGTCAAAGCCGGCGAGCCGCTCATGGATGGCCCGCGCAATCCGCATGACATTCTTTCCGTGCTCGGTGAGAAGGAACTGCAAAAGTACCTGGTCAACGAGATTCAGGAAGTCTACCGCTTGCAGGGCGTCAACATCAACGACAAGCACCTGGAAACCATCGTCCGCCAGATGATGCGTTGGGTAAAGATCCAGGATATTGGGGATACCGAATTCCTGCCGGAAGAAGTGGTGGATAAGTTCAAGTTCCGCACCGAAAACCAGAAGGTAGTGGAGGCGGGCGGGCGGCCGGCTTCGGGCGAAGCCCAGTTGCTGGGCATCACCAAGGCTTCGCTTTCTACCGATTCGTTCATCTCCGCAGCCTCCTTCCAGGAGACCACGCGCGTGCTCACCGAAGCTGCGATCAACGGCAAGGTGGACCAACTCCGCGGCCTGAAGGAGAACGTGATCATGGGCCGCCTGGTTCCTGCCGGCACCGGCATGGAGTATTACCGCCAGGTGAAGATCGCGGGCGAAGATGTGGTGGAAGAGGCGATCGCCGAACCCGCGCTCGAAGCCATCCCCGGTTACGACGAGGAGACCCGCCTGCAATACACCGGCGGCCTCCCGGAAGATACGGGCGAAGAATCGCTGGCGGAATAGCCACCGTCCGACAAGGGCCGTTGGCATATCCGAAGTATGTCAAACGGCACTTTCTCTTTTCGGGTGAGTTGTGACGGAGACTATATTCATGGTTAACGAGCCGCCCGCCCGGCGCAAACAACTTCCGGTGCTGCGCCGGGCGGTCTCTTTGTCTTCAGAAACGCAGGTGGTAAGGCTTCGCCCAATGGCCAGTCGCCTGCTCTTTCGCGGCAGCATGAGACGAACTCTTCAGAAGTGCAGCCTGGCCCTTCTCTTTGCGAGTGCTTCCGTCTGGTCCCAAACGACCGCCCAACAGGATGCGCAGCAGGCCGGACACGACGCTAAGGCTGCGGCCAAGGAAGCCGGAAGCGCTACAGCTAAAACCACAAAAAAAGCCGCGCGAAAAGTAAAACACGGCGCGAAGAAAACAGCCAATAAAGCCGCACAAGAAACGCAGAAGGGCGCTAACAAAGTGGAGCAAAAGACTCAGTAATCCCGGCAATCCCCTCGCCGTCCATGCGATATTAGTGGAAGGACGCGCTTTCAGGGGGGCTTTTGCGAAGATTACGGTTGCTCGGCTGCTTGCTCGCGGCGGGATTCGTGGGAGCAGCGTTCTCCTCGGAGTTGGCGGTTCTCGTGTTCAATCCCGAAGGCTGGGCTAAGGGCGCCGTCCCCTCGGATTGGCGCATCAAAGTAAATCACGGCCGCGCCGATATCGATTCCTGCGCCGCAGGGGCTGAGCCGTGTGTCCGATTCAAAAGCGTGGACTCTTCCTTCGGGATCGAGCGCGGATTGGACGTGAACCTCAATCAGACGCCATTCCTGACGTGGCAGTGGAAAGTGACCCAGTTGCCGACCGGAGGAGACTTCCGCCACAACGCCACGGACGATCAGGCGGCCCAGGTTCTGGTGCTGTTTTCCGATCATCGCGTCTTGTCCTACATTTGGGACTCGACTGCGCCGCAGGGATTCTCCGATAGTGACGGCGCCTATTGGCTAGTCCACGTTTATGCGATCGTGTGTGAATCCGGGCCCGCCCAAACCGGCAAATGGCTCACTGAATCCCGCAATGTGGCTGCGGATTATAGAAAGGCGTTTGGCAAACCGGCGCCCGGAATTAAGGGAGTACGCCTCCAGATCAATTCCCAACATACGGGTAGCGCCGCCGAAAGCTATTTCGGAGAAGTGGCCTTCCGCGCCCAACCGCAGTAATAGATGAAAGCGGGGCTGGGGCTGTGGCCTGTCGATAAGCTGATCCTCGGCTACTTCGGATTCGCCCTGATCCTGATCTTCATCGGCTGGCACGCGCTTCCACAGGCCCCGCTCCTCCTGTTTCTCAATCTGGCTGCTGCTGCTTTGCTGCTTTTCGAGATCGGCTTTCCCAACCCCACCTCTTGGCTTTTTCGCAACTGGTATCCGGTGGTGTATGTGGCTGCCTGTTACCGGGAGATGGACATCCTCGTTCCCGCCTTGCGTCACCGGAACTACGACCAGTGGCTGGCGGGCCTCGATTATCGCCTCTGGCACGCGAATCCAACCGTCTGGCTGGAGCGGATTCAATCCCCGGCATTCACCGAATATTTGC
>DATBID010000107.1:0-4926 GCA_036557125.1 Bryobacteraceae bacterium | reverse complement strand
CGATGAAGGTAGTGCTCAACCAGGGAGACGCGGACACGGCGCTTTCGAACGGACCATTAGAAAAGCGAGTGGAGTGTGATTACGAGTTGCCGTTCCAGGCGCACGCGACGATGGAGCCGATGAACTGCACGGTTCACGTGCAGGGTGACCGAGTGGAAGCCTGGGTTCCCACGCAAGCTCCGGAATGGGCCATGGGCGCGATCGCCCAGGCAACCGGCCTTCCACTGGAGAAGATAAAAATCCACACCACGTATATGGGAGGCGGGTTCGGGCGGCGCTACCAGGCCGACTTCGCGTTTGAAGCCGGGCAGGTTGCAAAGAAGGTCCGCCGGCCGGTGCAGTTAGTGTGGTCGCGCGAGGATGACATGGGCCACGATTTCTATCGCCCCGCTTCCTACCATCGCATCAGCGGCGCGGTGGATGCGAATGGCGACATCATCGCCTGGCGGCATAAGAGTACTTCCACATCCATTGCGGGCTTTTGGGGATGGAAGGGGCCGCCCGAAGCGTCCGAACTCGGCTGCACGCTTCAGATGCCATATGCGGCAAAGAACTATAAACTCGAGTACCTGCCCGCGGATTCGACCGTGCCGCGCGCATGGTGGCGGTCCGTCGAGGCATCCGTTATCGGATTCGTAATGGAGAGTTACGTGGACGAGCTCGCGCAGGCGGCCGGAATGGACCCGTACAAGTTTCGAATCCGCGCGCTGGGCGATTCACGAATGGTAAAACATCCTTCGGACAAAGACGCCAAACCGCTGGATACCGCCCGCTTCAAGGGAGTATTGCAACTGGCGGCAGAAAAGAGCGGATGGGGAAACGCGTTACCGGCCGGCCACGGCAGAGGAATCGCCGCGCACTTCTCCTTCAACAGCTATGTCTGCAATGTAGCGGAAGTAGCCGTCGAGAATGGGCACGTACGAGTAAACCGCATCGTTTCCGCGGTCGATGTCGGCACACCGGTGAATCCCGACGGCATTCGCGCGCAGGTGGAGGGCGCAATCGTTTACGGATTGACGGCGGCGTTAAAGAGCCAGATCACGATTGAGAACGGGAGAGCCGCCGAAAGCAACTTTAATAAGTTCACAACTCTTTCTATGAAAGAGACTCCGCGCATCGAAGTTCACATCGTCAAGAGCACGATTGAGCCGACCGGCATCGGCGAACCCGGCCTGCCGCCCACCGCGCCGGCTCTTACGAACGCCATCTTCGCGGCAACGGGAAAACGCATTCGGCGGTTGCCGTTGCAAGCCGGGGATTTGGTGTAGCGTGAGTCGCTGCTTATAGCTTGGCTTTTTCCGGCTCGGAGGGCACATCGGACGGAAGCGCCCTCAATTTCCAGACGCACCAGACGGTGATCGCTATGCCATAGAGCGACAGGATGAGCCCGAGCACCTCGGGAACAGGAGCGCTGAGCAGCGGTCCGGCAATCGTGAAGAGGCAGGCGAGCACTTCGGCGATAAAGGAGAGCTGAAAGAAAATCAACCAGACGAAGGTGTTGCGGGGCAGCTCGATGTGCTGCGCGCGGATGGCCCGCTGCATAGACCACAACAGCGCAAGACTCGCGGTGGAGGAGGCCGCCCAGATCACCAGCGCCAGCGTGGGGCCTAATGCCGGGCTGCCACTCTGGTCCTCCACGCCTGCAAATCCGGCGATGATGAAGCCGAAGATCGCCGCCAGTATCAGGCTGGAGATCAGGCGGAAAATCGCGAGCCGCCGCAGTTTTGCAACCTGTGTCTTGACCTCCTCGAAGACATCCCACGCCGCGGCCGGGAACACGAATCCATATAGAAATCGCGAATAGATAAAAGCCCGGACGAATTCTTTGGACTCGGAGCCGAGCCACAACATTGCCGCGTCGAGAAGAACAGCCAGCGTTGCCGAAAGCGTGATGAACGTATATGTCCGGTGCAGCTTGAGCGTGAGTATACGCAACAGCAAAGCGACATCGATCGCGGTGGCCACAAACTCCAGCCAATGGTTCGCCTGGGTCAACATGCGCTTTCTCTATTTGAGCGCATGCGGGAAATAACTGCCGGCGCTACTGAATTGGCGCGAGCGGCTGTATCGCACTCAGATCGATGGGTTGGCCGGCGGTGGCCTTTTCGGCGGAAAGAGCCTGGCTGGTAGCTTCGATGACGATTGAGGCGATTGGGAAATACGGCTCTGCTGCCGGAACCGTTTTCGCGATCGCAGCCGCGATCTCCAGTTCCGTCAGTATATCGGAAACGGTGACATTCCTGCCGAACCGTGCGCGTACTCCCGTCGCCTTGTGCCGGATCGTAACGGCAGCCTGCGGATTGGCGTGCAGATCCGCCACAAATGCATTCTCCAAACCGATGATGTTCACCGTCAGATTGCCGAGCGCCACGGCGAGGGCTGCCTTCCCCTCAGGCTGGCTGCGGAACACGCTATAGGCCTGGAACGCGGCTGCGTAACCGGCTGAGGCTTCATTGAATGCCGGCTTGTACTGCGGGAAATTGCCGGATATCTCCGCGCGCAATGAGACCAGCGCCGCATGTGCGAGTGTCAACGAATTGTAGGTTGCGCCGTCGAAGGCATTCAGCTGGTTCGGATGATACGGCTGGGTGTTGCATCCGGTGCTGAAAAGGATCGGAACGATGACCATTCCGGCGAGGGAAAGTTTTCGCTTGCTGAACATCTCACAGAACATAAGGATTCCTGCGCGAATCCTACGCGGCGTTCTGCGCACGCCGGCAGTCCTGCAGGCGTAAAACTATGAAAGAATAAGCAGAAAGCAATATTGCGCGAACTGTGACGCCGCGGGTCGCTTCTCAGGAGACGATCCTGAAGGAACCGCCGCGGTGTTAAGGCGCGTCTATTACGAGGGACCCGAAAATGCTACGACGGGTGGGATTGCTGGTTGCCGCACTTACGGCAACCCTGATTTCGATCACCCCCGCGCCAGCGCAAGGCGTCGTCGGGTTTGGGGTGAGCGTCGCGCCGGCGTACCCTTATTATCCGTACGCTTACGCGTATCCATACAGCTGCAATCCATACGTTTATCCCAATTGCGCGTATCCACCATATCCTTACTACGCGCCCTACGCTTACGCATACCCGTATTTTGGGTATTGGGGCGGATATTATGGCCACTATTACCACGGCCATTACTACCATGGTCACTACTACGGCCAACCCCATAGCGGCCACTACGCCTATCGCGGCGGGTATGGCTATCGCGGCGGCTACGGCTATCGAGCCGGATATGGCTACCGCGGCGGCTACGCGCGCAGCTATGGATACCGCGGCGGTTATGCTTCGCGGTCCGGGTTCGGTGGCGCACAGCGCGGCATGGGCTTTGGAGGACGCGCAGGCGGTCACATGGGCGGGCACGGCGGTGGAGGAGGCCGAAGGTAGGCTTTCGGGTCTGCCGGATTTACGCCATGCCCAAGTGTGATTTACGTCTCGCCCAGGTGTAAGGTTGTCCGGATCCTGTTCGCGACTGCCTCTAGGGTTGAGCGGGTTTCTTTTCTGACTCCGCATTTAGCGTTCAATGCCGGCTTCGCCGCACTTCCCAGGAATTCTTCCAACCAAAACCCGATCCGGTAGGTGCGCTTGGACTGCTGTCTGCAAGTGCGTATCTCGCCAAACGCGGTGCCGTGATCCATTTCCAATGCGGCAAATGCCCCTTCGGGAATAGCTTTCGCGACAATTAGCCCCAAACCGGACTGAGACATGTCGATCAGCCTGACTCGAAAGGTCTCGGTCATGCCCGGAATCCTCATGGTGGCCCGAACATCCACCGGAAGGCGGAGTTCCTGCCGGATGGTGCCGTAACTTCCCGTGGCCATCTTCAGCCCTATGTGGTAGCCGCCTGCTTCCTGGTGCTGGCAATAGACCACCTGGGCCTTGATGTTGCGGCCCTGATAGAGAATTTCCAGCTTACGTTCACATTTGAGCGGAGCATAGGAATGGACTTGAAAAAAACCGGTGTTCACACGACAGATGCGCGCCTGAATCTCTTCGCTCTCCCCATCTAAGAGGTGGAGCAAAACCGGAATATTGAACCCTAGATGCGAAGTCGCGTCCATACGATGCGCACTCAACGTGGCCCCGCCTACCATATCGCCTTGTCCTATTCGGATCTTCAGCCATAGTGAGAAGTGAAGGTTTAAGGATTCTGCGTACCGCATTCCGCTCGTGAGGGTGGCCTAAGGTTCGGCCAGACCTCTGCCGATCAGAAAAGTGATCGCGTTCTGCGACGGGGAGGCGGAAATGAAGAACCTACTTGCCAGCGGGTTTGCCGTGCTGGTGATTCTCGGGGCGGCAGGCCCGATTGCGGCTCAAGAGGCGAAGACTCCCGGCCAGCTCGCAGGCGTATCACAGGATGCAGCGCAGGACCCTCGGCCGGCTGTAACTTTCGACAGCGCCGTTGGCAGTGTCGTTCGAACGGACCTTGCCAGCGTAGATGACCGGCACAGCAGGACCCTGAATCGCCTCTGGATCGCCAGCATGGTGGCGATGGCGGCCGCCTCGGCCATGGACGCGGGCACGTCCTGGGGCAAGTTGGAAAGCAATAGCCTGCTTGCGTCGCCCGATGGAAGATTCGGCGTCAGGGGTGCGGGCATCAAGGTGGGAATTGCAGCCGGTGTCATTATTCCGCAGATCCTCCTTCGAAGGCACAAGGACCTCCGCATGGCATTTTCGGTGGGGAATTTTGCGCAAACCGCGGTTTTTGGCGGAATTGCCATCCATAACCTGGGCATCGCCGCCCCCAAATAGGCGAACCGAAGCGCCTCTCGCCAAAAACCTTCAGGCCCGTCGCGGTAGCATGAGTTCGTGATTGCCCGACTCGCGCTAATACAATCCGCGGAGGACACATCCCCTCCCCAAGCGGCCTTCCTGATCCAAAATCGGAAGAACCTGTTGTAAATCACCGTTCTTCGCGTCTCCTGAGAGGAA
>DATBID010000106.1:0-4717 GCA_036557125.1 Bryobacteraceae bacterium | reverse complement strand
ATTTCCGGACGCAAGGGCGCGGATGCATCGTGAACATCACATCGGTTGGCGGCAAAGTGAGCGTTCCGCACCTGGTCCCATACAGTTGCGCGAAATTTGCGGCGGTGGCGTTTTCGGAAGGGCTGGCCGCCGAATTAAGCGGCACAGGCATACGAGTAGTGACGATTGCACCGGGGCTTATGCGCACCGGGTCCTACGTAAATGCTCTCTTCAAAGGAAACCGCCGGGGCGAGGCGGCATGGTTCAGCGCCAGTGCCAGCCTGCCCGGCATTTCGATGAGCGCAAAACGCGCGGCGCAGCAGATCGTTGGCGCCGTGCGCAGCGGGCGAAACGAGCGCATCTTGAGCTTGTCCGCGAACTGGCTGGCGCGCTTTCATGGTCTTTTCCCGGAGGTTTCCCTGGCGATGCTGAGCGGGGTGAACCGCTTGCTACCGAGCGGTTCTGAAAGCGCTCCCCACCAGGTTGAAACAGGAGCGGAAAGCGAGATACTGGAGCGCCCATGGATGCGGGCAATCACGGCGCTGGGACGGCGAGCCGCTGAGGAATACCTACAACCCGCAACGCGGTGAGTGGGGGTGGCCTGCGAGAGGTCCGATAGGAATCATTATTCCGATCTTGCAGCCGCCTTGTGTCCGGTAACTGCCGGGAAAAATATCCGAAACGTACTGCCTTCGCCCGGCTTGCTAGCCACTTTGATGGCTCCTCCCTGACTTCGGACAATGCCTGAGACGGCGGCCAGTCCCAATCCCCGGCCGGGGAATTTGGTGGTGAAGAAGGGGTCGAAGATTTTGGTTCTGACCTGCTCGTCGATGCCGCAACCGTTGTCGCGGACTTCGAGCACAACGCATCGACTTGGGATTTTTTGCTGCCCCGGCGCCCCCGAGAAGTCGTTTTTGTCAGTCTTCTGCAGCGATGTCTTCAAGTGCACCACGCCACGAGCATCTTCCCCGATCGCCTCCGCCGCGTTGGCAACCAGATTTTCGACCAAGTCCTCCAACTGTGCAGGATCCCCTTGGATAGGCGGTAGAGATTTCTCCAGTTCCAGCAGCACCTCCACAGTTTGGGGCAGCGATGACCGAATCCGGCCGCTGACCTTACGCACCAGGTCCGAAAGGTCCACAAAATCCTCTACAAATTGACCCTTTCCGGCATACGCCAGCATCTGGCGCGTTAACTGCGCGGCGGTTTCACCAGAATCAACCGCCGCCGTGAGCAACGGTTTGACGGGATGAGGTGTGGGCAGTATTTGGAGCGCGAGCTCAACGTTGCCTATGATTACGGTCAGCAGATTGTTGAACTCCTGGGCAACACCACCCGCAAGCTGTGCGACGGTCTCCAGCTTCTGCGCTTCCCGAAGCCGTTCCTGCGCCAGCTTCTGCTGGGAGATGTCGCGCGCAACCTTCGATGCGCCGATAATCCGGCCGCTGGAATCCCGAACGGGTGAAACCGTAAGAGAGATCCAAATCCTGTGCCCGTCCTTGGCCATCCGCTCGGTCTCGAAGTGGTCAATTTTTTCGCCCCGGCGGAGGCGCGCAAGAATTCCGTCCTCTTCCGACCGCCGCTCCGGCGGAATAATCAGATAAATCGTTTTTCCGACGGCTTCCGCGGCTGTGTATCCAAAGATTTTCTCCGCGCCAGGATTCCAGGATGTGATCACTCCGTCAAGCGTCTTGCTTACGATGGCGTCATCGGATGAACTGACGATAGCTGCGAGGCGGGCCTGAGCCTCTCCGGCGCGTTGTTGTTCCGTGATATCGATCAGCATGTTAACGCCGCCGACAAGCCGGCCGTTCGCATCGTGCAGCGGCGTCGGGTATGGCAGAACCAGCCGGCGCTCTCCATTCGGCCGCTCAGCAATGATTTCAGCGCCGCGAATCGCCCGATTTTCCTTGAGGGCCACGGCCATGGGGCACTCCGCATGAGGGAGTCGAGTGCCGTCGGGCCGCCAGAGTTTCCACGTCACACACCATTGATCCGTACCCAATTCCGGAACCCGGCCGGACAATTCGACTGCGGCACGGTTGAAGTGAGTGATGCGGCCCTCTGCATCGGTCGTATAAATCGCCACTGGAAGAGCATCAATGAGATCGCGGAAGCTGTATCGTGGTTGAATCGGCTCACGCGGCGAGATCATCCCGGGCGCGCCGTCTGGGATTTCCATCAATTGACGATACGTGCTCATACAGCCTTTCGCTCAATATTTTGATGTTCGTTGCTTCCTATCCGCAACGCTGCACGGAAATTTTCGGTGAGCTCAGACACAACTTCGCTTCAGTGCAAGAGCATACCGAAAAGCGATTTTTCGCGCCGTTTCACAGCCCACGTCCCGGTTTCCGCAGTCGGTTGCCAGTACGGAGGCGCGCCCTACTTTTTCGGCGCCGTGGAAGGTTGGTTTCGCTTGGTCCGGGAAGCCTGCGTAGTATTTCCCTGGTCGAAAGTCGGCAGCGCTTCGTTCCCCAGGAACTTGCCATCGCGGTATGTGTTCTCACATAGAGGATGCGAATACAGGCTCGGTCCGTCGACGGAAGGGTACGTGATATCGTCAACGTGCATGCCGCCGGGCGGGTTCAAGCCGGCTTCGTTCCTCATACGCTTCGCCGTCTCGTGATCCGCGCAAGAGGTATCTCCGCTCACGCCCAACGCTCCAATGAGTTTGCTGTTCCTGTACAGCGGCACTCCCCCACCAAACGAGATCAGACCGCCTTCCACTCGGGGTGTGCTACTCCCCGGTCCTTGTGACGGCGGCACCAGGTCGCCTGCGACGAACGGGTTCGATACTGCGATGCCCCATAAAGAGTGCCCCGGCTGGGTCAAAGTATAGAGCCGCGCGGTAGAGAGCGGCGTGTCGTCTAGGCTGAACGCATTGGCAGTGTATGCCTTCGCCTTGGCAATCGCCAGGCTGCCCGGCCAGACCTGCGTGGGGTCGGAAGTAGAGACGGCCACGGCACAGACTTCTCCCTGGCGATTAACGACCACCGCCCACTCCCGCTTGCCGTGAAATAGTCCGCCTTCATCGCCGCCATCGTTGGGCGCTTTTGCCAGCAACGATTTCAATTGATCGACACTCGGCAGATTGGAACAGTTGCCGGCCGCCTCCGCCGAGACGGCTGCGACTGCGCCGAGGATCGCCGCCAAAGTGATATGAAAACGCGTCATCGGTAATACCTCAGATAATTCAGCGCAACTGTTGCAAATACGCAACGAGATCGCGCAACTCATCACCGTTAAACTGTGTCACGTCGGGCATTTGGGCTTCTGGCTTTAGCGACTGGGCGTGCGTCACCCAAGCTTCCAGGTTTGCGGTGTTGTTGACGAGCATATTTGAAGCCAGTCCGAGCCGGCTTCCGATGTGAGTCAGATCGGGACCCACGCGGCCGTTGGCGAGGGTTCCGCGAATTGTGTGGCACAGGGAACATGCCCGGGACAAGAATAATGCCTGCCCGCGCTTTTCCTGGTCGGTTACCGGAGCA
Organism: Bryobacteraceae bacterium; assembly: GCA_036557125.1. Classification (GTDB taxonomy): domain Bacteria; phylum Acidobacteriota; class Terriglobia; order Bryobacterales; family Bryobacteraceae; genus PSRJ01. The sequence continues at coordinate 1,247 of DATBID010000106.1, read as the reverse complement.
GAGGCATTTTCGCCCTGGCGCGCCAGCCAGGCTTCGTAGTCCGCGGGCGCATCGGCCACTACCACAAACTCCATGTGGGCGTGCTGGGCGCCGCAGTATTCGGCGCAGCGGCCGCGATAAATTCCGGGCTGATCGGCTTCAATCCGGATCCGGTTCATCTGACCGGGAATCAGATCGACCTTGCCGTGCAAGGTGGGAACGAAGAACGAGTGAATGACATCGTCGGAAGTGAGATCGATATCCACCGGCCGGCCCACCGGAACGTGGATTTCGTCCGCAGTCATCACCAACTGCGGAAGAGGACCTTTGACATACTGCACCTGCCACCACCACTGATGTCCTGTCATGCGGATATCGGGGGGAGGAGTTGTGTGTGCCATGCCCTGATGCGGCCCGCCAAGAGGAAAAGCCGTCATGCTGTCCAACCCGACCACAAATACGGCCGCGAGAATAACGAAGGGTATGACGAAGCCACCGATCAGAATCCAGGACTGGCCTCCGCCCACGTCGACTGGAGCGTGTTGGTCGAAAGAACCGCGCCGCCGCAATGAGATCCACGCAATCAACACCCACATGATGACCGCCACAACGCAGAACAGAATGAAAACGAACCATCCGAGCGCAGCGATGTTTCCCGACGCCGGACCGCCCGGCGAAACCATGGAAAAAGGATGGCCGCAACCCGCCAGAACCGCGCCTGACGCGGCAAGCCAGAGGCCGCGGACGCGGGGCGTTTTCCTTACAGATCCTGTCATTGCGGAGGCTCCGGCTCTTCGGGCGTACGCATCGATTTGATATAGGCGACCAGTTGCCAGATCTGTTCCTGCGGGATCTTTGTTCCCCACGAAGGCATACCCTTTCCTCGTCCTTCGGAAATGGAAGAGAAGACGTGCGCATCGTCGCTGCCATAGATCCAAACCGGATCGCGCAGGCTGGGCCCCATGCCTCCGCCGCCATGTCCGCCATGGCAACCGGAACAGTTGTATTTCACGAATAGAGTTCTGCCTTCGGTCATAGCTACAGCGTTTTGAGCGAGTGGATTGGCCGGCAATGGCGGTTGCACTTCGACCCCTGGGATAGGCCCGACCGGAATGTTTACAGGCGTCGGCCCGCCGGCCGCGGCAACGTCGCTGGGCCGGCTGCCGCAGCCAATGCCGGCGGCCAAGCCTGCGAACACCAGCAGCGGGATCGCTCTACAGCCCGAACACATATAGTGCCCCTCCCGGCGATGTATATTTCTTGATGTC
>DATBID010000105.1:0-6484 GCA_036557125.1 Bryobacteraceae bacterium | reverse complement strand
AACCTCGCCAGCTTCTGCCGCCAGGATTATCCTCAATACGAAGTCGTCTTCTGCGTGGATGCCGCCGATACGTCCGTCCTCGCGGTGCTCGATCGTCTGAGGGCGGAATATCCCGAGCGCCCAATTCGCGTGCTCTACGGTTCCGGCCGAGTCGCCACAAACGATAAGGTCGCTCGCCTCGCGCGGCTGGTGAGCGAGGCCGCTTGCGATGTCGTCGTCATCAGCGACAGCGATGTGCGCGTGCGTCCGGATTACCTGCACCGCATCGTTGCGCCGCTGCGAGACAAGAAAGTTGGCGCTGTGACGTGCTTTTACTCGGCCGTGGGCGTCCGCACCCTCGCCGACCATCTGCAAACGATCGGCATGATCTCCGATTTCTATGCCGGCGTGCTGGTCGCCTGGCAGCTCGATGGCATCAAGTTCGCCCTCGGCACCACCATCGCCACCACTCGTTCCGCCCTGGCCGGTTTCGGCGGCTATGAATCCATCGAAAATCAACCCGCCGATGATCTGCTGGTGGGCCGCCTCATCGCCCAGCAGGGCCTGGAAGTCGTGCTGCTTCCGTACGTCATCGAAACCGTGCCCGATTACCACTCCATGCGCGCGCTGCTTCACAAACGCCTGCGCTGGCTCGTGGTCATGCGCCACATGCGTCCCGGGGGCCATTTCGGGCTGCTTTTCACACAGGGTCTCGCCTGGTCCATTGTGGCGATCGCAGCGCACCCTGCATGGCCTGTCGCGTTCGGTTACCTGGGCGCATACGCGCTTTGCCGCGCTGCGATTACTTGGGTCATCGGCGCGCGCGGCTTGCAGCAGCCGCAAGTAGGCCGGCAGCTTCTCTTGATTCCCGTGTGGGACGCCGCCGCATTCCTCATCTGGCTCGTTAGTTTTCTGCGTACCAGCATCCGCTGGCGCGGTGCAGACTACTATATCCGCGAGGGCAAACTGGTACCGTACTCACCCGCCGACTAGCAGCACGCCGCACAGCACGATCAAAGCGCCGGCCGCCCGCCGCATCGTGATCCGCTCCCCCAACACCATGCCGGCCAGCAGGGTTTCGATCGCAAAGCTCGCCGCTGATGCGGGCACCGCGAAGCTGAGCGGCTGCGTCTGCACCAGCGCCATGAACGTGAAGAACGAGATCGCCATGCAAAACATCGAAACGATCAAGAACCGCCGCTGCGCGATCAGCCGCGCCAGCCGCATCAGCCCGCGCGCCCCGACCGATTGCCGGCCCATCAGCTTCATTTCATAGCTTTGGAGCAGATCGGCCAGCACAGTCGCTGCGACCATCACCACCACCAGAATCCACTTCATTTCGCTTTGTGGTCCGTGGTGGAATGCGGGGTCGACCCGACTAGCGCCGCGCCGAAAAAGATGAGAGCCGTGCCAAACCATCGCTCGGCCGAAACGGCTTCGTGCAAAAATGTCTTGCCGAGAAACGCCGCCACGAAATACCCGATGGCGGTCACCGGCACAACAAAACTCAAATCCGCCAGGCTCAGCAGCGCCATCCGCACCAGCAGAGCCAGGATGAACGCGCCAGTTCCGGCCGCTACGAACGGATCGAACATTGCCTTCATGTAAGGGATTGGGTCAGCCGACATGGTTTCGGGGAAATGTTTCATGCCCCAAGCCATTGAGAGGTTTCCCGCTCCTTTAAGCGCCACGAACAGCAGCACGACCGCGCAAACCCGCAAGATGGTCGCCGGCTTGGAATGTTGAGACTTGTGGAGTGCCGGCGGGGTGAGAGTGGAGAGATCGTTCATCGCGTCGGCATTCGGAAGGGTGCGGTGATCTTCTAAATGTGCATGCTAACACGCTTTCACCGCCGCGCCGATCAGCGGTAGATTTTCAGGTTGAAGTACGCAGCCTCGATATTGTCCTCGCGCAGCCGGCCGTAAAACTTCCAGTCTTTGTACTTTTCCAGCAAAATACTACGTTTCATCTCTTCGAGGCTCTTGCCTTGAGCCATGGCGCCCGCGACCGCGGCCACCAGATCCTCAAAGTATTGCCGCGCCTCCGCCACATCCGCCTTCGTAAACAGAACACTGCCGTGGCCGCCCGCCAGGCGGTCGAAATCCAACTCTTCAATCGCCTGGAAGGACTGAATCCACTCCGCCAGCGGGTGGCTGTCGAAATTCCCGCATGCGCTCGGCAGCGACCGCAGCGTGGTTCCTACCAGCGCATCCGCCGGGAAATCCGCTGCAAAGGCCACGCGCTCGTCCGGGAACAGCACCACGGTACCGTCGTCAGCGTGATTCTTCCCTGGATATATCAGCTTGACGGTTTTTCCGCCCAGCTTGATTTCCATGCGCTCTGAATACACGATATCCGGCGGCCGCACCTCGGCGTAAAGTTCTGCCACCGTCATATGGCCGTCATGATTCCGGTCATGGCTTCGGAAGAAGCTTTCCGGCATGCCGCAAATTCCGGGATGCTCCCGGAACGGCCCAACGATCTCGTCCAATTCGAAAGTCCCGTTATCATTGCGGTCGACCATGCCGCCGGGCATATGCGGAATCCGCCCGTCCATGTTCCGCAAGACGCCCTCCTGCGCCACGAACCTCGCCGTGTCCGCGAAAACCGCGCCCCCTTCAATGTGATCCCAGTGGCTGTGACTATAAATCACGTACCGCACCGGCACGCCCGGAAAACGCTGATCCATCTCCGCCTTGAGCCATTGCGCAAACGACGTGTTCAGCGGGTCCACCAGCACAATGCCATCGCGAGTTATCAGAAACAGGCTGTACCAAATTCCGTCGCTCGCGCGATAAAGATCGTCCGTGATGCGAATGACCTCGCGCCGGGGCGCGGGGGGCGCTTGCGCGAAGGCCCAGTCGACGCAGATCCAGGCCACCACGCACGCTGCGGGAGCTCTCATCCGGCCATGATACAGGCAACCGGCGTTAAAACGTAATGCCCACGAGGAATTCGACCTGATTTTGCGTGCTACTGAGCGACCCGGGTACGACGGCTGTCACTCCGGTACCGGCAGGTATGGCTATTCCGGTTGACTGAAACTGCGGCGAATTCCAGTGCGTGTAGCGGATTTCCGGCAAGACATGTATCAAAGGCAAATGGATATCCACTCCGCCCCCAAACACGATTCCGCTCACGGTGCTATTTTGCAGTTCCGCCGGGCTGGAATTGCTCGAACGGCTCACCACGCCCGTCCCAACCACCGTCCGCTCGATCGCCTGCGAGACTCCGCTCAGTGTGTCCCACGCGACGCCCCCATCGATAAACGGCCTTGCCAGCGGAGCCTTAAAGCGGTATTTGAGCAACAGCGGGAATTCCCAGTTGCCTGATTCAGTCGACGAATTGACCAGAACGTCCACCAGGCTAAAAGCGTTCGAATAGTGCAGATGCCGGTACAACGCATCGAACTCGATACCCAATCCGAAGGGCAAGCGCAGCTCCGCTGTCGGCCCGACAATATAACGATTCGTTGAACTGAAGTATCCCAGGTTGCCTGAATTGACCGCGTCGAAAAAGTCCGTAAGCGGTAGGCCGCCTTTAATCCCGACGGAAAACGGCTGCGCGCCGGCTAAAGCTGCTCCTCCCAACAACAGCAAGAGTACTCGCATGTTGTTGCTTACGAGTGAAGAGCCCTTCCGGTTTCCTCCTTCCGGATCAATGAAAAGGCCGCGCCCTCTTCTGGAGAGCGCGGCCTTTCCAAACAGCTCTTATGCGGGGCTTAGTAATCCATCTCTGGACCGCCGTGGGGCGGACCAGCCGGAGCAGATTTCTTTTCCGGAATCTCGGCAACCATCGCTTCTGTAGTCAGCATTAAGGAAGCGATCGAGGCCGCGTTCTGGAGCGCGGTACGGGTCACCTTGGTCGGGTCGATCACGCCGGCGGCTACAAGGTCTTCATAGTTATCGGTCATGGCATTGTAGCCGTAGTTCGCGTTACCATTCTCGCGAACCTTGGAAACAACGATCGCGCCTTCGGTACCCGAGTTAACCACGATCTGCCGGATTGGCTCCTCGCAGGCGCGGCGCACGATATCGACGCCGATCTGCTCGTCACCTTCGGCCCGCAGCTCATGCAGCGCCCTGGAAGCGCGCAGCAGGGCAACACCGCCGCCCGGCACGATACCTTCCTCGACCGCCGCGCGGGTGGCGTGTAGCGCATCCTCCACGCGCGCCTTCTTCTCCTTCATTTCGGTCTCGGTGGCCGCGCCAACCTTGATCACTGCCACGCCGCCGGCCAGCTTCGCCAGCCGCTCCTGCAGTTTCTCACGGTCGTAGTCGGAAGTGGTCTCTTCGATCTGCGCGCGGATCTGCTTGATCCGGCCCTGGATGTCCCTCTCCTTGCCTGCGCCATCCACGAGGGTGGTGTTGTCTTTGTCCACCGTGACGCGCTTGGCCTTACCGAGGTCCTCCAGCCGTACGCCTTCCAGCTTGATGCCGGTCTCTTCCATGATGGCCTTGCCGCCGGTCAGGATCGCGATATCCTCCAGCATGGCCTTGCGCCGGTCGCCGAAGCCGGGCGCCTTCACCGCGCAGGCATTCAGCGTGCCGCGCAGCTTATTGACCACCAGTGTCGCGAGGGCTTCGCCTTCCACTTCCTCGGCGATGATCAGCAGCGGCTTGCCGGAGCGCGCAATCTGCTCGAGCAGCGGCAGCAGGTCCTTCATGTTGCTGATCTTCTTTTCGTGGATCAGGATATACGGGTCTTCCAGAACCGCTTCCATCCGCTCGGCATCGGTCACGAAATAGGGCGAGAGATACCCGCGGTCGAACTGCATGCCTTCCACGGTTTCCAACTCGGTGGACATCGTTTTCGATTCTTCCACCGTGATTACGCCGTCTTTGCCAACCTTCTTCATTGCTTCGGCAATGATATTGCCAATCGTGTGATCGCTGTTAGCCGAAATTGTGCCGACTTGCGCGATCATGTCGCCCGAGACAGACTTCGAAAGCTTGGTCACCTCTTTGGTGGCAACTTCAACGGCCTTCTCGATGCCACGCTTCAGCGCCATCGGGTTCGCCCCCGCTGCAACGGCCTTCACGCCCTCGCGGAAGATCGCCTGCGCCAGAATGGTCGCGGTGGTGGTGCCGTCGCCGGCCACGTCGCTGGTTTTGGACGCCACTTCGCGCACCATCTGCGCACCCATATTTTCCAGCGGGTCCTTCAGCTCGATCTCCTTGGCTACCGTAACGCCATCCTTGGTGATGTTCGGTCCGCCGAATTTCTTCTCCAGGACTACGTTGCGGCCCTTCGGCCCGAGGGTTACTTTCACTGCATCGGCGAGCTGGTTGACGCCGCGCAAAATCGCCTGCCGCGAAGTTTCGGAATATACAATTTGTTTCGCCATCGTTTTTCGACTCCTTAGGAAGCCTTCTTCGCAACCTTCGGCTGCGATTCCAGAATTCCGAGGACTTCGTCCTCGCGCATAATCAGGTACTCTTCGTTATCCAGCTTGATATCGCTGCCGGAATACTTGCCGAACAGAATGCGATCGCCGACCTGAACGTCCAGCGGCACGACTTTTCCGTCTTCCAGCCGCTTCCCTTTCCCAACCGACATAACTTCGCCTTCCTGCGGCTTTTCTTTAGCCGAGTCGGGAATGTACAGGCCGCCCTGCATCTGCTCCTTCTGCTCAATCCGTTTGACCACGATGCGGTCATAGAGCGGACGGATCGTCATTAGTAGTTCCTCCTCTTACACATTTTTAGATTTTGGGTTCCGGAACCGATACGGCTCACACCGCGGATCCGCTCTTCAATTATTAGCACACCCTGGGCTAGAGTGCTAAATTTCTTATATAAGCTAATGAAAATAGAGCCGAAATTTTCCTTGACAATGCCGCACTCACACGCTTTCCGTGGATGAAGTCCCGGCAGCCGGCCGGAACCTCTGCGAACGGTGAAACCCGTAGCCCGAGCAGCACGCTATATTAACAAAGGTACTTTCGATGCGTGGCGCGCGCTGGCTCCTGCTGGTAATCATGGCCGCAATTGTTGGCGCGGTTGGCATCACGTATCGCGATCAAAAGCGGCTGCTGAAACAGCAGGCCCTCCCCAAACCGGCCTCTCTTCCCGTCGAAGTGGGAACGGTCGCCAACCAGTGGCGCTATTCCCAGGAAAAAGAAAACAACACCGTCGTCGAGATCACCGCCGGGAACATGCGTCAGGCCAAAGATGCGGAGCAGGTCTACCTCAAAGGTGTCGAGTTGCGCCTTCACCACAAGCAGCAGCGCACCTACGACTTGGTCGTCAGCCCCGCCGCTACCTACTTTTCTCACGATGATCGCCTATATTCGGACGGACAAGTCGATATCACTCTCGCCATTCCCGATGGCGAGCAGCCTAATCCGAACCTGACCACCATTCACTCCACCGGCGTGACGTTTGATACTAATACCGGCAAAGCGGAGACGGAACGGATTGCCCATTTCACCTTCCGTAATGGCCACGGCAAAGCCGAGGGCGCCACCTACGATCCCACCACTCATGAACTCCACCTCATCAAA
>DATBID010000104.1:0-8066 GCA_036557125.1 Bryobacteraceae bacterium | reverse complement strand
CTGATCCGGTGCAGCGTCAACGTGTAGAGCAGATCGCGGTATTCGGCCAAGCGCGCCAGGTGCCCGCCGATGCTCCAAAGGAAGAATACGGGCGGGCGGATGATTTGAACCGGCTGTGTCACAAGGTACTCGTCTCCGCCGCCCGCGCCTCGAACTCCGTCAGACGTTCCGTCAAGCGCTCGGCAAGCTCCTTCACCTCGGGCTGCTTCAGCAGGTCCCACATTCTGGCTGCGCTGGTGCCGACCATCTCGCACCCCCCGGCGGCCAGGTCGCACCAGACGAGCCGTGTGTCGATGGCCCGATCCACCTTCAGGTTACCCGCGACAATATGCACGATTCGGCCGGCATATGGCCCTGGAATGTAGCGCGACCCCGCACGATAGTTGGCTTCGAAAACCAGATCGTGGTTCCGCTTATAGCGGTCGCCCCGGTAAACGTCTCGATAAAGGAGCATTTCTTTCAGAATGCCGCTCTTCGCGCGGAAATAGCGGCCCGCCTGGCGCGGCGGAAGGCTCAGTAAAGCGCGCAGATGCCGCATCGCTCCCCGAACAAAAAAGAGAAACGGGCGGAGCACGTGGGGCGCGCCGCCGCGCACCTCCGGAATGGATTTTGGGTGCCAGGTTTCAATCAGTATCAGCAACGGTGCTTCTTCTCCGGCGTCTATCAATTGCCGGGCCATCTCAAAGGCCACAATGCCCCCCATACAAAATCCCGCCAGACGGTATGGCCCCTTGGGCTGCACCGTCCGGATCTCCTGGAGAAAGTGCCGGGCGATATCCTCGACCAGCTCCAGTGGTTTCCCGTCGCCCGAAAACGCGGCGGATTCCAGCACGTAAACCGGCTGCCCGGAACCAAGCGATCGGGCCAAGTCGAGATATGCGAATGCGTGACCATCCGCCAGGGGAATGATAAACAGCGGCAGCCGGTCCCCGTGCGGTTGCACGGGCACCAGCGATAACCCCGGCTTCCAGGATTGCTCCTGGATAGCCGCGGCCATCTGCTCCACTGTTTGCGCCTTGAAGATGGCGGCCACCGGCAGACGCTTGCCGAACGCCCGCTCAATCTGGGCTAGAAGTTCCATCACCAGTAGCGAATGTCCTCCCAGATCGAAGAAGTTATCCGTGATCCCGATTCCGTCCAGTCCCAGCACCTCTTGGCAGATCGTCAGCAAACGGCGTTCGATCCTGTTGTGCGGTTTGCCGCCGGCAATTCTCTCATCTACGGACTCGGCCGGCAGCCGTGCAAAATCGATTTTGCCGCGGGCCGTGAGCGGCCAGGAATCGAGCACCACCACCGCCGGAACCATGAAATCGGGCAACCGATCCCGGAGGGCGACGCGGACGTCGCTGGCGCTCACCGCTGCTCCCGGTTCCGGCATTACATAACACACCAGCCGCCGGTCGCCAGACCTGTCCTCGCGAACCATCGCCGCGGCCTGCCGGATGCCGGGCTGCTGCAAAACCACAGACTCGATTTCTCCCAGCTCGATCCGGAAGCCCCGGATCTTAATCTGCAAGTCCATGCGGCCCAGGTATTCGATTTCTCCATCGGCCCGATATCGTGCCTCATCGCCCGTTCGGTAAAGGCGGCCGCCGCCCGGATCGAACGAGTTCGGCACGAACTTGTCGCTCGTCAGCTCCGGCTGGTTCAGGTAACCGGTTGCCAGCCCGTGGCCACCTATATATAACTCGCCGCGCACTCCAACCGGCACGGGCTGCATGCGGCTGTCCAGCACATACAACTGCGTGTTCCGGATGGGCCGGCCGATCGTAACCGGTCCGTCTCTCTGGACTCGGCTCAGGCTCGACCAGACGGTTGTTTCGGTGGGGCCATAGAGATTCCAGACCGAATCGGTTCGCGCGGTAAGCTTGCGTGCCAGCCCGGCCGGAAGTGCTTCGCCGCCGCACAGAACTCTTAGCTCGCCTTCCCCGCGCTCCCACCCGGCCCCGATCAACAATTGCCATGTCGCGGGTGTCGCCTGCATGATGGTGATGGCATGGCGCCGCAGATTGTCGCGCAGCCGCGCGCCGTCCATAACCGTCTCCTGGCTGGCGATCACAAGCTGCGCGCCGCTGATCAGGGGCAAAAACAGTTCCAGAGCCGAAATATCGAAGCACAGGTTCGTCACCGCCAGCAGCCGGTCGTGTGCATCCAACCCAGGCTCTTGTTGCATCGAGCAAAGCAGATTCACCAGGGCGCGATGCGGTACGCACACACCCTTGGGCTTTCCCGTCGAACCGGAGGTGAAAATGACATAGGCCAGGCTTTCGGGGTCTTGAGGATCGAGCTCGGCAACTCCATCGCGCGGGTTTAGAACCTCTTCGATCAGAACTTGCCGCTCGACGTTCCGGGTCCGCCGCTCCGCTAGCCTGCGCCCGGTGAGCAGCACCGTGGCGCCGGCCTCTGCCATCATCACGGAAAGGCGCGCAGCCGGCCAGCCCGGATCGAGCGGAACGTAAGCCGCTCCGGCATAAAGCACTCCGAGGACCCCCTCGACCATTTCCACCGACCGCTCCAGGCAGATGGCAACCCGCGAGCCTGGGCCAACACCTGCGCAGCGCAGTGCGACGGCAACGCTCTGCGCGTGCCGATGCAATCCGTCGTACGTGAGCTGCGTCTCGCCGCATGTCACCGCAATCCGCTCCGGCGTGCGCGCGGCTTGATCGGCAACCAGATGATGGACGCAGCTTTTGGGATACTCCGCCGCAGTGCTGTTCCATTGCGAGAATTGCTCCCGCTCCTCCGGCGTCAGGAGCGCGAGGTCCCCGATTCGCCGCTCGGGATACTGAACGATGCCGTTCAGGAGGATCAGGTAGTGGGCGATCATCCGCCGGATCCGAGCGGCGTCGAACAGCGCGGTGCTGTATTGCAGCCGCCACCAGAGCGTGCCGTCTGCTGCTTCTATGACGAAAACGGCGAGGTCGAAAACTGAAGTCGATACCTCAATGGTATAAGGGCTCGCTTTCAAAGCCTGGAAACGGGCTCCGCGCCGCGGCTCCTCGAAGGTCGTCATCATGACCTGGAAAAGCGGGTTATAGGTCGAGCTGCGTTGCGGATGCACTTCCTCCACGACCCGTTCAAACGGCACGTCCTGGTTGGCTTGCGCTTCAAGCGTCGTATTCCTGACCTGCGCGAGAAGGTCGGTGAATCGTGGATTCCCGGCCATGTCGGCGCGAATCACGAGAGTATTCACGAATAGACCTATGAGCGCCTCTACTTCCACGTGCCCGCGGCCCGCGACGGAAATGCCGATCGAAATATCCGGCTGATTGGTATAGCGGAACAGCAGGACATGGAAGGCTGCCAGCAATAACGTGAAGAGCGTACTCTCTTCCCGCTGAGCTAACCGTTTCAAGCTGTCGACGAGAGCCGGCGGCAGCGGGACCGCCAGGGCAGCGCCATCGAACGAAGGTTCCGACGGCCGCATGCGATCGGCCGGCAGTTCCAACAAAGACGTACTGCCGGCGAGCTGCTTCTTCCAATACCGCACCTGGCGAGCCATCTCTTCCCCGCCCAGCAATTCGCGATGCCACGCCACGTAATCGGAGTATTGGATCGGCAGGGGAGAGAGGCGGCAATTCCGGTTATCGAGATCGGCTTCGTAAAACGCAACCAGTTCCTCGACAAGCAGGCCGAGAGACCATCCATCGCTGACCAGGTGATGCGTTGTGAACAGCAGAATGTGCTCTGTGTCGCGCAGCCGCAGCAGCAGGAGGCGGAGCAGAGGACAATGCTCGAGGTCGAAGGGACGCCGGGATTCCGCGTAAGCCGCTTTGTACGCCTCCCGCTCGCGGTTGCTTTCGGCGACCGGCCGCAAATCCACAACCGGAATCTCCGCTTGCGCCGTGCGTGAGGCTGCTTGGAACACCTCCCGCTGCAAGGTGATAAATGCAGTCCGAAGCGTTTCGTGGCGCGTAATGACGGCGTCGACAGCACGGCGGAGGGCCGGCACCCGCAATTCGCCCTCCAGCCGCAGGCCCAAGGCGATGTTATGGGCTGGTGTCCCGGGTGTGAACTGTTCCAGGAACCACAACCGCTTCTGCGCCAGCGAGAGCGGGTACAGAGAGACGCCTGCGGCGTCCTGCCCTAGGGCCGTGTTGTCCTCTGCAACGGAGCGTTTGGCCATGACGCAGAATCAGCCGGCGGCCCCGGTCGCCTTTCGCCGTCGGGCCAAGGCCGTGTTTAGCAACATGTCCACTTCTTCGTCGGAAAGATCAAGCAGACGCTTCTCCAGTTCCGCGCGGCTCTGCTGTTTGGACCACGCGGCCGGAATCGGCAGGTTCACTGTTGCCCCGGCGGCGCGGGACTGCTCGACGATGCGCGCGAGAGCCGCCACCGTGGGTTCCTCGAATAGACTGCGCACCGGTACTTCAACCCCCATATACTTGCGAATCCGGGCGCTGACCTGAGTCGCTAAAAGTGAGTGACCCCCCAATTCGAAAAAGTTATCGAAAACCCCGATGCCGTCGATTCTCAACAGCTCCGCCCAAATCCCAACGAGCGTTACTTCGATCTCATTTCGCGGTGCTACACGGCTACCCTCGATTTGAGAACCGGACACCTCGGGGGCTGGAAGAGCCCTCTGGTCCAGCTTGCCATTCGGTGTCATGGGCAAGCTATCGAGGATCACAAACGCCGAGGGGGTCATATATCCGGGCAGTTGCGCTTTCAGATACCGCCGCAGCCCGGAGAGATCCAAGTCCTGCCCGGCCGCCGGAACGAGGTATGCCACAAGCCGCTGGTCCGCGCCGTCATTTCTTGCAACTACAGCGGCCTCACGTAGGGATTCATGTGCCTTCAGCGTCGCTTCGATTTCACCAAGTTCAATACGAATTCCGCGGATCTTAACCTGGTTATCCGCCCGCCCGAGAAATTCGATATTCCCGTCTTGATCGTAGCGCCCCAGGTCGCCGGTCTTGTAAAGTCGTTCTCCGGGAGAAAACGGGTTGTGGATGAAACGCTGCGCGGTCAGCTCCGGCCGATTAAGGTAGCCCAGCGCCAGGCAGTCTCCACCGGCATAAATTACGCCCGGCACGCCGATCGGCACGGGATTCAGATACTCGTCCAGAACAAACATGCAGACGTTGGAAATAGGCTTGCCAATCGGCACGATGCCGCGCGGTGGCGTGCGGGCAGTGTCAAAACAGGTGACATCCGCCGCCACTTCGGATGACCCGTAGAGATTCACGAGCACGGCGTGCGGGAGCAAGCCGGCGAAACGTTCGTGTAAAGCATAGGGCAGCGCCTCGCCGCTGGTGAAGCACAAGCGAAGATCCGGCAACCTGATCTCCAGATCGGCGCACGCCTCCAGGATGGCGGCAAGCTGCGACGGCACCACGGTCATGCGCGTCACCCGGTACGCCGCGATCTGGCGAACGAACTCGCCAGCATCCATGACGGTCTCGTCCGGTATGACCAGGATCGGCACTCCCTGCAACAGCGGTCCGAAGATTTCGCAGATAGAGTCCACGAAACTCAGGCTGGTCTTTTGGGCGCAGAGTTCGCTGGAGCCGAATGGATAGGCCTTCCACATCCAGGCGAAGCGGTTCATCGACGCGCGGTGCGTTCCCAATACGCCCTTCGGGTTGCCGGTCGAACCGGAGGTATAGATCACGTATGCCGGGTTATGGCAATCGAACGGGACTCTCGAATCGAGCCGGCTCTCGGCCCGGATTTCATCGCGGTCGCGATCGATGAAGATGATCCGGCCGGCGTGCTCCGGCAGCCGCACGCGCAGCCCGTACTGCGCGATCAGAACCTTCGCGCCGCTGTCGCGTAACATGAACTCGATCCGCTGCTTGGGATAGGCGGGATCGATCGGGACATAGCTTGCTCCCGCTTTCATCACCGCCAGCATCGCCACCACGGCATCCGCCGACCGCTCGGCAGCCACACCGACGCGATCCTGCGGCTCGACGCCTTGCCGGCGAAGGTAATCGGAAAGGCAATTCGCCTCCTCATTGAGCTGCCGGTACGTCACATGACGCTCCGCCGCGCGAATAGCGATGGCATCTCCGTACTTGGCTGCTCGCGCCTCAAATGCACTGTGGATGCAGATGTTGTCCGGATAGCCGGCTGCGGTGGCGTTCCATTCCACCAGGATCCTGTTCCGCTCCGCGGCCGGCAAGATCGGCAACTCCGAAAGCCTCCGGCCCGGATCGGAACAGATCCCCTGCAACAGCGCCTCGAAGTGCTGGGCCATGCGGACAATCCGCGGCCGGTCGAACAGGTCCGTGCTGTACTCCCAGGTGCAACAGTAACCGTTTTCTTCGTAGCACTCCAGAGTAAGGTCGAATTTGGCGAGGCCGAAATAGAGTTCCAGTTCCTCCAGCCGCAGACCGGCGAACTGGAGAGAGCTACGCGGATTGTTATGCAAGATGAACATCGTCTGGAAGAGCGGCGTGTGACTGGTGCTCCGCTCCGGCTGCAGCGCCTCAACCAGCTTCTCGAAAGGAACATCCTGGTGCGAGAACGCATCGAGAGCCGTATCGCGCACGCGCCGGAGAAGCTCCTGAAACGTCGGATCGCCCCCCAGATTCGCCCGCAACGGCACCGTATTCACGAACAGTCCGATGAGAGGTTCGAACTCGCAATGGCTTCGGCCCGCCATGGGCGTGCCCAATACAAAATCGGGGACCCCGGTGTAACGCCATAAGAGCGTTTCGAACGCGGCCAGCAGCATCATGAACGGCGTGACGCGCTCCTTCGTCCCGAGTTCCGCCAAGGCCCGCGTAAGCTCTGCGTCCAGACGGACCGTGTACCTGTCCCCCTTGTGGCTCTGGACGGCAGGACGGAGCCGGTCGGCCGGAAGTTCCAGCACGGAGGGTGCGCCGCTCAAGGTTCGCTGCCAATGTTCGAGTTGCCGCGCCTGCACATCGCCGGTGAGGGCCTCGCGCTGCCAGCGCGCGAAATCGCTATATCCCATCGGAAGACGCGCTACCTCCAGCGGCTGATTGGAATCATAGGCAACATAAAATTTCGCGAGTTCCTTGAGTAGGATACCGATCGACCAGCCGTCAGTAATGATGTGATGCATCGTCAGCACAAGCAGGTGATGCTCGGATGAGAAGCGCAGGAGCAGGACCCGCAGCAGCGGGCCGGCACTTAGATCAAATGGCCGTTGCCCTTCTTCCGCGGCAATCCGCAAGGCGTGCTCTTCTTTGTCTTGTTCCGGCATGTGTCCAAGATCGACGACCGGCAAGGCGACGGGATCCGGGTCAGGCCGGATGCACGCCATGACCTGGCCCTCGACGGACGTGAACGTCGTATGTAGCGAGTCATGCCGACACACGATCGCGGCTAGAGCTTGTGCGAATGCGCGGACGTTCAGGACACCCCGTATCCGAATTGCGGTGGGCAGATTATAGACGCAGGTTCCCGGTTCGAGTTGGTCGAGGAACCAGAGCCGCTGCTGGGCGAATGATACCGGACTGAGTTGTGCCATGCGCCGAGTGAAAAATAGACCGAAGGTTTGATGGATGGCAATTGGGTCGCCAGCTTCGGTTGCGTCCGGAATGCGATGCTAAGTTATTCAACATTAGCGGCTTAGAGACCCCAGAGGATGCCGGTAGAGGAACCGGGCGGGCATCCGGCACGATCCCTAATGAAAGGAGAGAATTGCGGATTTTTTCTATCGAAAGCAGATTTTTTCTGAAATGGGTCTCCCGGTGCATTTTCTGCAGTACCGTTCAAACGTTGCGCGTCTTGCATCTTTTCCGCATCTGTCTTATGCTGGCTTTAACTGCACTACGTCAGTCGCAGGGGCTTTCGCTCACGTCCAGCGTCGGAGCTTCGTAAGCTGCTTCCAATCTTCTAAGACAAGAGATTTTCGAAGAGGAGTTTCGTGTGTTGCGAGGCTTCTCCGCAGGGCCAAGTGTATTCACTGTGCCGCGGAAGATTTCCGCAAGCGGTGTCATCTGGCCGAGCGGTCGCCCGCTTCGCACACGTATGCTTTCTACGACTGCACCATCCACGCCTACGGTGGCGGGGCTTACGTCAAGTAACGCTGCGCTCTCTGCGACCCATTGCCCGTATTGTTCCTTGCAATGCGGCATGTACTTGGAGTC
>DATBID010000103.1:0-3309 GCA_036557125.1 Bryobacteraceae bacterium | reverse complement strand
GTATCTTCGAGCCCGATCGAAAGGCGGACAACGTCCGGGCCGGCGCCGGCCTGGATTTTCTGCGCATCGCTGAGCTGGCGGTGCGTGGTCGAGGCCGGATGAATGATGAGCGAGCGGGTGTCGCCGATATTGGCTAGATGGGAAAAGAGCTTGACATTTGATACGAGCTTCACGCCCGCGTCATAACCGCCCTTGAGCCCGAAGGTGAAGACAGAGCCCGCACCTTTCGGCACGTATTTGCGTGCGAGATCATGATAGCGGTCGCGCTTGAGCCCTGGATAGCTCACCCACGCGACTTTCGGGTGTTCGACAAGCCAGTTCGCGACGACCATCGCGTTGTCGCAGTGGCGCTGCATCCGCAGCGGTAGCGTCTCGATGCCGGTCAGGATGAGAAACGCATTGAACGGCGAGAGCGCCGGCCCGATGTCGCGGAGCGCCAGCACGCGGCAGGCGATGGCAAAGGCGAAATTGCCGAAGGTCTCGTGCAGCACGATGCCGTGGTACTCCTGCCGGGGTTCGGATAGCATCGGGTAGCGTTTTTCTCGCGACCAGTTGAATGTTCCGGCATCGACAACCACGCCCCCGATCGAATTGCCGTGACCGCCGAGAAATTTGGTCAGCGAGTGCACGACGATGTCGGCGCCGTAATCGATCGGGCGGCAGAGGTAGGGGGTGGCGAGCGTGTTATCGACGATCAGCGGCACGCCCGCCCGCCTTGCGACCTGGGATACCGCTTCGATATCGGTAATAACGCCACCCGGGTTGGCGATCGATTCGATGAAGATTGCCTTGGTTTTGGGAGTGACTGCGCGTTCGAACGAAATGATGTCATCAGGATCGGCCCAGGCGACGTTCCAGCCGAAATTGCGAAATGCATGGTTGAACTGATTGATCGAACCGCCGTAAAGCTTCTTGGAGGCCACGAATTCATCGCCCGGCTGCATAAGGCAGTGCATTACAATGACCTGTGCGGCGTGGCCGGAGGCGACCGCAAGGCCCGCGGTGCCGCCTTCCAGCGCGGCGACACGTTCCTCGAGCACCGCATTCGTTGGATTGCCGATTCGTGAGTAGATATTGCCGAAGGTCTGCAAGCCGAATAGCGAGGCGGCATGGTCAACGTCTTCGAAGACAAACGAGGTCGTCTGATAGATCGGCGTTGCGCGCGCCCCCGTGGTGGGGTCCGGTTGCGCCCCGGCGTGGATCGCCAGCGTCGAAAAGCCTGCGGTGCGCTCGGGCATGGTCGTCCTCGTCGGGCAGGACCATGGGGTCCGCTGCGGCTAGCAAGCGTTTGAGCGAATGAGCAGCGCCCGTCAAGCGGGCCGTTGCCTCGTAGGGTGGGCAAAATCGCCTGCCGAAGTCGTCGGCCAAGATCGCAGCGCGAGAGCGATTTTGCCCACGCTGTCAACGTCTCCGATTCACGACCGCGTGGGGAAAGGCGCACCACAGCCGTGCCCATCTCAAGTTATTGCGAGGCGCCCTTTGCCCACCCTACTTCCCGCCGTTCTTTTGCGCGCGGCTCGACGCCGATGTGGCGCCGCCGGTGAGGGTCGCACGCTTGAGCGACATGCGCTGGATACCTCGCCCCGACAGTTGTGCCTTTTTGGCCGAGATCGCGCGCGTGTTGACGCCCATCCAGGCGATTTCCGAAGACAAACGGCCATACTCGATCTTCGGACAGCGATTCATCACGACCTTGAGGCCGTTCTGCTCCGCAAGCGCCGCCGCGGCACTATTGCGGATGCCAAGCTGCATCCAGATCACCCGCGGGGCCGGCCTCAGAGCGAGTGCCTCTTCCACGATTCCCGGCACGTAGGCGGGCGCGCGGAAGATATCCACCATATCGACGGGCTCGGGAATTTCAGCGAGCCGTCCGTAGACCTTCTGGCCCAGAATCTCGCCTCCCGCGAGCCCGGGATTGACCGGGACCATCCGGTACCCGCGTTCCAGCAGATACTTGAAAGCGAAATAGCTCGGCCGATTGTCCTTCGGCGATATGCCGACCACGGCAATCGTCTTGACCGTATTGAGGATGCCTCGAATGTAGCTATCTGGATAGCTGTCGTGATCCATGCTCCCGCACCTCGCGGGAGCACAATAGGACTCACGCCGCTGGAAGGCGATAGGAGACTTGCGACTGGATGAGTTCGCTTTAGCGCCGGGCGCGCTGGAACATGGACTTACAGGACGGGCTGAGCTTCCGCAGATTGGCAATGAGACACATCTTTACCCGCTGCTCGTCGGGGATCGCATTCTGGCACAGCCGGAAGGCGTCATCCTTGCACGCCATTTCTTCCTCATGCGTATAGGCGGAGGCAGGAGCCGAAAAAGCGATCACAGTCAATACGAACACAAGGGCAACCATCTTCTGCATCGTGGTGCTCCGATAACGGCCGAAAGAGCGGCCCGCATGTGATAGGGAAAGGTGGAAGCGAACTTAGTATAATACGATTCGCTGCCCCAAGTGGTGGCACGATTGCTACAGTTATTCAGTTTTCTCGCGAGGACGGTGGTTGTCCTCTCTTTAGATTAAAGGGCGGACGTCGAGCTTCGGGAACTCACTCACGTCGCTGCGCATTAGCAAGGGGGATTCATCGAGGAAACCCCATGGCGAGGACTCCGACGGTTCGCAATCGCCACTCGCCTCAGGCGCGGCGGTTGTCGTCAAAACCGGGCCGCGGCAAGTCGCGCAAATGGTCTCAGCGCGTCACCAAAGAAAGTAACGCCCTCGATTTGGAGCGGGGGGTGTTCACGCTCGCCGATCCGAAGCGTATTGCTGCTTCCCTCAAGCGTTCGGCGCAGCAAAGCAAGCGTCGGAAGGCCGATCCTTATCGATCCGCTCTGTCCATGCTCACGTTCTACATCAATCGGGCGGGTAAGAATTTGCCGGCCAACCGCAAGCGAACCCTCAATCGCGCCAAAGAGGAACTCAAGGCACAGTTCGGAAGGGCTTGACAGGGGTAGCCCGGATTGAGCGGCGCCACCACGCACCGATACGCGGCAACGCTCCGAGACGCCGCTCAATCCGGGGCGAGGCACCGGCATGGGCAGCCCTCGGATTGCACGAACGGAATATAATACCTCTATGCTACTCTATTGATTTCGCGTCGTTTTGAACCCGCCGCATTGACGGCCTCGCTGCCCTAATGTAAGAGCCCGCGCTTCACGGCGGCGATCACCGCCCAGAGATGGACAGCAGTCATGAGCACATTCGTGGCGAAGCCCGCCGAGATTCAGAAGAAATGGGTAATGATCGACGCTGAAGGCCTCGTCGTCGGCCGCCTGGCTTCAATCGTCGCGTTGCGGTTGCGC
>DATBID010000102.1:0-20449 GCA_036557125.1 Bryobacteraceae bacterium | reverse complement strand
AAGTGGGTTATGTGGGTTCGAGCGGCATCAACCTGCTGGACTACAACCATAACATCAATACGGCGCTGCTCGCCAGCGCCGCCAACCCGGTGAACGGCTTCAACACCACAACAACGGCTAATGTGGGTTTCCGTGTGCCGTACATCGGCTACGCGCCGGCAGGGCTGCAGGCTACGTCTTACGACGGCATTTCCAACTACAACAGCCTGCAGATTACCGTCCGCAAGCAGCTCTCGCATGGGTTGACTTTGCAAGGGTCGTACACCTGGAGCAAGTCGTTGACCGACATTATGGTCGATTCGGCCAACAGCAACAACGCCGGAAACCTGGCGCAGCAGTACGGGGAGGCGTGGTTTCTCCGGCCGCAGAGGTTCATTGTTAACTACAGTTGGCAGATCCCGTCGGGCGGTTTGCGCGGGGCTGCAAAGGCGGCGCTGGGCGGCTGGACGCTTTCCGGCGTCACCACCATTCAGGACGGGCAACCCTTTACCTTCGTGGATGGAAACGCAGGCACAGCCTATGGGACTAACGGTCAAGGCACCACTTCCGGATTCGGGCGCGCGCAGATGTGCCCGGGGGCGACCTACGCTCAAATCGCCACGCCGGGAGGAATTGAATCGCGCCTTGGCGGATACAGCGGCGGCCCCGGCTATTTCAACAGCAGCGCCTTCTGCGCCGCTCCGGCCATCATGCCGGATGGCGTAACCCTCACTTCCCAGGCGGCCTGCCCCACTTGCGCCACCCTGTTCGGAAACTCAGGCGTAGGCATTGTGCTCGGGCCCGGCCAGTTCAACTTCGACAACACCCTCTCCAAACAGTTCAACATTGTGGAGCGCGTGCACCTGCAATTCCGGGCGGAGTTTTTCAATCTCTTGAATCACCCTCAATTCCAGGGGCTAGCCCCCAGCACCGGAACCGGCGGCGCAACGGCATTTCTGCCGCAGCCTCTGAATGCAGGTTCGAGCATCATCACCAGCACCAGCGTGAACCCGCGCGTGATCCAGTTGGGATTGAAGCTCCTGTTCTAGAGGACCGAACACTATATCGGCCGCAGATGAACACGGACGAACGCAGATAAAGAGTCGTTTTCAATCGGCGTTTATCGGCGTTCATCTGCGGCTAACTACTGGTAAAATCTGCGCTGCCGTCATCTGCAAGAACTCTGAGAGGTTGCCGCAAAAGCCGCCACTTTTCCTTCGGGAGACAACCCGTCTAAACAGCGTCAAAACGGGAGACAAACGACCCGAAAAGGCTATTGCATTTCCGGTCGTCATGATATAATGCAGTCCCGAGGCAGCTACAGGAGCTGCTTCTTCAGGTATTAGGTTAGTCTCGAAGTTCGAAAAAGACAATTGGGATTTTTAGGGGGGATATGAGCTACAAGCGAATGCTATCAGCATTGGCTCTTGCCGCGTTTTTTCTGTTGCTGGGCCAATCGCTCTTTGCGCAGTCTGCCGGAACGGGCGCGCTGACGGGCACCGTGACCGATCCTTCGGGCGCAATCGTCCCGAACGTAACGGTCACTTTGACCAATACTGCGACCGGCCAGGTGCGCACAGTAAATACTGGAGCGGATGGCGTTTACCGATTTGCACTAATACCGCCGGGCACTTATGGCGTTAAGTTTGCCGCGGCCGGCTTCAAAGTGGCGGAGGTTCCGTCGGTGCAGGTCCAAGTGACGGAGACTCCGGTCTTGAACCAAACCTTAGAGGTCGGACAACAGGCCGAATCCGTTGTGGTCGAGGCTCAAGCCGCCGCTCTCCAGACCGCCGATTCGACTCTGGGCACAACGGTAACCTCGCAACAGGTAGTGGGCTTGCCGTTGAGCAACCGCAACTATACGCAGCTATTGAGTATGGCGCCGGGCGCGCAGGCCAGTGTCAATAACGCCACCAACGTGGGCCGCGCGACTATGGATATCAGTGTCAATGGTGTCGATCCGCAAAACAATAACTACCAGATGGATGGCGTCTCCATCGTCAACACCGCCAATACCGGCAGCGCCAACGACTCGGGAATTTATACCGGCATCGGCATCCCGAATCCCGACGCCATTCAGGAATTCAAAATCCAGACTTCCACTTATGACGCAAGTTACGGATCGCACCCGGGCGCGAATGTCAACGTTGTTACCCGCTCGGGCAGCAACACGTTTCATGGCGGCGTCTGGGAGTTCTTCCGCAACTCCGACCTGAACGCCAATAGCTTTTTCGATAACCGCGATGGCGGCGGCAAACAGCAAATCTTTAATCAGAACCAGGTCGGCGGTTCCATCGGCGGCCCGGTAAAGAAAGACAAGCTTTTCTTTTACTCGAACTATCAGGAAACGCGGCAGATCAATGGCTACGCTGGTTCCGCCAACGAGTTCCTCTATCCGCTACCGCAAGACCGGACCGCTGCTAATCTCGGAGCCGCGCTCTGCCCTGCGAATCATCCGAGCAGCCCGGGACCTTACAAGACTTTTCTTGGCCTCGGTGTCCAGGTGGCCTGTGATGGATCAGATATCGGTCCAGTTGCGCTGGCAATGTTGAATCTTAAGGTGAATGGGCAGTATTACATTCCCGGCAACCCGACTGGTCAATACGGGCCGGTGCTTTTCAGCAGCCCCGACCGTTACACCGAGCACCAAACGGTGGACAATGTCGACTACGTGATCAACAGCAGGAATACGTTTGGCGCGCGGTTCTTCTGGACTTCCAGCGATACACTCGAGCCTATTGCCAACAATCTGCCGGGCACGCCGATCACGCTGCGGTACAACAATATCGACTCGGTTCTGAAGCTGACTACCCTGGTAACCAACACGTTTGTTAATGAATTACATGTGTCCGGCCAGCGCAACGGCCAGCATGGCAGCGATACCACGCCGGCCACGCCGCAATCGATTGGCCAGGCGACCATCGTTCCCACTATGAACGAGTTGCCGGTCACGGTGATTTTCGGCGGCCCCAGCCTCAACGGCTCGCTTTATCCGAGCAACAGCCCCACCGATCAGATGGAGTACGGCGATCAAATCTCCTGGACTCACGGCCGGCACACCATTCGGGCGGGTTACGAGTTCCAATATTCGCAATGGCCCATCACTTTTGCGGGCTTGGAACGCGGTTTCCTGTTCTATGGTTCCTTTGCCGATTGGCTGATCGGACGCGCCGGCTGCACGCCGGGTGACGCCAGTTGCAGCGTGGCTAACCCCGGAAACACAAACGGAGCGGGCGGCAATATTTTCCAATGTCTGTTCTGCGTTCGCAGCGGCCCCACTGGAATCGTACACAATTACGTAGAGCGGAATCACTGGGCGTTTGTGCAGGATGACTGGAAAGTAAACCGAAAGCTTACTCTGAACCTGGGAGTCCGCTGGGAGTATGACGGCAGCTACAGCGATAAGTACGGAAACCTGACGAACTTCTGGGTGAGCCAGATTCAAACCGTGCCGGTGCCGCCCTCGGGCCCGACCACATCCGGCCCAGGCCTGGTGGGATATGTTGTACCCGCTAATTACACCCAGCACTACCCTGCGCCGCCTCAAGGCGTGCTGCAATCGAGCCGGAACCTGCCGGTGCGCAGCGGCCCTCCGCTGGACAACCTCGCTCCCCGTATCGGATTTGCCTTCCAGCCGAAGGAAGGAGGCAAGCTCGTCATCCGCGGCGGATTCGGTATGTTCTACGACCGCATTGGCGGCGGTACCTTCGTGCATGGCATCGAGCAGGGCTACCCGTATGCCGTTACTCTCGACTACAGCGGCAGCGCATCCTACGCTTTTAGCAGCCAGAATCCCTACCCGTCCACGCCGCTCGGGACCTTCGCCCCCCGGTGGGCCAACTTCGGCGGCTGCCAGCCTACCTGCCTTCTGGGCGCTCAGACGTCCAACTTGAACACTCCTTCTATTGATGAGGTGCTTCACACGCCTCTGACGCGTGAGTACAACCTGAACTTCCAGTATGAGTTCCTTCCCAGTTGGGTTCTGGAAGTTGGTTATGTCGGTTCCAGCTCGCTTAACCTAATTGACCAGTATCATGACGTGAATGCTCCCCTGCTTGCCAGCCCGACGAACCCGATCAACGGCATCGCCATGAATACGGCCAAGAACGCCGCCTTACGTGTCCCCATCCTTGGATACGGCACGTCGGGATTCCAGGTGACCGCGTTCGACGGCATGGCTAATTACAACAGCCTGCAAGTTTCGGTGCGCAAGCAGTTCAGCCATGGCCTGTTCCTGCAAGGGTCTTATACCTGGAGCAAGGACCTGAGCGACATGTATCAAACCAACGCGTCCGGCAATGGCGGCGATAGCAATTACCCGGGCAATCTCGCGCAGCAATATGGCCCGGTTACCTTCAACCGCCCGCAGCGGTTCATCATCAATTACCGTTACGACCTGCCCTTTGGGACGCATAAAGGAGCGTTGGGATATGTAGCCAATGGCTGGTCCGTTCAGGGCGTGACGACCGTCCAGAACGGTTCGCCCTTTACGATTACCGATCAGCGGAACGGCACGGTCTTTGCGATCGGCACCTATGACACCGCTCGCGCCCAGATGGCTGCGGGATCCTCGTATGGCCAGATAGCCACGGCCGGCGGCGTGGAATCGCGGCTTGGAGGGCCGAGTGGCGGTTCCGGCTACTTGAACGCGAGCGCTTTCGGTATTGCTCCGGTTGCGCCATTCTCACCCGACAACTCCACCTTGTTCGGCAACTCCGGTATCGGGATTATTCAGGGACCGGGCCAGTTCAACTGGGATATCAGTATCTTCAAGAACACGAAGATCACGGAGCGGCATCAGGTTGAGCTCCGCTTCGAGTTCTTCAACGCCTTTAATCACGCTCAATTCGGAAATCCGGCAGCGGCCTTAGACACGCCATCGACCTTTGGACAAATCACCGCCACCACAGTAAACCCACGCATTGTGCAATTGGCGCTGAAGTATAACTTCTGAAGTGCCGGGGCGGGCCTGGCGGCCCGCCCCTCTTACCCAAACCTCCTCCGGCAAAACCGCGTCAACTACAGCTCCCTCATCTATGCCGGCGATCAATACATCGGCAATTTCGATTAACTCAAGCTCCAAATACACTTTGCAGGGCCGCTACCTGTTTAAGAGGAGTTGACTGTCAGCCTGAAAGAAGTTCCCGCGCCCCGTTCCAAATCTGCCGAAGCAGTTCGCTGGCCGGAATCGGTTTCGCCATGGAAGCGGACTGACCCGCCCATACTTGCATTCTGTGGTAGTCATTGGCAGCCGCCCCGGCTTGCTTCATCCCGGCTGTCAAGCCCCGCTGCACCGGATACGGCGCGGGTTGCGGAACGCCTGGTGATGCGGCGGCGTTTACGAAATCCGTAGCGATGCCGCGGCCCAGGCGTCCCGTAAAAGCTCTCGTAAGAATAGTGCGCTCAGGTTCCAGGTCCTCGAGCGCGTTGGCCCACGCCGGATGCGTTTTCGCCTCGGGGCAGCGCAGAAACGCGGTGCCGATCATGGCCGCGCTTGCGCCCAGCATCAGCGCCGCGGCCACGCCTCGGGCTTCGCCGATCCCGCCCGCCGCGATGATGGGAAGCGGAACGCGATCTGCCAGCCGCGGCACCAGCGCAACTAGCCCTACCCCTTGCCGTTCGGCGGCGGCAGCATCAAACGATCCCCGGTGCCCTCCGGCCTCGTAACCTTGCGCGATGATCGCATCGGCGCCGGCTTCCGCCGCTATCTTTGCCTCCGCAAGTGTCGTGGCGGTCGCAAACCAGGCAATGCCGCGTTCCTTGAGCCGGCTTACAAACTTCACAGGGAACACGCCCATAATCGACGAAACTGCGGTTGGCCTCTCCTCCAGAAACGTCTCACACTGCGCCTCGAAATCCGCAAGAGCCACATCTCCCGCCGATCGAGGCACGGGCGGTCCCCACGCTTCCAGGAACTTTCTGACCTTCTCTTCAGCATCCGGAGATCGAACGGGTTTTGGATCCGGAATCCACAAATTGAGTTGAAACGAACCGGCGCTTTGGGAGCGGAATTCCCGAACCCAAGTGCGGATGCCCTCAGGCGGCGTGACTAGCGCTCCCAGTGCGCCCATGCCTCCGGCGTTGGCGACTGCGATGGCCAAAGTTGCCGGGCACGCGCCGGCCATGGGAGCCATCAGAATCGGCATTTCGAGGCGGTATCTCTCACAGAAGGAGTGGGCACGATCGAGTGGCCGCGACATACATCAATAGTAATCTCCATGCCATACTGGGGCATGCCTGCACCCGCCGTCGCCTCCTGGCGCGCGTATCGCAGACTGGGTACGTTTGTGCGCCCGTACGCGGGGGGCTTGGCATTGGTGGTGTTGATCAGCCTGGCGGGCACGGGGCTGGCGCTGTTTCAGCCTTACCTTTCGCGCCTGCTAATCGACCGCGCCCTGCTGCGCCGCGATATGCACGCTCTTGTGTGGGTGGCAGGCCTGCTGTTCGCCGCCACGGTCTTGGGTTTTCTGTTCAACATCCTGGCGAGCTACCGGTACGTGAAGATCTCGGCGGCCATGCTGTTCGATCTCCGACTGGCTTTGTTCGGCCACCTGCAAACGCTCTCGCCGCGGTTTTATGCGAACCGGCGCCTTGGCGATATCATGTCGCGCCTGAATAGCGATGCCGGCGAGGTGCAGCGGGTCTCGGCCGATACGCTGCTCTCGGTTCTGAGCAACACGGCGTTCTTTATCGGCGCCATCGCCATGATGCTCTGGATGAACTGGCGCCTGTTTCTAGTGGGCGTGGTGCTGGTTCCGGCCTGTGTGTATGTGTTTCTCCATTACCAGCACAGGCTGACAGGGTTAACTAAGACGCTGCGCGAGCGGAGCGCCGAACTCGGCAGTTTCTTCGTGGAGTCGATCATGGGCATGCGCACCGTGACCTCGCTCAATGCCGCGGAAAACGAGAGGCGCCGCTTCCGCGAGCGGAACGACGCATTTGTCGGAACCATGCTCCAGGTACAGGTCGCCTCCTTCCTGACCGGCGCGCTTCCCGGAACGATCCTGGCGGCTGCCACTGCGGCGGTATTTCTCTATGGCGGCTGGCTCATTATTGAGGGGCGCATGACGATAGGGACGCTGGTGGCGTTTATGGCGTACCATGCCCGGCTGCTTTCGCCGGTGCAAAATCTGATGAGCCTGACGGCCAGTCTCGCCACTGCGCGAGTCTCTCTGGGCCGTCTGTTTGAACTGTTCGATACAGAGGCGGAGGTGAGGGAGATGCCGGGGGCTGTGCCGCTGGGGCGAGTCGAGCGATCGATTGTGATCGAGAACGTTTACCTGCGGCACGATCGCAAGCCGGTAATTGAAAATCTCTCGGCAGGGATTGCGGCCGGTTCGTTTTGCGCCATTCTGGGGCCGAGCGGGGTGGGTAAATCGACACTCGCCGATCTGCTGGTGCGATATCTCGATCCGGATAAAGGCCGGATTCTCATTGATGGCCGCGACATCCGAGAGTTTGCGCTGGCTGACCTGCGCCGCGAGGTGATGCTGGTCGAGCAAGCGCCCTATCTGTTCAACGCCACCATTGCCGAAAACATCGGGTTTGCGCACCCTTCCGTTTCACGGGCGCAGATCGAAGCAGCCGGAAGCGTCGCCGGACTCGACGAATTGATCGCGCGCCTGCCCGAAGGCTACGACACGCAGACAGGAGAACGAGGCTTGGCATTGTCCGCCGGGGAGCGGCAGCGGATCGCGCTGGCACGGGCGTTTCTGCGCCGGCCGAGCGTGCTGATTCTGGATGAGCCGACATCCGCGCTGGATCAAAAATTGGAACGCTTGATCGCTTCGAACCTGCGCGCCGCCCTGCCGGACGCCACACTGATCGTGATTACGCATCGGCTGGCGCTTGCCGAAGCAGCCGATATGATCATTAGCCTCGATGCCGCAGTGCCTGCCGCTGTCTGACGGGCGCGGAGTCCGCGTAGCCGTGATCGATAGCGGCGCGAATCCGCGTCACCCGCACATCATAAACATTGCCGGCGGAGTGACGGTCACTCCCGAAGGCAACCTGGAGCCGGAAGGCTGGATCGATCGCCTCGGCCATGGGACTGCGGTAACCGCGGCGATTCAGGAGAAAGCACCGCGAGCCGAGTACTTCTCAGTGAAGGTCTTCCACAACGAGTTGCGCACCAGCGGGCGCAATCTGGCGCGGGGCATCGAGTGGGCGATTGACGCCCGTATGGATGTGATCAACCTGAGCTTGGGAACACAGAACACCTCCCACGCTGCGTTGTTTCGGCCGCTGGTGGAGCGGGCTGTGGCGAAGGGCATCGCGCTGGTCTCCGCGTACGGATGCCTTCCCGGCGCACTCGAAGGTGTCTTTGCGGTGAGCGAGGATCCCGCGTGCCCGCGCGAGAGGTATCGCGTGGAGGGCGATCTGTTCCTGGCCTCGCCTTTTCCCCGACCCGCGCCTGGCATTCCGCCCGAACGGAATCTGCATGGCATCAGCTTCGCTGTGGCGAACTTCTGCGGCTTTGTGGCGCAGGCGCGGGCGCTAATACCCCGCGAGCGCCATGAATCCGAAATCCATATAGAATTGCTGATGGCAATGAAGCAAGGTGGGGCCGGGATAGCGATACGTGGAAAGCGTAAAGGAGGACCTGGATCATGAACGCCCGCTTAGCGACTGGTTTTCTGTTGGTTTTCTCATTCCTGACTGCTCAAGCCGCCTCCTGGGATGCGACGGCGGCGGCGGGCTACCTCGATAGCCGCCAGACCTGGTGGCAGAGCTGGCCGCAATCGCAGCGCGATCACCAGACGGCCTGCGTTTCCTGTCACACCTCATTGTCTTACGCGGTCGGCCGGCCCGCGGTTCGGGAGCAGTTGAAGGACGCGCAGGTTTCCGCGCCCGAGCGCGCCATGCTCGCAAACATCGAGAAGCGCGTGGGGCTTTGGAGTGAAACCGAGCCTTTCTACAAGAAAGATGCCGGGGAAACCAGGCCCGCGGAATCGCGCGGGACGGAGGCGGTTTTGAATGCTTTCATCCTTGCCGGCTACGACGCGCGGGCGGGGCATTTGCGGGAGGTCACGCGCGCGGCTTTCGCCAACGCGTGGTCTTTGCAACTGGATTCCGGCGCATGGAACTGGCTGAACTTCCACTACGCGCCGTGGGAGACGGACGAATCCCAATATTGGGGCACGACGCTGATGGCGATGGCAGTGGCAATTGCGCCGGACGATTACCGAGACAGCCCGCAGATTCAGGCCGGTTTGAACAAAATGCGGGATTGGCTGAAGAAGGGATATGGGAGCCAGCCGCTATTTAACCAGGCTTTCGTGCTTTGGACTTCCGGGCGCCTGCCGGGTTTGCTCAGCGCCGAAGAACTTAAACAGGTAAGCGAAGAGCTGACTTCGCGGCAGCGCCCGGATGGCGGATGGAACTTGTCCGCGCTGGCAGCGTGGCCGGCGCGGCGCGACAAAACCACCCAGGAGACTCGCACGGACGGCTACGCCACGGCAATTGCCCTGCTGGCCTTGAACGCGGGCGGGATGCAGGCCGAATCTTCGACGCTCGAGAAAGCTCGCACGTGGCTGACGCGGAACCAGGAGAAGGACGGCTCGTGGCCCGCGTGGTCGATGATCAAGGAGCGGGACCCTGGCTCGGACATTGGCCGCTTTATGCGCGATGCGGCGACAGGGTATGCGGTCTTGGCGCTGGAATCGACTTCGACGGAACCGGCGAAGAAATAGCTGGATGCTTATTTTAGTGCGCGGTCGAAGAAATCGAGCATGAGTTGTTCTTCATCGTGCGCATACGCTCCAGTGATGCCGTGGGTCTTTTGCGGGTATAGCATCATTTGGAACTGCTTGCCCGCTTCTTCGAACGCCTTAATTAATCGGATCGAGTTCTGGAAGAGCACGTTGTCGTCCTCCAGATTGTGAACCAGCATCAATTTCCCACGAAGATTCGGCGCGTACTGGGGAAGCGCGGTTTCGCGGTAACCATCCGGATCGTCCTCCGGAAGGCCCATGTAGCGCTCGGTGTAAATAGTGTCGTAGTCGTTCCAGTCGGTCACAGGTGCGCCGGCGAATCCGGCCCGGAAAACATCGGGCGCGCGTAAGAGGGCGTTAACGGTCATGAAGCCGCCGTAGCTATGGCCGCGGATGCCGACGCGTGTCGGGTCGACGAATCCCAGAGAGATCAGGTACTTCACGCCCGCGACCTGGTCTGCCAGTTCCACGACGCCTAGCTTATGGTAAATCGGGATTTCGAAGGCATGGCCACGTCCCGAGCCTCCGCGATTTTCCGCCTGCCAAACGACGTAACCATGTTGCGCCAGCACCTGATCCATGTTGATGCCCGGCCAGGCATTGTGCACGGGTAGGGTGACATCGGGGCCGCCATAGATATCGACAACTACAGGGTACTTTTTCGCGGGATCGAAGCCGGCGGGGCGGATCAAGCGGCCATAGAGAGGAGTGCCATCGGCGCCGGGAAACGTCATGATTTCGGCGGGGAGCACTTCGTACTCTGTTTCGCGCGGGTCCGGTTCGCGATAAACCGCGACCATCGTGCCATCGCCCTTATGCAGCACGGTTCGCGGCGCGACTTTCAGGCTGGAGAAAGTGTCGAGGTAATATTCGCCAGTTGGCCCCATGGAGATCTCATGAGTGCCCTGTTCCGCGGTGAGGCGGCGCCTATTCTCGCCGTCGAAGCCGATGACATATAAATGACGTTCCAGGTGGCTTGGCTCGGTGGAGGTGTAGAAAACGCGCCTGCCAGCTTCGTCCACAGCGGCGATGCCGGTCACCTCCCAGTCTCCTTTGGTCAGTTGCCGCGATTCCTTGCCGTCATTAGAGTACAGGTAAATATGCTGGTAGCCGGTGCGCTCGCTGGTCCACAGAAAGTGCTTGCCGTCTTCGAGAAACTTTGGTTCGCCGCGCAGATTGAGCCAATAGGGATCGGACTCGGTCAAGATCATGGAGGACTTCCCCGATGGGACGTCAATAGCCAGCATTTCCAGGTGGTTTTGGACGCGGTTGGTGCGGACTATGTATATGTGGCGGGAATCGGGAATCCAACCGGCCCGCGCCAGCACTTGCGAAGAGGTAACGCGTGCCGCGTCCAGCCAATGAGTAACACCGCCGGTAGCGGCTACGATGCCCACGCGGACGGTGGCGTTGGGATCGCCGGCCTGGGGGTACCTCTCCGGCTCGAAGATGGCGCGCATCCCCAGCAGGTCCTCGTGCGGAAAGACCGGCTCTATTGACGTATCGAACTGCAGATAGGCGACGGAGTGGGAATCGGGCGACCACCAGAAAGCTGTACTGAGCCCGATTTCCTCGGGATACACCCAATCGAGACCGCCGTTGCGGAGCTTTTCCGAACCGCCGATGGTGAGGCGCGTCTCTTTCTTAGTGGCAAGGTCGAGAACATAAAGATCCCAGCCTCTGCGGAACAGGACGCTGCGGCCGTCGGGAGATAATTTGGGATCGGTCTCGGGTTGCGGCGTTTTGGTGAGTTGCTCGACCTTGCCGGTAGCCGCGTTGACGAGGAACAGATCGCCCGCGCCCGGGAAAAGCAGCCAATTGCCGTCAGCCGACCACGTCATTTCGTCGGTGCTGGCGTTACGGTTGGTCCAGTCATAAGGGGCGCCGGCGGAAGGCGGCTTTACCGCGGATGCGTCCAACTTCGAAGTCTCGAGGAGGGTATGCGCGGTCTTGGTTGGAGCGTTATAGATCTTTAGCTCCGTTTTAGTCCGGATGGCGAAGGACTTGCCGTTGGGAGCCCAAACGCGCGTTTCTCTCTGTTCCGGGGCGGCGGCGCGCAGGGTTTCGAGCGTCACGGGTTTCGGCGTCGCTGGATTTTCTTGGGCGCAAACCGCCGTTGCGCAAAGCAAGACGCACGCAAGATACCGCATACGGGTAGTATAGGGCTTCACTCCGAGGTCGCAAAAAAGGGGGTTACATCGGGGACTTTCCGATGTATAATCGCTCCCCAAGGGTGGAGCGTGACAAAGAGTCACGTAGGTGCAAGCGAAAACTGGAAATCAATTCCGGAGGTAGTTCGCCCGTGTTGTAGGTAACCAATGCGGAAGGAGATCCCGTGGACTTATCACGTTTCTGTGTAACTATGCATCGTCGTTGCTCGAACGCGAGCGCGGTTTTGCTGGCAGTTATCGGTATCTGGTTGTGCGTGGCTACTGTTCCGCTGTGGCCGCAGGGCGCCGCCGGGCGTATCTCAGGAACCGTAAGCGACTTAACGGGCGCCGCTATTCCGAATGCGGCTGTCACGATTCTGGACGTCGATCGAGGCACGGCGCGAAGCCTCATGACCGATTCGGCCGGAGCATATAATGCCCCGAATCTTCTGCCCGGCAATTATAGAGTCAGGGTGGAATTCCAGGGCTTTGTGACCTTTGAGCGGCGGGATATTCAACTCGAGGTAGGCCAGGATATTCGCGTTGACGTACCGCTGAAGCCAGGGGAGCAGACAGAAACCGTTACGGTGCAAGGGGAGGCTCCGCTGATTGAAACCAACAACGCGGAGTTGGGCGGGACGATTGCGAACCAGGTGATCAATGACTTGCCGCTGAACGGGCGGAATTTCGAAAATCTCCTCGATCTCCGTCCTGGGGTCACGAAATACCCCGGCAATTCGGGATGGTCGAACAGCACCAATGGAGGCCGCCCGCATGACAACTATTACATGGTGGAGGGCATCAATAGCAACGACCCGTGGATGGCACAGAGCGTGATGAACGCAGTAATGGCCGCGGGCGACGCGGGGACCATGCTGCCGATCGACGCCATAGACGAATTCAAGACGCAGCAGAATCCCAGCGCGGAATACGGGTGGAAGCCGGGCGCTGTAGTCAATGTGGGTATCAAATCCGGGAACAATAGCTTTCATGGCAGCGGTTATGCCTATGGCCGCGACGGGAGTTGGGACGCGCTCAACTACTTTGCCGACCCGACGCAGCCGCCACCCCCGGTGGAGTTGGAACAATACGGCGCCAGCCTTGGAGGCCCGATCCTTCGCGACCGCCTCTTTTTCTTTACCAACTTCGAGTCGCAGCACTACAGCGTCGGCACCACCCAACAACACTCTGTGCCGATTACCTCGCAAAACGCGACCGATCCCACACTCAGTTTGATTGGCGCGTGCAACGCGGCGTTAACGGCCGGGAACCTCAGCGCGCTCAGCGCTCAGTTGGCCGGCCTGAGCACCAGTTGCACTCCTTTGCACAACTTCCCGGGGCTGTTTCCGTTAAACAACACGTCGTCCACCACTTTGGTCACTTCACTTGCCAACGTAAATACGATCTATTCCGGAGTGGCCAAGGCCGACTATCACCCCAATGAGAAGCACTCTTTCAGCGGCCTGTATTTCATCAGTCCTGGCAACGGCACGTTCGTGGATAATCCAGGGTTGCAAATCAATCCGCTGTGGCTGACCCAGCAGTATGCCCGGTCGCAGGTCGGTTCGGGAAACTGGGTTTGGGTGCCCACGGCGAATATCGTGAACTCGCTGCGCGTCGGCTACTCGCATTATTTCCAGGTTTTCTCCAGTCCGGACGCATCACAAAATCCGGCAAACTATTCGTTTAACGGGAATACGTATCACTTGTACACCGGCCAAACCAATCCCGCATATTACGGCCTTCCCATAATGCTGTTCCAGGGCGGGTTTACATTTCAGCTCGGGGCCTCCTGGCCGAAGACTGTAGGGCCGGATGGCGTGTGGCAAGTTACCGACAGCGTTTCCTGGCTGCGAGGCAATCACGCTCTGAAGTTCGGCGGCGATATTCTCGTTAATCAGAGCACGAACAATGTTACGGCCAACACGAAGGGACCCCTGCGATTCGCGGGCGGAATCGATGCGTTTTTCGCAGGCAACATGAGCCGCGCGCAGATCAGCGCCGGGAATTTTCTGCGTCACTTGCAGGATGAAGGGTACGGCTTATTCATTCAGGACGATTGGCGGGTCACGCCGAAGCTGACCATCAACATGGGATTGCGCTATGAGTTGACCACCGTCTTCACGGAGAGCAACAACCTGGTGGGCAACTTCGATCCGACTCAGGGGCTGGTGCAGGTAGGTAAACAAATCAAGTCGCCTTTCAATGGCGATCACCGGGACTTCGCTCCGCGTGTCGGCGTGGCGTGGGACTTGTCCGGCAAAGGAACGACTGTGCTCCGCGCGGGCGCCGGCGTTTACTACTCAGAGTACAGCTTCGATTCTTTCATGGCGATCGGTAATCTGCTGGGAATGCGCACCGTTCCCACGGGAGTCAACCTTTATACGAACGGAAATACTACGCCGTTCACAGCCGGAGGGACAATCAACCTGGGAGCGATTACTTTCGGTGGGGGTTCGCTGGGCAGCGCGACGACTCCTGGAACGGTGAAGTACAACTGGGCGAACAACGGTCCCAATAATCCACTCTATTCGGCCTCGGCAGCTTGCGGCGATGGGACGGTTACACTGGTTGGCGCTCCGACGCCGCAGCCGTGCAACATTCTGGGCGCATCCCGCAATATACGCGCTCCTTACATTACAAAATGGAACGTGGACATTCAGCACGCGATTTCCAGTAACCTCTCTTTAGATGTTGCGTACGTCGGAAATCATGCGGCCCGGCTATTGGGCATTACCGATTTGAATCAGCCGCAGTTTGTGGGCGGATTCAGCCCCGGTTGGGGGAATCCAGCAGTGGCGGGAACGCCGGCGAATCAGTGCCTGGCGAGCGCAGGCCAGGGATATAACAATTGCAGTCCAGATAGCGGCCTCGAGCAAGCGGCGGCGCCATTCAGTGCAAAATTCCCGTACCTGGGAATCATCAATTGGCTGAGCAACAATAATTATGCGAATTACAACGGGCTCCAGGCTTCGCTGACGCAACGCGTATGGCACGGACTGTCTTATGTCGCCGGCTATACCTACTCGCATGCGCTGGCAATATCTCCGGACAACTGGTCGTTCCTGCAGCCGATCGACAGCACCAAAGTGAAGAACCTGTATGGCAATAGCGCGTTTGATATTCGCCATCACTTTACATTTTCGACAACCTACGCCTTGCCCGGTGTCAAAGCGCCTTTGCAGTTGTTGAAAGGCTGGTCGGTGAATTCGATTATCAGTCTGCAAAGCGGGCTGCCCTGGGGAGTCAACGACCTGACAACCGATTTTAGCGGCACGGGCGAGATCAACGCCGGACCTGTGAATGGCGAGCAGTGGGACTTTTACGGGAATCCGAGCGATTTTACAACAACGAAGGCGCTCATAAACACCAATGGCGGAGCGGGCGGGATCCCTTATTTTCCTGGCACCAGCAATCCGACTTGCCTCGCGAGATCGCAAGCGATGGGACCCTTGGCCGTGGCGTCGCTCGCTAACCTCGGATGTTATGCGAACGGAAGATCTATTCTGATTCCGCCGGCGTTCGGGAGTTATGGAACCACAGCCCCCAACATGTTCCGGGGCTTCCCGTTCTACAACGTGGATTTCTCGGTTACGAAGGCTTTCAAATTCAAAGAACGAGTTACGGCGCAGTTCCGGGCTGAGTTCTTCAACGTGTTCAACCACCCGAATATTGCGAATCCATTTGGAGGGCCGGGCGGGGACAACACGTTTACCGATCCATCGACAGACGCGGGCGCAAGTTTCGGTTTCCGGCCGGCGACGCCGGACGTGGTCAGTTCCAACCCGGTATTGGGATCGGGCGGCGCGAGAGCGATTCAACTGGGGCTGAAGATATTGTTTTAGCTTTCAGCGAACAGCGTTCAGCTTTCCGCTCGAAACCGGGGTGGCTGTCTCGACGTGGATTTCGCCTTTGCCCCAAACTGTTTGGCGGCCGACGCCGGTCCAGCGGCCAATTTCGAGCAGTGGGAGGAAAACGCCTATAGGGCCTTCATAGGTCGCTATGCCTATGAAACCTCCTAGCGAGTGTGTCTGTCCAGTGCGCGAGCTGCGCCTTTGGAGGTGCTCGTAGCGCCATTCCCAATTGACGAGATGTACGAGCCGGGCCTCTTCGAGCAGCTCGCCGTAATCCCAACGAGGCCACTGCTGGTAGAAGCTTCCCAGGGCCCAGACACGCTCCGCGAGCCGCTCTATTAACAGAGCGAAGTCCGGCTCGGGACGTACTGTTCCTGCGCTCTTCAGTTCCGTGGGTGTCACGAATTGGATAGTTAGGGCACGAGACTGCCCGCTGGTAGGCGAAAGCGCCTGCCCCACAAGCGGAAAGCGGAGGACCGGTTGCGGCTCGAAGGATCGTAAGCCGACTTTGGCTCTGCCAGGTCCGAAGCCGGCATTGGCCATGGCTCGGAACGCTGCTTCCAACTTTTCGAGCGGCAGGCGAACATCGAATAAGTTCAGACGGACTTCGAGGGGCGCAGCGCACCGCAAGACGAAGGGCCGGGGAGCATCCCGATAGCCGCTGGGGCCTTGGACCCAGCGCGGCTCAAAAAGCATGGCGTAAGCGCACTCGGCGGCGTTCGCACAGGCGCGCGCGCCCGGGCAGACTTCACCGCAACAGACATCGGTGCAACAGACCTGGCGCAAGGCCAGTCCCAATGCGCCCCGGAATATGTTTGTCTCTTTTCCATGAGGCAAACGGAACTCTTCCGGAGCTTCGAACTGGATGCGGACTGGCAGAACCTGAAATTCCACGTCAAACAGTGGCGTGCAGGTTCTGGAAATATGCAATGGTTTCCTTGAGACCTTGGTCAAGCGAAACCACCGGTTCCCATCCCAGCAACTTTCGAGCCTTCGAAATATCGGGCCGGCGCTGGCGCGGATCGTCCTGCGGTAATGGCTGAAACACGATCCCTGAGCGGCTTCCGGTGAGCTGCTGGATGTGGCGGGCGAACTCGAGAATCGTCATTTCGTTCGGGTTGCCGATATTCACCGGGTATCGCTCGTCGGAAAGCATCAGGCGGTAAATGCCTTCCACCAGGTCGCTCACATAGCAGAAGCTGCGGGTTTGGGAGCCATCTCCAAACACCGTGATCGATTGGCCGCGCAGAGCCTGGTCGAGAAAGGCCGGCACCACGCGGCCGTCGTCCAGTTTCATGCGCGGGCCGTAGGTATTGAAGATGCGCACGATGTTGCTGCGCAGCCCATACCGGCGGTGGAACGCCATGGTGATGGCCTCCGCGAAACGCTTGCTTTCGTCATAGCAGGACCGCGGACCCACGGGGTTCACATTGCCCCAATAGGACTCCACTTGAGGATGCTCGAGCGGATCACCGTAGCACTCCGAAGTGGAAGTCAGCAGGAAGCGGGCGCCCATTTCGCGCGCCAGTTCCAGCATTCGCCCGGTTCCGATGGAGCCGACCTCCAGGGTTTCAATCGGGTGATCCAAATAATCCTTAGGACTGGCCGGTGAAGCCATGTTCACTACGCAATCGGCCACACCCTCCACCGAAAATGGTTTGGTAATGTCCTGTTCGATCAGGCGGAAACGCGGCTCTTTGGCCAGATGTTCCAGGTTTGCCGGGCTGCCCGTGAGGAAATTATCCAAGCCCACCACGCTGTCCCCGCGGGCCAGCAAATAGTCACAGAAATGCGAGCCGATGAAGCCTGCAACTCCCGAAACGATGATTCGCAATCGCTCTCCAAGTGGTTTAATTCGTTCAACTTCTTATAACACATGCTACATTCGGAGTTGAAATGGCATGAGTACTGTGACTTGGCCGGATCGGATTATTTTGGCGGTGTTGCTGGCACTGTCTATCGCTCTATTCGTTTTGCGTTTGAAGCCGGTGCTGGCCCACATCCGGAGAGCGCGTCCGACACCCGATTTTTCCGTAACGCCGTTGGGCCGCCGCGTGTGGCAGTTCGTTTCCGAGGTCCTGCTACAGAGTAAGGTGATCGTACAGCGTCCGCTGCCCGGCCTTGCACACGCATTCGTATTTTGGGGCTTCTGTTTTTTTGCTCTGATTACCATCAATCATGTGGCAGAGGGGTTCGGCGGCCGCTTTCTGTACCCGGATCGCGGCTTTGGACGCTTCTACTTTGCTTTCGTCGCCGTCTGGGCGGTGGCGGTGGCCGTTTCCATCGCAGGCCTGTTCGTGCGGCGATTCTTCGCTCGTCCGGTCTGGCTGGGCACCCTCTCCAATGAGTCGGGAATCATAGCGGGATTGATCTTCCTGCTGATGATCACGTACCTTGCGGGCCTGTGGCTGCCCGATGGCGCCGCGGCGCGGGCGAACTGGTGGCTGCACACTGTCACACTGCTGGCGTTTCTTCCCTTGATTCCACACACCAAGCACTTGCACCTGGCGCTCAGCCCCGTAACCGTGTTTCTGCGCCGCGCCGGATTCAGCCGCATCCCGCCGCTCGCAGGCGACGAGGATTTCGGCCTCGATACCGGCAAAGACCTCACTCGCATCGACGCGCTGCAGGCGTACACCTGCGTGGAGTGCGGCCGCTGTACCGAGCACTGTCCTGCTTACAACACGCTGAAGGTTCTCAATCCCAAGGAGATCATTCTCGGCGTGCGGCGCCATTTGAACGAGTTTGATGCTTCCGCCGAAACTCCATTGGTAGGGAAATACATCTCCGAAGAAGCTGTTTTCGAGTGCACGACTTGCGGCGGCTGCGAGTTTCAATGCCCGGTGGGCATTCAACATCTGCCCATCATCATCGGCCTGCGGCGCGGCCTTGTGAATACCGGGAAATGGGAGGACGAGTACGGCGCAAAGTTCTTCCTGACACTGGAACGTAATGGCAACTCGTTGGGTTTTCCATCGGGCGAGCGGCAGAAATTCATCGAGCGTAGCCAACTTCCCATATACGACGGCACGCAGGAATATTGCCTGTGGCTGGGCTGTATGGGCAGCTATGATCCGCAGGGGAGGGAGATCATCCTGGCGCTGGCCAAGATCCTCAAACACCTGAACATCACCTTCGGAGTTCTGGCGAGCGAACGGTGCACGGGCGATCCGGCGCGGAGGCTGGGCAACGATCTGGCAATTTCGCAGCTTGCCGAAACCAACATCGAAAAGTTGCGCGCGGCCAATGTGAAAAAGATGTTATCGATCTGCCCGCATTGCGTGCGCACTATTGGCCAGGATTGGGGGGAGTACGGCGGGACATTCGAGATCGAACATCACACGGAATTGCTGGCGCGATTCAAAAACAAACTGCCGGCAGCCGATGCCCGCGAGAGCATCGTTTACCACGACCCCTGCTACCTGGGGCGGTACCGCGGCATCTACGACGAGCCCCGGAAGGTGCTGGCGGGCTTCGGAGAAGTGGTGGACCCGCCGCGCGCGCGCGAACGTTCCTTCTGCTGCGGCGCCGGCGGTGGCCAGATGTTCCTGGGGGAAGAAAAAGGCGAGCGCGTCAACGTCAACCGCGCAAAGGAACTCGTAGCCACGAACGCGGCGGTGATCGGCACAGCCTGCCCATTTTGCCAGAGCATGTTCCGCGACGCATTGGGGACCGTAACGCAATCGCCTCCCAAGCTCCTGGATGTGGCGCAGATCGCCGCGGCGCGGATGCCATAATCGCCTCCGGGCGGCGCGTCGGGCTCCCCTTGTTTTTGCCCAACCGAATACTCCCGCTTATTTAGCGGCCGCCAGACTAACGCCCAAGCGATCTTCGCCGCCATCTGAACCAGCCGAAAGCGGCTAAGGCGGTGAGCAACGGAACGAATGTGGAGGGTTCGGGTACGGCATTGGCGTCCGATACCATCTTCACCACGATGCCCCCTGCGCCGTTTGGAAAAAGATCCTTCGTGAAATCGGTGACTTTGCCTTCGTCTTCGAAGACCGTCGGCGGCGGGAGAGTCGGAGTCACGATAAAATCGTTGGTATCCGAGGTGAAGTCAAGCTGACCGTCGCCATTTGCCATGACGTCGAAGATAATGAAATCACTCGGAGAGCTTTTGTCCTTGCCCGGTTCAAATAGTTCGACGGTGATAGGCACGGCCTTTGCTGGGACGTCAGCCTTCGGGACAACAACTATTCGGATTGGTTCCCGTCCCTCCGCAATCGGTGGGACATTTTGGTCTACACCATTAATCGTAACGGTGATCGTGTCGGAAACAACGTCGGCCGCTGCGGAGCTCGCAAAAAGCGCGAAACCCAGCAACATTCCACTCGGCAGAAACCGTGGCGCTCGAATCATCGGGACACTCCTTTCCGATGCAGAACAAGGCCGCCTGTCTTACGTGCCGGGCAATGAAATGACCGGCACGCTGGAATTTAGCACTTAGATATTGGTTTATAGCCAGCTCTTCTGTTTGTCAACGCCAATTCGCAATCCGCTGAGAGTAGCTGCCTGTATTCGTACGTTTCGACTTGAAAATCTACCGTTCCCTTCAAACCGAAACGGCGGCCGCGAGGGCCGCGGTCGATGCTGGCCATGGCGGGTCTCTTGGTTGCCGCGATAAGGTGGTCCGTCCACGCGCGCGGGCATCCGTGATCGGCATCCCCTGCCCGTTTTGCCAGAGCACGTTCCGCGACGCCTTTTGGACCGTAACGCAATCGCCTCCCAAGCTTCTGGAAGATCGCGGCTTCGC
>DATBID010000101.1:0-4577 GCA_036557125.1 Bryobacteraceae bacterium | reverse complement strand
GCCGATATTCACGAATTCAACACTGTCCGAAAGCACCTCGATCGCGTCAAGGGAGGGCAACTGGCTCGCCTCGCCTGGCCTGCCTCTGTGGAAGCTCTGCTTCTCTCCGACGTGATCGGCGACGATCCCGGCGTCATCGGCTCTGGCCCCACCGCCCCCGATCCCACTACGTTTGCCGATGTGGCGCGCATCTTCGAGCGGTACGGAATCGAGAAGCGCGTCCCCGGCCCGGTCCGGCGCCGCATCGAGCAGGGAATGGGTGGCGAAGTTCCCGAGACCCCGAAGCCCGGCGATCCCCTCTTCCGCCGAGTCCGGAACAGCATTATCGGCAGCAACCGCCTGGCTCTCGACGCCGCAGCCCACCGGGCCCGCCAATTCGGTTTTCGTACGCTCGTGCTCTCCAGTGAAATTCAGGGAGAGACCCGCGAGATCGCTCGCATGCACGCCGCCATCGCCCGCGAGGTTGTCCGCTTCGGCGCTCCCGTGCGCCCGCCCGCCTGCATAATTTCCGGAGGCGAAACTACCGTGACGCTGCGCGGGAAAGGTTTGGGCGGCCGCAATCAGGAATTCGTCCTCGCCGCCGCATTGGATATCGCCGGCTTGAATAATACCCTAGTGTTTAGTGCAGGCACCGACGGCACTGATGGTCCCACTGATGCCGCCGGCGCGTTAGCCGATGGTGCCACGCTGGGGCGCAAGTCCGATGCCGCAGATTATTTGCGCGACAACGACTCCTATCGTTACTTCGATGCTTTGGAAGATCTGGTGAAGACCGGCCCGACTCTCACCAATGTGATGGATGTGCGCCTGATGTTGATAGGAGAGCAGCCATGAGCTTTCAGAGGAAAAAGCCGTGAGCTTCTGGCGAAAACAAGTTATCGAGACTGCGCTCGCGCACGAGACCCGTCGTCACATCGCCGAGCAGCGCGCCTGGATTGAGCGCGAGCCGGCGAATGCACGCCCTTACAAAAACCTGGCGCAGCTCTATCGCATCGAAGGGCGCGAGGAGGAAGCGCTGGGCCTCCTGCTCGAAGCGGTGCGGCTCGATCCGGCTTTCGCCGAGGCTCACGTGGAACTCGCGCAAATCTACGCTATCCGCAGCGACAACCGAGCCGCCTGGCGGCACGCGCGCGCCGCTGAAGCGCAAGGCAACCGGAGCGCCATCGATTTGCTCGAGCGGCACGCCGTTCCCGAATCATAGTGTTCACTGGTTTTCAGAGCGCACCATGAGCGGTTAAGTTTCGCACTTCGGACTCCAAAGTATTTTTCGGTGGCGCTTGCCTGCGGTGTAAGCTTGAATTTCACGCGGCTTGGCGTACCGCCGTTCTCCAGAAGACAACCGGGTAGGGGGAGTTTTTATCCGCATGAACAACCCTCAAGATTCTGTTTGCGCGCTCCTTGTAGGCGAATATAATGATGGCCGGCTGGTGATTTGTCAGGTTTTCCGCGAAGCCGGTTGGTGTTTATACGAGGCTCGAGACTGGAAGAAAGCCCAGGAACATCTGGATCGCGATTCGGTGCATGTCGTCATTACGCGCTCCCACTGCTCCGGCTGGGATTGGAAGAAAGTGCTCAAGAATCTCGCCCGCCGCGCGCATCCGCCGCAACTGATCGTCACCTCCCGCACCGCGGATGAGCAGCTCTGGTCCGAAGTGCTCAACTGCGGCGGTTACGACCTTCTCCCCGAACCTTTCCACCGCGACGAAGTAGAACGAGTGGTGGCAGCCGCCCGCCGCCACTTCGGCCCCCATCAGGCCCGCGCCGCCGGAGGTTCGATCCACCAGTCCGTGGCCTAAGCGCGGCCCCCTCGTCCCTAAATCCCCACCGATACCCTTGCCCCCTATCTGTAAACCCTACACACAAAATATAGATAAAATTCTTGACGCGACACTATATATGGGGTCATGATTACCAAGTCACGCTTTTGTGACAATCTCCGGAGGAAAATCGTGAGACATCTTTCCGTCGATCAGAATGCGAAAATGGAAGCATTGAGAACCAGCATCACAGCGGAAGCCGGGCTGGTGTTCCCCAGATACTTCACTGCCAGGTTGGAGACTGGGAAATCGCCGTACGACACTGTACAGTGGGAAACCCGTACCGCCTCCATCGGCAATGATAAGGGCGCAATTATCTTCGAGCAGCGCGATGTAGAGGTCCCGGGGGATTGGTCGCAAACCGCCACCAATATCGTGGCCAGCAAGTACTTTCACGGTAAACTCGGATCCCCGGAACGGGAAACGAGCGTGGCCCAACTGGTGGAGCGGGTGGTAAACACCATCACCGGATGGGGTCAAAAGGATGGCTACTTCCGCACCGGCATAGACGCCGAAAATTTCCGCGCCGAACTGGCGCACCTGATGCTTACCCAGAAAGCCTGCTTCAATTCCCCAGTCTGGTTCAACGTGGGTACCCGGGAGACTCGCGGCTACGGCTGGATTTATGACGAAGCCGCCGGCCGGGTGATCAAACTCGAATCAGGTGCCGAGGCCCGCCCGCAGTGCTCCGCCTGCTTCATCGTCTCCGTGAAAGATTCCCTCGATTCCATCCTCGATTTGGCGAAGACCGAGGGCATGCTGTTCAAATGGGGCTCCGGGACGGGCACCAACCTTTCCACGCTGCGGGAAGAAGACGCCATTCTATCCGGCGGAGGCCGCGCTTCCGGCCCGCTCTCCTTCATGAAGGGTTTCGACGCTTTTGCCGGCGTTATCAAATCCGGCGGCAAGACCCGGCGCGCCGCCAAGATGGTGATCCTCAACGCCGACCACCCCGATATCGAGCAGTTCATCTGGTGCAAGGCCAAAGAGGAAAAGAAAGCCCACACCCTGGTCGAAGCCGGCTACGATTCCTCGCTCGATGGCGACGCTTACAGTTCCATCTTCTTCCAAAACGCCAACAACTCCGTGCGTGTCACCGAGGACTTTATGGAAGGTGTAGAGCGCGATGGCGAATGGTGGAGCAAATCCGTCGTCAGTGGCCAGCCCGTGAAGCGGTACAAGGCGCGCGATCTGTTGCGCCAAATTGCCGAAGCCACTCACCAGTGCGGCGACCCCGGCATGCAGTTCGATACCACCGTGAACCGCTGGAATCCTTGCAAAAATACGGCCCGCATCAACGCCTCCAATCCCTGCTCCGAGTACATGTTCCTCGACGATTCGGCCTGCAACCTCTCGTCGCTGAACCTAATGAAGTTTGTTGGGCCGGATGGTCAGTTCGATGTGGAAGCCTTCCGCCACGCAGTGGATACCATGATCCTGGCGCAGGAAATCATTGTCGATAACGCCAGCTACCCCACTGAAAAAATCGGCGGCAACTCCCACAATTTCCGCCCGCTCGGCCTCGGCTTCGCAAATCTGGGAGCCCTGCTGATGTCGATGGGCATTCCCTACGACAGCGATCAGGGCCGCGACTTTGCTGGAGCGATCACGGCCATCATGTGCGGCCAGGCGTATCTCACCAGTTCGCGTATTGCCGAGACGACGGGGCCTTTCCCGGGCTACCCGGCCAACGAGCTGCCGTTTCTGGAAGTCATCCGAATGCACCGCGACGCCGCCGCCCGTCTCAACCGCAATAACCTGCCCACCGCCATGTACCAGGGCGCGCAGCATTGCTGGGAAGAGGCGTATGAATCCGGCCGGCGCTCGGGATATCGCAACGCGCAGGTGACCGTGATCGCGCCCACAGGAACGATCGGCTTCATGATGGATTGCGACACCACCGGCATTGAGCCCGACCTGGCGCTAGTGAAATTCAAGAAGCTCGTAGGCGGCGGCGTGATCAAGATCGTCAACAACACCGTGCCGCAGGCCCTTATCAAGCTGGGCTACTCCCCCGACCAGGTGGAGGCCATCGTCACCCATATCGATTCCACCGGCACTATTGAAGGCGCGCCGCACATCAAGCCGGAGCACCTCCCGGTGTTCGATTGCAGCTTCCGCCCGCAGAACGGCACCCGTTCCATTCACTACATGGGGCACATCAAGATGATGGCCGCCGTGCAGCCCTTCATCTCCGGCGCAATTTCGAAAACCATCAACATGCCCGAAGAATCCACGGTGGAGGAGATCATGAGCGCCTACACCGAAAGCTGGAAGCTCGGGCTGAAGGCTGTTGCCATCTATCGCGACAACTCGAAAAAGGTGCAGCCGCTCAGTTCAGGCTCGGGCAAAGGCGAAAAGAAGCCTGTAGCAGCCGTGGCGCAAGCAACTCCTGCGGCGGAGAAGATTGTCTACCGCCCCGTGCGCCGCAAACTTCCCGATGAGCGCCGCTCGGTCACGCACAAATTCTCCATCGGCGGCCACGAGGGCTACATCACCGTTGGCATGTACGAGGATGGCCAGCCGGGCGAAATCTTCATCACCATGGCCAAGGAAGGCTCCACGGTCTCGGGGCTGATGGACTCGTTCGCGACGGCCGTGTCACTGGCCCTCCAATATGGCGTTCCGCTGAAGGTGTTATGCGACAAGTTCAGCCATACGCGCTTTGAGCCCAGCGGCTGGTCGAGCAACCGGGAAATCGGTTATGCGAAATCGTTGATGGACTATATCTTTCGGTGGCTGGCGCTCAAGTTCCTGCCT
>DATBID010000100.1:0-17081 GCA_036557125.1 Bryobacteraceae bacterium | reverse complement strand
GGCCCCACCGCGAGGCGATCTTCTGCGTAATCGGCAGCACCCGTCCCTCGAACAGCAGCGCGAGGCGCCGTTCCAGCCACGACTCCATCCGGCCCCGGCGTCCGGCATGGTCGTGAAGCCCGATTCCAGTTCTCCAATGCTGACAACGCTAATAAATAACGACCCCATTACCTGCGCGGCGACCCAGCTTTTGACTTTAGGTTCTGGGCGCGGGCGCATCGACTCAAACGGAATTTTAGTGTCCAGAAGAAAACCGCCGTTCACAACAGATCCACAGGCCGGGCAGTCGATCGATTCCGGGTGAAAATTTTCTCGATTTCGTTATCGGTTAGCAGTCCGCGGACTTCAGCGCACACGTCGATCAGATCCTGACCGGTGCGGCGCGGCGATTCTGGGAGACGTACCGCCATCTCCAGCAAGTCTACGGCGATC
Organism: Bryobacteraceae bacterium; assembly: GCA_036557125.1. Taxonomy (GTDB): domain Bacteria; phylum Acidobacteriota; class Terriglobia; order Bryobacterales; family Bryobacteraceae; genus PSRJ01. The sequence goes on along the minus strand of DATBID010000100.1, from coordinate 16,649 downwards.
GCCTCAATCGCGCGCCCTTCGGCCGCCGCTTGCCGCTCCAGTTCGGCCTGAACCTCGGGCCGGATGTCGAGGGTAATGGTCATGGTCCCTCCCGTCGAAAACAATCGTCGTCCCCACCCTATCGCAGCGTGGCTACACGGTCAAACAGGAGAGTAACGCACAAGGCCCAGCGTGCTATTCTTTTTTCTGGGCTGCTACATATTCCTTTAAAACCAGGCGCTTGAGTGGAGCCGCAGATGCCGCAAGCTGTATTTGAAGATACCCGTCTTTCACCAATCCGCCGCAAGGTCGAAGTCGGCGAGCGCCTCTCCTTCGATGACGGAGTGGCGCTCTATCGTACCTCCGATATTCTCGCTCTCGGCTACCTCGCCAACTTGGTGCGTGAACGCCTCCACGGCAACACTACTTACTTCAACGTGAACCGCCACATCAACCCAACCGATGTGTGTGTGGCAAGCTGCCGTCTGTGCGCCTTCGGCAAGCGCGTGCGAGATCCCAAGGCCTACACAATGTCGCTGGAAGAGGTGTGGCATCGCGCGGGCGAGGGTTGGAGCGAAGCCGTAACCGAATTTCACATTGTCGGCGGTCTGCACCCGGAATTAACGCTCGATTGGTATTGCGAAATGCTTCGCGGCCTCAAGCAGCGTTTTCCGCAGGTCCACCTTAAAGCCTTCACCATGGTCGAGATCGCCTATCTCGCGCGACGCACCAAAATCTCCATTCGCGAAACTCTCGTGCGCCTCCGCGATGCCGGTATGGATTCTCTCCCCGGCGGCGGCGCAGAGATCTTCAATGAGCCGGTCCGGCGCATCATCTGCGATCACAAGATCGATGGTCACGAGTGGCTCGAAACCGCTCGCACCGCGCACCAGTTGGGCCTGCGCTCCAACTGCACCATGCTCTACGGCCACATCGAAAACGAAGCCGACCGCGTGGATCACCTCATCCGCCTGCGCGAATTACAGGATGAGACGCGCGGCTTCGTCACCTTCATTCCGCTGGCCTTCCACCCGGACAACACCGCCCTCGACCACATCGCCAAAACCACCGGTTTCGACGACATCAAAAACATCGCCGTCTCCCGCCTGATGCTCGACAATATTCCTCACATCAAGGCGTATTGGGTGATGATGACGCCCAAGGTCGCGCAGATCGCCCTCCGTTTCGGCGCTGACGATATCGACGGCACGATTGTCGAGGAGCACATCTACCACGATGCCGGCGCCACTACCAAGCAGGGTCTGCGCCGCGCCGAACTGCTGCAACTGATCCGTAAAGCCGGCCGCGAACCTGTCGAGCGCGATACCCTCTATCGCCCCGTCGAACGCAGCGAAGCGACTTTCACTGTATTGGTGTAGATTTGACCGCAGCCGAACGAGCCTACTACAACCAGCGAGCTCCCGAGTACGACGATTGGTGGCTCGGTACAGGCTTGTATGCGGCTCGCGAACGTCCGGGGTGGGAGGAAGAAGTCGCGCAATTGTTTTCAGCTCTTCGCGCGCGCTCTTTCCGCCGCGTGCTGGATGTGGCGTGCGGCACCGGCTTCTTGACACGGCACCTGCGCGGCCGCGTCGTCGCTGCCGATCAGAGCTCGCGCATGCTGGCCATCGCGCGCGAGCGCCTCGACATGGTGGATGCCCCGCCCCGCGTGGTTCAGGCCGATGCGCTCGCTCTCCCATTCCCTTCGGGCGCTTTCGATTGTCTGTGCGCCTCCCATTTCTATGGCCACCTCAGGCCGCCCGAAAGGCAGCGCTTCCTGGTTGAGGCGCGACGGGTAGCTCCGCGAATCTTGATCGTAGACGCGGGCGCCCACGGGCAATTCGGAATGGAGGAGGTGCAACAGCGCGTTTTGAAGGATGGCTCGCGCCACGCTGTCTACAAGCGCTACTTCACACCCGAGGGACTACTGGCGGAACTCGGAGGCGGGACCGTGTTGCATGGAGGCCATTGGTTTGTGTCGGTGCTTAGTCTTAGCGGACCGTTATCATTGCCGTGACGGCTATCACGGCGGTAACGGTGATTGCCGCAATGTCCTGGATCACCGGTGACGGAATCCTTATCGTGGATACCTGAGCGCCGGGTCTGTTTCTACAGATTTTCGATTTGGCTCGCGGTGGACGGGCGAGGCGTGGCGCGGCGGATTAGCGGCCGATTGTACCAGCGCCGGCACGAATACCACGCGGGCATTGTTTCCGGGCTGGGCGCCATCGGGTCGATCGAGAAGCCAGAGCGGGTCGGAAGAAAGTTCGGTGAGGCGCAAGACGTTGCCCATGCGCGCGAGGGCTGTGGGCGTGCACGAGCAGGGAAGGATGGCGCTGGCTCCCGCGGTGAGATCCAAACGCGTGATTGTCTGGGTGGAAGCATTGGCCAGGTATATGGCGGCGCCATCGGCGGAAAAGGCCAGCGCGGAGGACGGCTTACCGCTTGAATCGGGCGCAGCGACGACTTGGGAAGCGCCGGATCCGGTGAGATCCCGATAAAGAACCACGCCGGCGCCGGTATCGGAAATGGCCGCATCATGGCTGCCGATGGCGAATGCGAATGCCGAGCTTGCGCCGGTATCCATTAGCTTGCCGAGATCGGCGTAGGAGCCGAACAGGTGGATGGAATTGTTGACTGAGATCAGGAGAGCCGCACCATCGTCGCTGAGAGCCATCGCGGAGGGGGCGCCGAGGGATGTGAGATCGGCCGCGCCGCTAACGACAGGCGATCCGGGCAACCCGGTGATAACCTGCACAGCCTTGCCGGTATAGATGGCCAGCGATCCGCCGGAGGGGCTGAAGGCAACCAGATAAGGAGACACCGCGGCGGCGAGCCCGTTAACCGCGACCTCATTCAGGGCGCCATTCTGGATGCTGAAAAAATGCGGACCGCCATCCGGCGCTACGGCGAGGACGGTATCGAGGCGGGGCGCAACGAAGGCCGCTGACACCTGGTAGCCGAAACTCAGCGGGTTGCCGAGCCGCGAGGCGCCGGGCAAGCCAAGAATAGGGCGCAAGCCTTGGGCAGCGCTGTCGAAAACGTAGCCCGCGACCGGGCCGTTCACGGTGCCTTGCGATTGCGCATCCAGCAAAGCCGCGAGCGATGCGAAGGCGAAAAGTTTGAAAAAGCGAGCAATCATGGTTTTTGTTTATCCGGGCGCTCGGAGTCTATTATCCCGAATTGTGCGCCCGGTGACAAACGTCTGGGGCTGCGCGCTAAAGGCTGTTTAGAAAGGCGACCAGGTCTTCTTTCTCTTGCTCGGTGAAGCCTATGTGGAAACGTTTGTCGTAAAACGTGACAACATCGGCTAAACTGTTAGCCGATCCGTTGTGGAAGTATGGGGCACGCGCGGCGAGCCCGCGAAGAATGGGGCCCTTGACCTTCCCAATATCGGACCACGCGCCGGTAACCAGCGCCCGTCCGGGATCGGTTGTCTGAGCCGTTTCGCCGGTCGTATTGTTCCGCAGAGTGAATACTGGGAGATAGCTCAGATTCAAAGGACTCGTCAGGTCGCCGGCGCCGATGTTGAGAGGCGCAGGGTAGGAATGATTCCCCACGTTGGGTGCGTCGTGGCAGGTTCCGCATGTCCCTTGAAAAGATGCCACGCAGAGAACATCGTTGATGCCCGCGACGCCGGTAATATTGATTGTCTTAGTATTGAATACCGCCTGGCCGCGAGCGATGCTGGCCCGCGCGGGGTTTGGTGCATTTGCCCAGGCGTCAAACAGGTTGTAAATCGCGGGGTTGAACGGGGCGCCGCTCGGATTGAATCCGAAAGTCGGCGGGAAAGGGTCGTTGATTCCGATAAAGAAAGGTTGGGAAGCAAGCGGAAGCGGGCCACCGGTTGCGCCGTTTGCACTCAGCAACGAGCCGGCCTTGAAATCGATAGCCTGAGCGGTCCGCAACTGGATTTCAAAGTTTACGATGTCCTCCACTTGGAGTGCCGTTGGAGCCGTACCCGCCTGCGCGTGGCCTGTAGTTGCATCAATGGCTTGCTGCGCCAAATCGGCCAGGAGGTCGGCTGGATTGGTTGCGTAGGTGATCTTCTTAGTTCCGGTTTGCGGCGAGGACTCCCGGCCATCAGACATGACAGTGCTCAGAAATCTAAGATTCGTGGCGGGCAGCGGCCGTCGGTACATGGAGAGCGTGGACATGTCATTGCAGCCGTACGGATTCTGGACATTGACTACAGTGAACTCCGCATTCGCCGGCACGGCCATCGCGATCCGGATCAGCCCCCGGCCAAGCAGGAGACTATAGGCCGAGCGGCGCCCTTGGAGAGTGGAAGTATCGATGCCCTGGTCGCAGTTAGAACCGTCATTGGTGCGAAAAATCGGATCCAGGCCTTGTGTGAGAAGAAATCGCGCCTGGACCTGGGTGGCCGAAATGGACCAAGCTCCCTCCGGACGATGACACGACGAACAGGAACGCCCATTGGTGCCCAAAGATTGGAAGAAGGGCCCTGTTAGATCAATGGCAGTGTTGTTGAGATTGTAGGTCTCGACAAAACCGCTGGAATTCAGCAGGGGAAAGAGGTTGGGCAGGGATGTTGCCTGAGCTGTGGGAGATTGAGCGTGAGTGGTTGTGCCGGCAGCGAAAAGAATGATTAAAAGACACGCGATAGAAAGCACCAGAAAATTACGCATATTCGCTCGTTTTACTACTCGGTAACCAAGTGAGTCAACCAGTCAAACGTTTCCTCCGCGGGGAGGTTTCCGAAAGACGGGGAAGGAATACTCCTGCAGTAAGCGCCTGGCGCGGGTGCTCAGACCGGCGAGGTCGGCGAATCAATTCGGTTGCATCACGACTTTGATGCAATTATCGCGGTCGTAGCGGAATTGGCGATAAGCCTCGGGCGCTTCGTCGAGGGGGAAGCGGTGGGTGATGACGAAACTGGGATCGATTTCGGCTTTGCGGATGCGATCGAGCAGGGGCCGCATGTAACGAGGCACGTGAGTTTGGCCCATTTTGAGTGTGAGGCCCTTTGCGAAGGCCGCGCCGATTGGGAACTTATCGATAAAGCCGCCGTAGACTCCGGGAATGGAGACTGTGCCGCCCGGACGGCAGGCCTGGATGGCTTGGCGAATCGGGTGCGATCCGCGAGTCATACCGTGGGCTTCCATGCCGACTGCATCGATGCAGGCGTCCGGACCGCGCCCTCCGGTAAGGTCCTTTAGTTTTTCGAGCACATCGATGGCGGCCAAATCGAGCGGTTCGGCGCCGCCGCGGCGGGCCATTTCCAGGCGGGCGGGAACATCGTCGATGGCAACTACATGTTCGGCGCCCAGAAGATACGCACTGCGAATAGCGAACTGGCCAACAGGTCCGCAGCCCCAGATGGCAATGGTGTCGCCGGGCTGGATGTCACAATTTTCGGCGGCCATGTAGCCGGTGGGGAAGATATCCGAGAGGAAGAGGACTTGATCGTCGGGGAGCTCGGGAGGAACCGGCAAGGGGCCCACATCGGCGAACGGCACTCGCGCATATTGCGCCTGGCCGCCGGCAAAGCCGCCAAACAGGTGGGAATACCCGAATAGTCCGGCTGTGGAACTGCCATACACGGCTTCAGCCATGGGGGCATTGGGATTGGAATTCTCGCACAGCGACCAGAGGCCCTTCCGGCAATACAGACATCGGCCGCAGGAGAGAGTGAAGGGCACGACTACGCGGTCGCCCTTTTTGAGGCGCTCGACGTCCCTGCCAACCTCGACCACTTCGCCCATGAATTCATGGCCGAGGATATCGCCCTTATGCATGGTAGGGATGACGCCGTCGTACAGGTGCAGATCGGAGCCGCAGATGGCGGTTAGAGTGACCTTTACGAGGGCGTCCCGATGGTTGAGGATGCGGGCGTCGGCAACTTCTTCGACTCGCACGTTGTGAGTTCCATTCCAGCAGACGGCTTTCATCTCCTCCTCCTTCGATTTATCGAGTGTAAGACGGGGCATCGCTGGCCGGGAAGGACGCTTCTGATGCAGTTTCGACGATGGCTTCGCGGGTGGAGGGGCGCTTGCGGCGGCCAATCCAGCTTTGCGCCTCGCCTTGGGCAGCGGCGCCCCGAGGTTGATCTTCGGTGGTGAGGACCTCGCCGACTTCCAAAATTTGTTTGAGGCGGCGGAGGTCGTCATCAATCTGCTGGGTAGGCTCCTCACCCCAAAGCTTGGAGATGAGAGCGCCGGCCGCGCCCGCTGGCGGGTTGTATTGCAGCTCGATGCGCACTTCGGTGCCGCGGCCTCCGGGAACATCGCGGAACAGAACAGAGCCGGCGTGATCGACATCGGCGCCGGGGAGAGTGCGCCAGGCGATCAGTTCGTTTTCGCGCTGGTTATGAAGCACCGCGTCCCACTCGAAGCTGTGGCCGGCCGGAGCGCGCACGACCCAGTGGGAGCGGCCTTCGCGAGTCTCGGCCACCGATTCAACATGACTCAGAAATTGCGAGAGATTGCTGAGATTGCGGAAGAACCGGAAAACCTCGGGCCGGGGGAGATTAATGGTGATGGCGCGGTCGACCCGGAGGCCCAACTCGTAAGGCACGCTGGTGGTGGCGGCGCCTTGCCCGAGCGGGGCGGTGCGGAATCCGAAGATTTCATAGAAGAGCGAGTGACCGGTGACGCCGCGCTCGATAAGCGCAGCGCCGAGTAAAGCGCGCGGGAGGCCTCTCGGACCCCGGGCGAGCCCCGAGCCTGCCAGCAGGCCGCCCGCCAGGATGGAAACCGCGCGATCCCAAGAAGCCATATTTACCGCGTGTCTGTTATGTGTGATGAATTCCACGAAGTATTCTCCTGAGAGGTAAGTACCTTTCTCACGATAGATCCGAATCCACAGAGTAGATGAGCAATGCGGCAGACGACTGTTTGCTTCGTAACGAAAGAATTGTTTGGAATGGAAGCCCACGAACCGCGGACGGATCAGGCGGCTTTCGGTTGGGAGCGGTTCGTGCGCGGGTTTTTTTTCGGCGGCTTCTGCTCCGGCCGTAAGGGAGCGCGCGAGCCGTGGCGTTCGGAGAATATCCGCGTAAATTCGGCGCCGAGAAAGAAGACTTGCGCCGAATAATAGATCCACACCAGGAAAACGACCAGGGAACCCGCCGCGCCGTACGGCGATCCCACGGTGACCCGCCCCAGGTAAAAGCCGATCAGAAGCTTTCCAACGGTAAACAGCAGGGCGGTGATGGCCGCGCCGATCCAAACGTCGAACCACTTGATTCGGACATCGGGCAGATATCGGTATAGAAGCGCGAATAAAAGGGTGGCCATGGCGGCTGTGGCGATGAAATTAGCGAACTGAAGAAATGGACTAGGTAGTGGAAGCATGCCGGCGAAGTGCTTTCCAGCGATGGCCAGAAATGCGCTCGTGAGCAGGGAAACGAGCAGGAGCAGACCGGCGGCCAGCACTAGTAAGAATGCAAACAAATGATTACGGATGATGTCTTTCCAGCCATGTTCGGGCGTGGTGGTTCGCCAGACCCGGTTCAGCGAATCGCGCAATTCGCTGAACACGCCGGAAGCTCCGAACAAAAGCACGAATGCACCGGTAATCGTGGCGATCTGCCTGGAATGACCACTCTTGATTTGCTCGATGATCGCCTGGACGCCTTTGGCCGCAGCCGGACCGGCGAGGTGTTGGATATGCAAGACTATCTGGCTCAGAGCCGCCTGACGCCCAAGCACGAACCCTGCAATGGCGACCGAGATGACCAGCAGGGGCGCGAGCGAGAGCATGGTGTAGAAGGCCAGCGCCGCAGCCAAATGTGGCGGATTGATGGTAGCCCAGTTGGAGACGGTTTGCACGATCAAATCCCAGACCGACTTTAGGGTTACAGGTTCGGCTTGGGGGTTGGAAAGGGCAAAGCGGATCACACCGGGCTCCGCTTACAACGGACTAACGGTGGGCCTCCGCCGGAATTCGCTCGAACAACGCGAGCATCTCGCGGTTGAAAGCGGGGAGGTCCCGGGGGCCGCGGCTGGTGACCAGATTGGAATCGACGACGACGTCCCGGTCTTCCCAGCGGCCGCCCGCATTGCGCACATCATCTTGAATCGTGGGCCAGCTTGTGAGCGTGCGGCCGCTGACGATGCCGGCCGAGATGAGCTCCCAGGGCGCATGGCAAATTGCGGCGATAGGCAGACCGCCGCGATCCGCTTCATAAATAAACTGACGGACCTTGGCGTTGGCGCGCATCTGATCGGCGTTTAAAGCCCCGCCAGGCAGCAGCAGGGCGTCATAGTCGTTCGGGCTGACTTGATCCAGGGTACGGTCCACTTTAATCTTGCCGGCTTTGTCAAGGTGTTGAAATCCCTGGATCTCGCCTCCGTGATAACAGACCACATCGGCGCGCGCGCCAGCCTCACGGAGAGCCTTGAGAGGGCTGGTCAGTTCGATTTCTTCAACGCCATCAGTGGCAATGACGGCGACACGCAGTTCGTGGAGACGCGACATAATTACACTCCACACAGTTACCTGCAAACCTTCGGCCAAGGCACTGCAAATTCGCGGTCGAAATCTGAGGCTAAAAATTCACAATCGACGCGAAAGAGGCGGGGACAAGGCTGGCGCCGCCTACGAGCACGCCATCGATTTCCGGCTGGGCCATGAGCGATCTGACGTTATCGGGTTTGACGCTGCCGCCGTAGAGGATGCGGACGCGATCGGCGGCATCCTTGCCGTAACGGGCGCGGACTTCGTCGCGAAGGGTGCGGTGGGCATCGGCGGCAATTTCGGGCGTGGCGGTCTTCCCGGTGCCGATGGCCCAGACCGGTTCGTAGGCGATGACGATACGCACAAATTGATCAGGAGTGAGGCCGGCGATGCCGTGCGCGAATTGGCGGGTGAGCACATCCGTTGTGCGACTGGCTTCGCGTTCTTCTAAACGCTCGCCGACGCAGACGATGGGAATGAGGCCGGATTCTAGGGCCGCCTCCGTTCGCCGGAGAACCGATTCATCGGTTTCGCAGAAATATTGACGCCTCTCGCTGTGGCCCACAATGACGTGCGTAGCGCCGGTGGCGCAAATCATCGGGCCTGAGACTTCGCCGGTGAAAGCGCCTTCCCTGGCCCACCCGATATTTTGCGCACCGATGGCGATGAGGGAACCGCGGGCAGCATCGGCCGCCGCCGCAAGGTTCGTAAAAGGAGGGCAGATGACGATTTCGCAATGCGTGGATTGCGCCACCAGCGGCCGGAACGCCTCAAAAAAGGCTGCGGTTTCCGCGGGCGTCTTGTACATTTTCCAATTGCCCGCCATCACAGGTCTTCTCATAGGATTTGCGGTAGAAAACTTTCTCCGTGCGCGATGGAGACACCGAAATTGGCGGCGACGGTCTGGCCGATATCGGACAGAGTGGCGCGCAGACCGAGATTGACACCACTGCGTGACTCGCGACCGTGGACGAGCAACGGGACATATTCGCGGCTGTGGTCGGTGGAGGGAGTGGTGGGATCGCAGCCGTGATCGGCAGTGATGATGGCGAGGTCGTCCGGCTCAAGAGCGCTTTGAAATTGGGGCAGCCACTGATCGAACTGTTCCAGGGCGGCTCCATAACCTTCGACATCGTTGCGGTGGCCGAACTGCTGGTCAAAATCGACCAGGTTCACAAAGATAAGGCCCTCACGGGTGAACCGCATTGCCTGGAGGGTCTTGGCCATGCCATCGGCGTTGTCTTTGGTCTTGTCCGAGCGGCAGATGCCGCGACCGAGAAAGACGTCGGAAATTTTGCCGATGGAGTGCACAGCTACGGAGCGCTTGGCCAGACGGTCGAGGAGCATTCCGGGAGGCGGCGGGACGGCGTAGTCGTGACGATTGGCGGTGCGTGTGAACTGGCCGGGCGAGCCAATAAAGGGACGGGCGATGACGCGGCCTACTTCGTGCGGGCCGCGGAGAAGGGCGCGCGCGGTTTCGCAGATGCGGTACAACTCGGCCAGCGGGATGATTTCCTCGTGGGCGGCCACCTGAAAGACGCTGTCGGCCGAAGTGTAGACAATGGGCGAACCGCTGCGCATGTGCTCTTCGCCCAACTCTTTGATGATTTCCGTGCCGGAGGCGGGTTCGTTGCCGAGCGTATGGCGGCCAATACGCTGCTCAAATTCCTGCATGATTTCCGGCGGGAAGCCGTGGGGATAGAGCGGAAAGGGGCTCTCGAGATGGATGCCGGCCATCTCCCAATGCCCGGTGGTCGTGTCTTTTCCCGGAGAGGCCAGCGCGCAGCGCCCGAAAGCAGCATCGGGGTGAGGCTCGGCGGCGATGCCAGTGAGTGGTTTGATGTTGCCCAAGCCAAGGCGGGCGAGGTGTGGGACGCGCAGGCCGCGCATGCGGGCGATATTGCCAAGCGTGTCGCTGCCGGCATCTCCGTACGCGGCCGCGTCCGGCATCTCGCCGATTCCTACGCTATCGAGAACGATCCAGATGACGCGCCGGAACACAACATCGAGCGTAACACTGTAAGCAATTCGGTTACGGCTGTTCGAAGAGGTTGAGGACGGCTCCGGGATAGGTGACGGTAGTACCCGCGACCCGCGCGAACGAAGTGAGTTTATGCGGATCGGCTTTAGAGGCGCTCATAATATGCGCGACAGGAATGCCGCGAGCGGTGAGGGAATCCGCGATCAGGGAGCGATGGCAGCGCCAGGGCACGGCCTCCGCGCACATAATGGCGATGGCGGGTTTGCCTTCGGCGCGGGCTTGCCGGCTTGCTTCGAGATCGCACAGCTTTTCCAGATTGCGGGCGAACTCTTCGGTTTGCATGTAATCGGCATAGCCGCGAAAACTGTCGTTCCGCCAGCCGGTGTTGAGGGAATCCTTGCGGGGATGGCGCAGACCGCCCAGGCCGGGCATATGCTCGTAGGCGATTTCGCGCGCGGCCAAAGATTCGGCCAGAGTTTCCTGATTAAATTGAGGATTGTACCTGGAGCGGGGAATGGTGCGGACATCCACCAGGAGACCTACGCGGTGCGCTTCCAGAAGTTCGAGGAATGCCGGCAAGGGCCGGTTCGAGTGACCTACGGTGAGCACAGTTGCGCCTTCGCTGTCCGCCATTGTAGTTGAGTCGGGCTCCATTGGCTGGATTCGAGGCTATGGACATATTAGAATCGTGAGGGTTCTGTTTTCATGAGATTCGTTGCATTATTGACCGCGGCCCTGCTGACGGCAGGGTGGGGATTCGGACAGACGGCGGCTTCGGCTTCCGCAAAGACGCGTGGGTTCGATAAGGCCGCGCTCGAAGCCTATCTCCGATACCTCAACCTCTACCGGGGTTCGGTGACCTACAAAATAGACGATCCTAAACCATCAAAGGATATACCTGGGTTTTCGGAGGTTGCGGTACACCTAAGCTTCGACAACGGTGGCAAAGATGAACTGTATTATGTTTCCGCCGATGGCAAGACGATTATTGAGGGCGACGTATACCATCTGAACCAAAATCCCTTCCAGGCGAATCTCGACAAGCTGAAACTGGCGGGTGCACCGAGTTTCGGACCGGCGAACGCGCCGGTGACGATTGTGGAATTTGGAGACCTGGAGTGCCCCGACTGCCGAATGGAAGCGCCGCTGCTGCGGCACAATGTCCCCGAAACATTTGCCGGTAAGGTGAAGGTGTATTTCAAGGATTTTCCGCTCGAATCCATCCACCCGTGGGCGCGGGCCGCAGCCATTGCCGGCCGCTGCGTCTATCACCAGGATGGGCAGGCGTTCTGGCGATTTTACGACTGGATCTACGACAACCAGCAGGAGATCGAGGGCGATAATCTCAAGGCCAAGGTGACCGGGTGGGCAGGCCAGAACAATCTGGACACCCTACAACTGGGGCGGTGTATCGACACCAAAGCGACCGAAGGGGAAGTAAACCAGAGCATCGCCGAGGGCCGTTCGCTAGAATTGCGCGGCACGCCGACGCTTTTTATCAATGGGCGCAAAATCGGCGGGTTGCAGTGGCCAGATTTGGAACTGCTGATTAACGTAGAACTGCAGCACGCGGGCGCGAAGTAAAGAGCTAGCGCGCGTTATCCAGCGACCACTCCACACCGAGAGTGGGGATGAAGTCATGTAGCCAACTGTTGATAGCCATGCCGGGAGCGGGGGAAATCAGCTTGGTTGGGAAGGTGGTGAGCTGATCCCGCAAATCAAAGCGGGCGGCCATTCTTCCGCGCAGAGCGAGTTTTACGCCGCCGCCAAAGGTCACGAGCGGCTTGAGTTCCCGCGTGCGGGTCAGGAAAGCATACTGCATTAAGGGCTGGTAAGCGGCCTCCGATCCTGTGCCTTCAAAGATTTTCATACCACCCCCAACGGCGAAATACGGGCGCACGCGAGCATTTCGGGGGTGAAGGTGATAAAGAAGCTCGTATTCGAGCACGTGCGCGTGGCCGGAGAAGGTAGCGGAATCGGATCCGGAGCTGAGTTGGAGATTACGCTGTTCGTAGAGATAGCCAATCTCACCGCTGAGGTGGTAATACATGTTTTGAGTAAAGGACGCGCCCACAACGAGGCCGCTTTGAAATCCGGCGGAAACCGAAGAGGGCGCTCCGGCAACCGGTACTCCCGGTAGAAAGCCGCCGCCTCCCATCACACCGATTTCCCGAGTCTGGGCGTGAGCGGCCCAGACTGCAATCGAGAGCCAAATGTATTTCCGCATGATTCCTTTCAATCGACTACCCGGACGTTGACGGATGTCGAAACGCCCGCCTGGTTAATGGTGAGCGGCACCTGATCGCCCAGAGGCGGTTTCGCAGGCGCCTGCGCGTTGATCTGGTATACCCCGATTTCGCCGGGAGCCAGACCCGCATAGGAAATCGCCATGGGCATGCCACCGAGTTGGACGTCGGGAGTGATTAAAGGCAGGGCCATCGGCGAAGACGGGGCCGGCCAGCCAGCCGGGACTTGCGGGGAAGTTAAGCCGAGGCCGGTTGCATAGATTGTGACTACATCTCCCGGATGAATCGGGTTGGCGCCCGTAACTAACTGCTGATTGCTCGCTTTGATGATGGCGGGTATTCCAGTGAGAGGACCCGCAGTTCCGTCCTGAAAAATGGCCGGGGCCACCGGTTGCACGGTCAAGTGATAGTCGTCGCTTTCGCCACCCGGCGTATAGAGGTTCATCGTCACTTGGCCCGAGAGAAACGTAGGCAACTGGGCATTGATCTGTGCGGGGGAGGCGAAGAGCATCGGAATCGAAGCGCCGTTGACTGTGAGGCAGGACTCGCCGAGGGCAGTGGGCAGCGGAATCTCCGATGTGGCCATATTGATCGCGCTCAGGTTAGAGCCGAATACCGAAATTAAGGAGCCGGGAGCAACCGGCGAGCTCAGGTCGGCCGCATTCACCACGCTCGCCACGGAAGGCGGAACGACCGCGGCATCGAAGGCTGCCGGCAACGCGGTGAAACCGGAAATGGTGAGCGCGATAATCGTGTTTCCGTTCATCAGAGGAGCTACAGTTCGGGTGAAAGTAGACGGAGTGGCCGAGGCCATCGGTTGTTCCGTGACACGGGTCGGCAGTATGGGCGCCGCTGTCTGGAGATTGATCCGTTGGATGACACCTCCATCGCCAGCGGAGTTCGGCGGGCCAGTCAACTGGAGGCCTTGCCCCCCCGAAAATGCGAAGCCCGAGAAGAACTGGGAGCCGGCGAAAGTCGCTACCGGTACCAGGGAGCTGTTCAAGAGATCGTTGCCGGCGACGAACCAGCCGTCGCCCGAGGCGGCGTAAGCTCCGGATAAAGAGCTCCCGATTTTGCGGGAGACGGTGAAGGTATTGGCGCTCGAATCGTAAAGAAACACGTTGCCATCTGCCCCGGCCACCAGGATCGTTGATCCATTTGGCGTGGGCGCGAGCACCGTATCGATGTTGACGGAATTTTGAAAGACACCCAGGCTCGGCAGAGGACTCGCAGTATGGGCGACAAGATCGATCTGGTCGATTGTATTGGGCCCCCCGGCCACTCTCGACGCGGCCAGGATCGCTTTCCCGGACGCTGCGATGGAGCGTGGATAATGGCCGATTGGAAAAACCACGGGATTCACCGGGGCGAGCGCGTCCAGATCGAAGACGTAGGCAAGCTGGGAATTGTCGTGCCCGACCAGCAGGTACTTGCTATCGAAGCTGAGCGCCAGGCGGGTGGGAGTTGCACCGGTGCGCAAACTGGCAATCTGCGAAAGACTGGAGCCGTCAAACACCAGTACCTGGTTCCGATCCTGACGGAGGATGTAAAAGCGGTTGCGGACCCGATCGGCCACGAGATCGACCAGAGTTCCGGGGACGTCGGTGAAGTATCCGCGCTCATCCGGCCTCTGATTGTTCACGAGGAGGCGAATCGGCGGAGGCAAATCGACTGCCTGCGAGGAGGAGATCGAAAGCAATCCCGCGGTGGTGCCGCGAACGTTTTGGAAGGCGGTGGTATCGATCTGGACCTGAACGGTAGCTGGAGTCACGCCGGAGGAGGGGCTGACGCTCACTCCCGGAAGATTCGCGCTGAGTGAAAACGAGGTTTGATTGCCACCTGGATCCGTGAGTTGAAATGATTGAGAAACGACGCCGGTCTGGCAGAAGTTGCCGCGAAAAACCAAGTCCTGATGGTCGGCGGCCAGCCGGTGAGCGTGATTGAGAGAGCCAACCGGCAAGATGACGACGCCGCTTTCCGAGACGCTGTACATTACGCTGGCGGCTGAATTGAGCACGGACCGGCCGGTGAGATTCTCGGGAAGTTCGAGCGCGTCATGCACGGTGAGATTGTCAGTGTCGGCGATGGTGAGCAGCGGAGGCGAGCCGGGCGCAGCGGTAGCACTCGGAATTTGCGCGTAGATCAGACCGTTGGCGGAATCGATTGCATGGGAACCGACAGCCAACTGCCCTGACGGGTTCGGGAATTGCGCCAGCGCAACTCCACTTTGATTGAAAATAGCCCAACCCGCTGCCATATACGATCCATCAGCCGCGGCACTGATTACTCGCGGGCCTAAAGCCGGAGAAGCTGCATAGCCGTTGACCCGGAGGTTCTTCTGGGAGACCTGATAGACGAAGCGAATGGAATCGGTGAGGCCGAAGATGTACTGGCCATCGCCCGAGGCAGTCATGGCGGCGGCGACGATCTGGACTGGCGGCGTTCCGGCCGAGGCTGGAATGCTGTTGGCGCTGACGTTGGAAACCGATGTGAGGAACTGAGTAACGCCGCTCACCGGATCGAGCAGCAGGAATTGGGTCGTCGTGGCAATCAGAGCGAGGCCATCGGCGCCGAACGCCACTCCCAAAGGCGGGACGCTTAATGCCAGTGTCTGGCGCGCGCCTGCAACCAGATCCAGGATAGTGATCGCATTGGTCGAAGAACCCGGAGGCGTGACGTTGCCAAAATGTACTACGACGAGAAAGCGCTTATCGGGAGAGAGGGCCAAGGCCGAAGGGCCCGGAGCCACGTGCATCGAGGTTTGAATTGCACTGGTGGCTAATGAAAGCACGTTGATTGCGCCGGCCGTAAAGTTGGCGATGTACAACACTCCGCGGGACTCATCGAGCGCGATATCGGCGGCCTCGCCCCCGATCGGGGCTACGGTTCCAAAAGCAGCCGCAATTGACGGCCGTGGAAGCAATCCGCACCACAGCAGAAGCAAAGCGGTGTAACTCAGCGCGCAGCGCCGCATAAAACTCATATCGGCTGAGCCGATAAGCGGCATTAGAGTGAGTAACCGCTTCCGACAAACTCTTGTGGGATTTATTCTTGGGACGCTTTGCCTCACGGCACTGGCGGCGACTTCGGCGGCCCAGGACCAGCTTGCGGTAACCCAGATCTCGACCCAAACACCGGATGCGCAGTTTCAGGTAGACGGCGAATGGTTCACCGGTTCGGCGCTGTTTAGCTGGCCCGCGGGAAGCAAACATATTCTGTCAATCGCTCCGGTGGAATACATGGAGCCGGCATTCAAAACGCGGTACCTGCTTGGGCCCTGGATTTCGTCGAATGGGCCAGTGGCTCCCCCTTCAAACCAGGTGGTAGTCACCGCCGATCCGGCCATCGCTTCGTATACCGCGCAGCTAACCGTTCAGTATGATGTGAGCCTCCGCTTCTATCCGTGTTCCAGCCAAGTCTCGCTACCCCCCGGGACAGTATGGGTGGACAGCGTGGCTTACAAATGCGATGCCGACATCTGGGTGGACGCCGGAGCAAGCGTGTCGGTCCAGGCTACGCCCAGCACAGGCTATATCTTCATAGGATGGCAGCAGGGCAGCAATTTGCCGGGGATTTACTCGGTAACCGTCAACGGCCCGACGTTCATTTTTCCGGAATTCGTTCCGGCTCGAGCGGTGACTCTCACCACATCGCCAGACGGATTCGAATTGCTGGCCGACCGGGCGCCGGTGAGGTCGCCGACGACACTCGATTGGGGCTGGAACACTAGTCACACTGTAGGGGCGACACCTTTGCAGCGTGACAACCACGGCGTGCTGTGGCTTTTTCAATCGTGGAGCGACGGCGGTGACATGATCCACGCCTATCAAGTGGCGCCTTTAAGCTCGCCGGCATCGTTGACAGCGCAGTTCGTGCCTGCCGTGGGGATGACACTGCTGACCAATCCGCCGGGATTGGCGTTAGTCGTCGACGGGACAAATCAGACCTCCCCTGTGAACGCTTACTGGGCGGCGGGCAGCACGCACACAATTGCCGCCCCTCCCAGCCAGACCGACTATTCC
>DATBID010000099.1:0-12367 GCA_036557125.1 Bryobacteraceae bacterium | reverse complement strand
TGGGAAAAGGCATCACGGCCGCCGCAGAAAGCCGCCCATCCAAACAGAACGAGCACACCCCGGGCCTCAAAATCGATGATTCACTCGGACGATTGCGGATATACGTCTTCATGTAGCCGTTCAGGTGGAACCGATGTCTAGCAGTGTGCTGAAAAATGATCAGAACAAGTTACTTTTCAATTGTTCTGATCGTCGATGCAGTGAATGCGCGGACAAGACACCTCTCAGGACTGCTTCTTCAGTTACGGCTGTCTGGAGGAACGGATTCCGCAGGCGCATCCGTTACGGCCGATCCGCACGGTCGTCGATGAGGCGTTAAAGCGACTGTCTCGCCATTTCGCCCGTCTGTACGCGTCTTTCGGACGCCCATCCATTGCCCCGGAAAAACTGCTGCGGGCACTGTTGCTGATGGTTCTGTACAGTGTGCGCAGCGAACGCCAGCTTATTGAGGAGTTGGAATACAACCTTCTTTATCGCTGGTTCGTGGGTTTAGGCATCGATGAACCGGTTTGGGATGCGAGTACCTTCAGCAAAAACCGCGAGCGGTTCATTGATGGCGAGGTGGCGCGGCGGTTCTTCGATCAAGTGCTGGCAGAAGCCCGGCAGCGAAACCTAGTTAGCGATGAGCACTTCACCGTGGATGGCACGTTGATCGAGGCATGGGCCAGCCTAAAAAGCTTCCAGCCGAAAGACGGCGGCAGTCAGCAACCACCAGACGACCCTGGAAACCCGACGGTCAACTTTCACGGGGAACGGCGGAGTAATCAAACGCATGAGTCCCGAACCGACCCGGACGCGCGCTTGGCGCGCAAGGGCGACGGAAAAGAATCGAAGTTGTCATTCTCCGGCAATGTGCTGACTGAGAACCGGCATGGCTTAGTGATGGATACCGAACTTATCGAAGCCAACGGAACGGCGGAGCGGGATGCGGCCCTGCTGATGGCCGAACGCATCGCCGGGACGAACCGCGTGACGTTGGCTGGCGATAAGGGATATGACACCCGCGATTTCGTCGCGGAGTTGCGCTACATGAACATCACGCCGCATGTAGCCCAGAACACCTCGCGACGAGGTGGCAGTGCAATCGACCACCGCACCACACGCCACGGCGGCTATGCAGTGAGCCAACGACGGCGCAAAACAGTGGAAGAGTTTTTCGGCTGGTTGAAGACAGTTGCCGGTCAGAGAAAGACCAAATACCGCGGCCTGTGGCGTGTCGGATGGATCTTCACCTTCGCGGCTGCTGCCTACAACCTCGTGCGGATGCGGACGCTGGCCACCCTGGCAGTTCCGGCCGCAACCGCATAGGGAGAAGTGTGCCCGAACGGCCCGAAACGGCTTTCGGGCACCCAAGATCCCGCATTTCTATGAGTTTCGCGTGCCCAAAGAGTACACTTTGCGCTACCAAGCGGATCTCAGGAGCCTTTTTTCATTACCCTGCTAGACCTCAAATGACGCAAGGAGTCAAGCAACCGGCCGTGGCGGGAATTCAACCCGCCAGGTGTCAAGTTTCTGGTACGCCCGAGTGGATTCGAACCACCGACCTTTTGCTCCGGAGGCTTCCGCTCGCTTTACTTTTCAGTCACTTATCTTCACTTTATTCCCATTAGGTCCTCAATTTTCCCTATATTTACTCACCATTTGTCGCTTATTGGTGGGGGTTTTGGTGGGGTAGTCACCCGCCACCGGCTCCCTAGGGAGGTGCCTGTGTCGTAGACAAGTGCTTCCGCTATTGTCATCAGGAAACCCAGCCTGACTCACGGGCAGGTTGAGCGCAACAAATTGACCCCTTGCCTCCAATGCCTGATCCCGGTTTCCAGAGGTTGCGCCATAAACGACGATGGCCCGCGCTACGAACGCGAGCCGTCGACCCATTGGGGTGAAAATTGAATTCCGACAACCACAGTATACACCACCACTGTCCGGAAACGAGTGAAGAAAATCCGCTCGACGGGGCGCCATTTGTTAGTTCCGGGGGCACCTACGGAGCCGCCCGGGCCACAGCGCCAAGGCTGGTCGGCTCGGACCTCTCCCCCAGCGACTATGCGGCTCTGGAGACTCGCTGGATTGATGATGCCGTGGCTGATCAGGCGGGGCTCCGGCGGGTTGATTCCTTGACCGGCGCTGAAATCATCGGCCGCAAGAGTGGCAATTACGCCGGCATCCTCATCCCCTATTTCCGGCCAGGCTCCGGTCAAATTCGCGATTACCGGCTGCGCCGCGATCAGCCAGACCTCGAATACGATGCCGCCGGCAATCTCAAACCGAAACAAAAATATCTCAGTCCGCCAGGTCGATCAAACATGCTCTACCTCCTGCCGGGAATCGACCAAAGTCTGTGGCAAGAGGCCACGCTCCCGGTCGTAATCACCGAAGGTGAGTTTAAGACACTCGCCTTATGGCGGCTGGCCAATCATCGCTCGCCGAGCCAACCCAGGTTTCTGCCAATCGGTGTATCCGGTGTCTACAACTGGCGCGGCACCATTGGCAAAACGGTCGGCCCTGATGGTAGTCGCCAGGATGTCAAAGGCCCCATCCCAGATTTGGACTGGATCGTTTGGCAAGATCGCCGGGTCGTGATTGCCTATGACTCCGACGCAGTGACCAAAGAACCGGTACGCGCCGCCCGATCCGAGTTGGCCGCCCACCTACGTGGCCGCGGTGCCGTCGTCGGCTTCCTGGAATGGGACATCGGCAGAGGGAAAGGAATCGATGATCATCTTGCCAGTGTTGGCCCCGAAATCGTCCTCGATGAGTTCGCGCACATTGATTTTGCCGGATTCGCTTGGAAAAAGGATTTGCTGCGCTCCAAACCGCCTATGAACACCACCGAAGGGCGTATCTTACCGGTACTGGCGAACGCCATCTCCGCCTTTCGCCATGCGCCGGAATGGGGAGGGGTGCTCGCATTCAACGAATTCGCTCTCGGCACGGTTGCTCTAAAGCCGACGCCGTGGGGCATTGTGCCCAAAGGCGAGTGGACGGATCATGATGACCGCCGTGCGGCTGAGTGGCTGCAGAAACAGGGAATCTTGGTTTCGGTAGAGATCGCCGGCCAAGCCGTGCAGACCGCCGCTCGTGATCATCCCTTCCATCCAGTCAGAACATACCTGGGCGGCCTTAAGTGGGATGGCGTCGAGCGTCTAGATCGCTGGTCATCGACGCATCTCGGCGCGGAGGATACGGAGTACTCGCGTGCGGTCGGCTCCCGCTGGCTGATCTCGGCAGTCGCACGCATTTTCCGGCCTGGGGCAAAGGCGGACTGCTGCCTGATTCTGGAAGGCCCGCAAGGCATTCGCAAGTCCACCGCGCTGCGCACGCTCGCGGGGGAATACTTCACCGATGAACTGGCGGATCTGGGGACCAAAGATGCTGCCATGCAAACGCGGGGCGTGTGGATCATCGAGCTATCGGAACTGGACAGCCTCAGCCACTCTGATGTAGCCCGCATCAAGGCGTTCATGAGCCGAACGACGGATCGGTTTCGACCGCCGTATGGGATGCGTTTGGTGGAATCGCCACGACAGTGCGTCTTTGCAGGGACGGTAAACCATAGCAGTTATCTTCGCGACGAGACTGGTGGGCGGCGTTTCTGGCCAGTGACCTGTGGGCAGATCGATGTCGACGCACTCGCCCGCGACCGCGACCAGCTCTGGGCCGAGGCGATGACCCGGTTTGATGCAGGCGCAGTATGGTGGCTGGAAACCACTGAACTGGTGCAGATGGCTACGGACCAACAGATGGAGCGATACGAAGATGATCCCTGGGAAGAGGGCATTGCTCCGTGGCTGGAAGCGAGGTCCAGTGTTTCGATCAGCGAAGTGCTGGAGAAATGTTTGCAGAAGCCGCAGGCGTTATGGGCCCAAACAGATAAGAACCGTGTTGCCCGTTGTTTGAAAGCGTTGGGCTGGGAGCGGTATCGAGAGCGCCAAGGCTCGCGGCTGGAATGGCGGTATCGCAAGGAGGAGTGACCAGTTGTTCCCACTAGGTTCCCGGTCTGTTCCCAGTTTAATGCGCCTGAAACCCTTGGAAACGCAGCTTGTTCCTACTGTTCCTGGTTTCAGCTTGCGGGCTATATATAGCTGCAACTCATTATTCAATAAAGATAAACCAGGAACAGTGGGAACACTGGGAATGTTCCAGCAAATCAGCAACTTGCGGATGGAACCTAGCGGGAACGAAACCGGGAACGCCTTTGGACTGCCACTGCAAATTGAGACAATCGGAAGGACACTCTAACTACTGCACTCCGGCTACGGCTGTCTTCTTTTCCATCGCGTCTTCCAGCCTCCCCAAACGGTCCTGAAGGGATTGGTTCTGGTCCTTTAGGATTCCGATCTCCTTCCGCTGTTTCTGCAATTCGTTGTTTCGTCACGCGGTGGGTTCAGTGCACGGCGAAGAGACACCACTCAAACCGGTATAGCCGGTCGAGACATTCCACTTCCAGCGTTATGTGTCCGTCGAGAATTTCCGGGATGGTTACCATCCCACGGATTTTATGAAACCCGCTGAACGAGTGCTCGTCGGTTTGAGATCGAAGACCTCGCTAGAACCTCGGAGGCGGTTTCCTGTTAGTTTTGGATGAGTCCTATTGTCAGCCGAAGCCATCGAGTGCTTGAAACCCATTCAGAGCACGGTGGAAGCGCAAGATGGTACGCATCGAATTCCTGCGAGCACACATCCGATGCCGAGGTGAAGCTAACGGCGGCCACGTCGCCCAGCAGTTTGCCCCAATCCTCAACCGGTCGATTCGAGGTCAGCAGCGTGCTGGCGCGCTCGTAACGGCGCATGATGATTTCCAGTAGATCCTCTGCCGCCGTGTGCGGGAGCTTCCGCATTCCGAAGTCATCGATAATCAACAGCGGCACCGAGGTGAGCGTGTCCATGAACTCCTTGCGTGTGCCGTCGGCAATGGCTTCGGCCAGGTCATCGAGTAGCACGTGAGTCTCACGGTAGAGCACGCGGTAGCCTTGCTGAATGGCGGCCTGTCCGATCGCCTGTGCCAAGTGGCTTTTTCCAGTTCCACCTGGGCCGAGAAACAATGCGTCTTCCCGCTTGGCAATAAAGCCAGCCGTGGCCAGATCGAATACCAGACTGCGATTCATCTTAGGGTTAAAACTGAAGTCAAAATTATCGAGCGTGTTGTGCGGATCGCGGAAGGCCGCCTGTTTCCGGCGTCGCGCGATTAACCGCTCACTGCGCAGATTCAACTCGTCGGTGACCAAGCTGGCGACCAGATCAATGGGCACCATGGGTTCGGCTTGGGCTTGGCGCAGGCGAGTTTCCAGCGTGGCAGCCATGCCGCCGAGCCGCAGTTGTCGTAACGATCGCTCTAATTCTACGAGGTTCATGTTTCGCTCTCTTTCGTTTTGTCTTGGATGAAGTCGCGGTACAGTGTGAGCTGTCGGATCAAGGGATCGACTTGGCGTAAGCTCAGTGGCAGTTGCGGGTTCCGCTCCAAGTAGCGCCGCACAAAACGGTATTCACAGACGCCCATTTCCAGGGCAGCGGCGCAAGCATCGTCTACGCTGGCTACTCCGTATTTCTTGGCCAGCGACAGCACTCCTTGGATGCGGCGCACCGCAATCTCACCATGTTCGCGGTGCATCCCGCGGCAGAGCACGCCGATCTGCGAGCCGGCCCTCTCTGCCCGGGCCAGCAGTTGCATCGTGCCGAGTGGCGTTTTCCGAGGACGGTCCTCATCTTTGATGCGATGGCGGCCACGCGTCTGTCGCAGGTGCTCGCGCAGTAACTGGCCGGTCTGCGGGTCCAGCAACCGCACGTGCCGAACATCCCATTGCACCTGCACGCGCCGACCGATCCAGCCTGGCGGTGCACCGTAGTAGGCGGCCTCGACTTCCACGCAACCATCCAGATGCACCGTGCGCTCGCCATACTCGTAATAGCGAAAGGGCTCAACCGGCAGCGGCAGCAGGGCCGGTTTCTCTTCGGCAAACATCGCGGCCACCTGACGCTTAGTGGTGCCGTGAATGCGGGTGTCTGCCCAACGCGCTTCCCAGTGATCCAAGTAGGTCTGGGCTTCCTCCAGACTCTCGAAGTGCAATCCTTTCAGCGGTGTCTTCTGGGCGTGGCCGACACCAGATTCAACCTTCCCTTTTCGATCTGGGTCCGCTATGCGACATGGGAGCGCGACGGCGCCGTAATGGCGCAACACGTCACGGTACAGAGGATTGAGCGTGGGATCGTAGATGTCCGGAGTGAGAACGCCCTCGCGCAGGTTATCGAGAACGACCACACGCGTCGCGCCAGTCAACCGGCGAAAAGCCTTTTCATGCAGCTCAGCCCAGATCTGAGAACTGGAACGAAACACCAGCAGGCGAACCGATTTGCGGCTGTAGCCCAACGTCATCACGAAGAGCCGCGTGCGGCGATACTTGCCAGTGACCGCATCGCGGACCATGGGGCCCGTGCCATAGTCAACCTGGCTTTCCTCACCAGGAGCGGTCTCAATTACCGCGCACGCTTCTGGCGAGTTGCCGGGGCGCAGCTTACGGACAAAGCGCTGCACGCTTTGATAGCTGCCTGTGAAGCCGCAGTTGTCCACCAAGCCCTGCCAGATCGCCATGGCGTTGCGGCCACGCGACACGCCGAGTTCGATGGCATCGCGGAAAGGCGCACTGGCGGTCACCGACCGACTGGACTGCGGCCGGTGGGCGCTGGAGTCCGCGCCAAAGTCGGTGATCACTTCGTTGGCCGGTTTTGCCGGCGCGCGCCCCCACCCTCCGGCCGGCCGTACCGGGATCCCGGCGGCTCGGAGGTATGCACCAATGGTCTCGCGCCGGATGTGCGCGGCCTGTTCAATGCGCCGCAGCGACCATCCCAGACGCCCTAAAGCTATTACTTGCTGTTTCTTTTCCTCGTTCAAGACGTTGCTCACATCGACGGAGGGTATCTCCCTCTCGTCGGACTCAACGTCCCGAGTGAGGCCTTACCGTTGGCCGGTTTTCAGGTGATTATGTATGGCCGGTTTTGGGTGATTACCGAGGCCCATTTCGAGAACGCCAGATTGCTGGTCATCAGCACGCTGCCGCGCTCGTAGCGTTCCGCCAGTAGCGTGAACACCACCTCCATGTCGTCGCGGGTTTGCTGGATGTACCCCAGATCGTCGATCATTAGACCTTCGTAGCGCCCCAGCCGTTTGATTTCTCGGCTCAGCCGTAGATCCCGTTTGGCCGCAAGCAGATCCTGCATCAGCAGCGAGCATTTCGTGAAGTGCATCCGGCGTTCCCGCCCCACCACCAGTTCCTGCGCCAGTGCCAGGTCCACCGCTGCGACCTCCACCAGCGTCGCCGGCGCAATGCTTCCCAACCGTGCCGGCCGTTCGCCGATCGCGCCTACCGTAATGACCGCATCCGCTTTTCCCTCCAAAAGGTCGCGCAATGCCGCGTCCACCTGGGCCTTGCCTTCCTCGGCCGCCAGCTTCAGAATCTGCAGGTACTCCTTCACCGCCCCGCCCGGTCCGCTCTCCCGAAGAGCGTCATAGGCCATGCGGAACCGGCTGGTGGGAAACAGATCCTCTTGATAGCGGTAGTTCTCGAACGCGCCCGGCTTCCGCACCAGCCAGTCGATGATATGCCGATAATCCACACGATGCTTCGACCACCGCGCAACCGCGGCAGGTCCTCCACGCATCTTTGCCCGTACCAGACCTCAACGTGATCCAGATACACTCGTGCTTCCACGCGCTCCCCAATCAGCCGGCTGTTAACGGAATAAGCGTTGCGGTCCACGTGGATCAGGCTGCCCGAGTCCACCTTCACTCGCTCCCGTTTCGCCGATTGCATCCGCCGCGCCGGCAGTTCTCGCATCACTTCCAACTCTTCCCCGAAACGCTCGCGCCGGCCGGCGTTGCGTTGCGCGAACAACTCGTGGAGGAACCTGGCGTATTCCGCCCGATCCGCAAACTCGCGGCTGCCGCGCAGCAGCAACGCCTGATCTACGGCCCGCTTGAAACGGTGGTGACTCTGCTCGGCGTCGCCGTTCTCGTGCGGACTCGACGGGTTGGTGCGCTGTGGCTTTACCCCGTAGTACCGCAGCAACGCTTCATAGCGATGGTTAAACTCCTCCCGATTGCTCATGTTGTTGACTGCGCTCGACAGCCGATCTGTGCGATGCGCGGCCGGCACGCCCCCCAGTTCCCAAACCGCGTTCTGCCAGCCTTCGGTTAGGCTCTCCAGACTCTCCGAGAAACAGATCGTTCCTGTTTCCCAGTTCGAATACGTCAGCACGAAGTGATACACCAGGTGCTCGAACGTCTGCCCTGCGACGGTGATCCCCAACTCGGTCATGTGCGTGAAGTGGGAAGCGCAGGGCTTTCCCGGCGTGTGCTTCTGGCCGAAGTACACCTCGTGTGTAGGGCCTTCCGTCGCCCGCCACAGCTTGATCCGCCGTTGCAGCGTCCGAATCTGCCCATCGGAAAATCTGCCGGGGAATTCCCGCTGTAGCCATTCAAATAAGGTCTTGGCTTCCAGACCGGGACTCTCTTCGATCTGCTGCCGGACCGCTCCCAGACATCGCTGAAAGGGTCCTCGCGGGGTGCGCCAATGCCGCTCACGTTTCAGCTCGCTTGGCAACCGATTCAGCTCCAGATACCTCCGCGCCGTTTTCGGATCCATCCCCGCCTTCGAAGCCGCAATTTCCTGATTCTTTTCGGTGTTCGACAACTTCTTCAACCTCCTGACTTGGTTGTCCGTGACCATCTCGTGGCGCTCGTTGAGCGCAATTCCTGATGGTCACATCCTTGTCGTCGAGCGGGAATTTTAATTGTCGTTAGCCGGGAATCTTAATTGTCGCCGGACAGCAAGTGAAGCCGACCCAACCCGGTCCGCGAAATAGTGCTATGTGGTCGATTGGCTCAAACTGCTCGAAGGCGGACCACATCTCGTCCCGCGTCGGAAACGAACCTTCGAATAAGATTTGATGTGGGAGCGAGCGCGTGTCCAGGATACGTAGCCGGTACGCATGCTTCAGGTAAAAAAAGTTCAGGCGGCATGATTTGCAATGGTCGGGGTAGTCAAATCGCTCCGGGCCGGGCGCTTCGGTATGATCCATGAAAAAGGCGTGTTCACAGACGGGACAGTGGGTCATGGTCGACTCCCAGACCGGGACGAAGCGGAAGTTCTCCCGGTTGCACGACAGGCATTTTGTGGTGACGCCGGAAATATCATCAAAGATGATTAGCTCGACGCATCGGAGACGATCCCCGCCGCAACCTCGGCACCGAAGAGCTAATATTGCATTCTGTAGCGCCTTAAATGGCCCGCGTGGGGTTGCCTCCGCCTCGGAGAGTTCCTTCAATGCGGTTCCTATTGGCAGCATATCGACTCTTTCGGCGGCTTAAGGTGATTACTATGGCCTCTGAACAATGAGCGGGAGTAGTGACTTCTGAGCTACTGGCGTTCCATGGCGCTCAACTCACGCCAGCGGTGATTCGCACGAAGAAGTCTGAGCATCTCCTGATTTGTCGTTCCTTCGTCTTGCCACGTTGCGTCGCCAACTGCCATCCGTTGCAGGTGCACCATCTCGTGCATCAAGGTCAGCTCTTGGTCCGCGCGGGCCTGCCGCGGCGGTAGGTCGGAGTCGTGTTCTCGAAGAATTCGAACAACCGCACTCTTGCTCTCCGGAAACACAATAATATCTCCAACCGTATTGGCATCCAGTTCGCTGCCTCGGGCCTGGACAACTATAACCAGCCATTCCTTTAGGTGTAGTTTCTCTTGCCAGTACTTAAGATCGCGGTCCATCTGCGTTCCAGAGAAGTGAAAAACTGAGGCTAACAGACTGAGAATATAGAGCACATCAGATAGTGGCACGCTCACCCAAAAGCTCTCGGTTTTCGAACGTTCGAAGTTCACACGCGGCGGGGAGCGACGCTATGCCCGTTGTTCCTTACCGCCGCCTTCCGCAGCTGCAGCCTGACGGTACATCGGTTCCCTCTCAACCCAGCATTAGCTTAGAGTTTCTGATCTCATGGACTACTACAGCTTGGGAGTGTATTGGTCGATTATTCCCATGGGGACTTGTAGCGTGATCTCAAGATGTCCGGAAGATGCGGACCTAACATCAGAAGAGATTTGCATGGGGCGCCTCGCATACGGTGAAACCGCGGCATTCATGGAACACCTGCAGAATTGCGGTTCCTGCCGCAAGATTCACGAAACAAATCTGGCTTTGACAGCGGCCATCTGCGGCGTGGAATCTACAACACGCCCCGGCAAATGTGTTACATTCCGGATGATGATGTACTTGAAGTTCTAGCAGCGATTTTGACCGGGCTGATGTTGTCCGTTACCATTGCCGTTGATGGAAGGTAAGCGCTCGGAACAGAGGCTCATGTGTTGCCAACTCCTCGACGTGACCTGCACGGAAAGCGGCAGAGGCGATAGGAAACGTGCAACCGGGAGGATCTGTCACCGTCTGGATGTCGATTGCAGATGGAACACGGACTGCTAGATGGTCTCACCATAATGATCCACTGGGGTGACCTAGACTAGCCAGGGAAGGTTCGTTACTCGCGGTGGGCTGAGATTGAGTTCGAAGTGGGCGTCCCGTTCGAGCAGAGCGGGCTCTGGAACCGAGGTGAGTTCGAACCAGAACCTCTATTCGATTCTGTACCGCCAGCCAAACGAGAATGGTCTTCACCGAACACGGTTGCTGGAACTTCACGCCGAATAGTGCCGGTCGGCATATGGGGCCTGAGACCGAACGGGTTTCCGGGTCACCCTTCTGAATCTGGTTTGACACAATTCGGTATATCTCGCCTTAGCTCGCGATTTGGTTAGGCGGAACTGGGTTGGAGTCAATCCCATTTCAGCGCAAATCTCTTCGGGCCTCTCCTCCTTGAGATAGAAGCGAATCAGCACTTCCCGGTCACGTTTGTCGATGCTGTTTAGCACCCGCGCAGCGACTTCGGTATTTTGGCGATCGATCGCCTCGCGTTCCGGATCGACCCGATGGTCCGCCACCGACCAGAGCACATCATCGAGGTCGGCCTGATGGCGGCGCTCCCGCGCAACCCGCTCAATGTGCCCCGCGGCCTGACGATGAATGATGGTTCGCACGAAGCCCATTAGCCTTTCGGGGTCCCGCAGCCCACTTCGCTGAATTGCTTTGGCGACGATTACGAAGACATCATGGACTTTGTCGTCAAGATCCCGCGGTCCCAACTGCCATAACATAAAAAACGAACACCCTTCCAAAAAACGTTGTAGATCTCTTCCATCGCGGAAGGATCATCACGACGGATTCGATCCACCACATCCGCCCACGATGGAACCGGTTTGGCCTGGTTCGTGCGATCACCGCACTATCGCCTAGCACGTTCAGATCAATTGGTTCCAGACCGCTATTCATTTCCGCCGCATTCCCTTCCCTTGGGCCGATGCCAAATCGGTGCAGTAAACCTCATGGATTTCTGAAAAGCTTGTCGCGGCTGACCCATGCGGCCGCAAGATGTAGTACCTTGACATGAAGGAGGAATACAAGCTGGCTAAATCCGCAACGGAAGGTGCCGCCGATTTTGCGCTGTTACAGTTTGCCTGCGACAACGGCGAACTCTGGCCAATCGCCGTACTCGTGTTAGACGACCAGGATCGGCTTCATATTCGTACTCGTCCAGCCGCTGATCTGGCGATGAGAGTCCCGGCCGAGGACGTTGAGGTCGTGGCGTTATCCCTTAATCAAATCGCTGAGGACGCAAGGGCTGGAAGTGGCAAGGAAATTCTCGAAACTCTTGAAGATCGATTATCGAACACGATACGAATCAGCGACCGCATGAGAACCCATATCTCCAACAGTCAAAAGGCATTAGACCACCTCTACCAGCAGTATATGGCCTCTGGGGAATAGCATCTCGAATTACGTTTTTCTCTGAGAAGGCTGGGGCCTGGATTTCACTCTCTACTCATCAGGGACTAATTCTGCCTATTGGTGCTCCAATAAATGCCCACGATCCCAACATTCAAGGCAACGCGCTTCATCCGTAGATTGCGCGGCCAAACACGAGCGCAGTTGATCGTCGCGGAGGACGGTCTGCAATACGTCGTGAAGTACAGCAATAACCCTGTCGGTCGCCGGGTCCTGGTGAATGAGTTGATTTCTTCCCTCACGCTGAACAATCTTGATATCCGGATCCCTAGCATGGCGTTCATCTGGATTGACGAAGAGGTGTTGCAACGCGCTCCCGAAATTGGCGTTGCGTCCGATGGCAACATCGCACCTCCTCCACACGGCTTGCATTTTGGATGCCGCTATGCAGGTACGGATTCGAAAACAGTCTACGACTTCATCCCGGATCAAATGCTCTCACAGGTAACAAACAGAAACGATTTTTTGGGTACCCTGGTTT
>DATBID010000098.1:0-16529 GCA_036557125.1 Bryobacteraceae bacterium | reverse complement strand
CTGCGCATCCGAGCCGCGACCGTCAGGGAGCGGTCACACGCCAACTTCTGCAAACTGGCGCTAGCAATCCTCATCGCCGCCTCAGCTCTCTATGCGCAGCCGCCCGCAGCCCCAAACGGCAGCGCACCTGTTCCTTCCGTCGAGGCTCTGAAATTTCCTCCGCTCAAGCCCGTTCAGATTCCGCCGGTGGAAACCGTCACGCTGCCCAATGGCATGAAAGTGTTCTTGCTCGAAGACCACGAGCTGCCCGTAATCAATGGCAGCGCGCGCGTCCGCACCGGCAACCTGTTCGATCCCCCGGATAAAGTGGGCCTGGCAACCATCACGGGGATCGTAATGCGCACCGGCGGGACTCGCAGCAAGACCGGCGACCAGCTCGATCAGGAGCTCGAAAATATCGCCGCCGGAGTGGAAAGCACGATTGATGAAACCAGCGGTACGGTTTCCTTCAACGCTTTGAAAGAGAATGCCGATGCGGTCATGAGCGCGTTTCACGACGTGCTGACCGAGCCTGAATTCCGCGAAAACAAGATTGAGCTCGCAAAAAACGAGATCCGCAGCGGTATTGCGCGCCGTAACGACGACGCGCACGGCGTGTCCGAGCGGGAGTTCGCCAATATCGTTTACGGCAAGGATACCCCTTACGGTTGGGAGATGGAGTTCGCGACCGTGGACCGCATCACCCGCGACGATATGCTCGGCTTCTATAAGCGCTATTTCTTTCCGGCGAACGTCATGCTGGCGGTCTGGGGCGATTTCAATACTGCCGAAATGAAGGCCAAACTTACGAAGCTGTTCGCCGATTGGAATGTTACCCAGCCGCCCGTGCCCGCGTTTCCGGCCGTGCGTAACGCGCCGCACCCCGGCGTCTATCTGGGAGTTAAGACGGACGTCGCGCAGACCTTCTTCGTCCTCGGCCAGTTGGGCGGCGAACTGCGCGAGAAGGACTATCCGGCGCTGGATGTGATGAGCGACATCTTAGGCGGCGGCTTCCGCAGCCGCCTGTTCCAGCGCGTGCGCACGCGCATGGGCGATGCCTACGAGATCGGAGCCGATTGGGGAGCCAACTACGACCATCCGGGACTGTTCCGCATCGCCGGCAGCACCAAATCGGCGTCCACGGTCGAGACCATTCGCGCAATCAATGAGGAGGTGGAACGGATCCGAACCGCGGAAGTCACTGACGATGAACTGAACACCGCCGAACAAACCGCTCTCAACAGCCTGGTCTTTGCCTTCGATACCAGGACGAAGACGCTCGGGCGATTGTTGACGTACGAATACTACGGCTATCCCAAGGATTTCATCCAGCAATACCAGAAAGCCATCGCGGCAGTGACTAAAGCGGACGTGCTGCGCGTGGCGAAAGAGCGGCTCAACCCGGGTAACTTCACCATAGTCACAGTAGGCAATCCCAACGATTTCGCGCAGCCGCTCGATACGCTGCGGATTCCGGTGAAGAACATCGATTTGACGATTCCCGGAATAAAGCAATGAGTGAAGTGAAGAAATGGCTTTGCTTCGGCGTGCTGCTCTGTGCGGTAGCGGTCGCGCAAACTACCGAAACCCATGAGCAGCGCGGAAAGCGCGTAGTTTATGCAGCGCTGGACGCTCTCGGCGGTCAGGCCTTCTTACACATGCAAGACCGCACCGAAGCCGGCCGGGCGTACTCATTCTATCGGGAGCAGATATCGGGGCTTTCCATAGCGACGATCTATACCCGGTACCTGGCGCCCGTGCCCGGCAAAGTAGAGCAGAGAGAGCGGGAAGCGTTCGGCAAAGACAAATCGAGCTCCATACTTCTGACGGAAAACGGCGCTTGGGAAATTACCTTCCGCGGCGCGCGTCCGCTGGAAGATATGCAATACGAGCAATACCTGGACAGCACCCTGCACAATATCTTCTACATCCTGCGGCAACGCCTGAATGAGCCGGGAATCCAATTCTACTCGCAAGGTTCCGATATCTATGAGAATCAGCCGGTAGAGATCGTCGATATCACCGATGCGGACGGCCGCACAGTGACAGTTTACTTCAGTCAGGATTCCAAGCTGCCGGTGATGCAAACTTTTAAACGGCGTAACGAGCAGTATCGCGATTTCGACAAAGAAACCACAATCTTCGCGAAGTACCGCGACTCGGGCGGAGTGAAGTGGCCCTGGAATATCCATCGTGAGCGCAACGGAGAGAAGATTTACGAGATGTATTCGGACTCAGTGGAGATTAACCAGGATTTGAAAGACGACCTCTTTTCTCTCCCATCCAATGTGAAGGTTTTGCCGAAAGCGAAGTAGGAGCGATCTTAGCCGCGACCGCGTGATGTGCAGGATGTCATCCGGCCCTTCCAGTGGCCAACCGGAGGCCCGATCTGAGCCGCGACCGTCAGGGAGCGGTCCCCGTCGCTGCATCGTTCGCCAATTTCTGTTAACGCTCACTCGAATTTTTCTGAGCGGCGGCTCCGAAGTCGCGGCGCCCAGTCCAGAGCTCCCTCTGCCGTTGCAAACTCACCCTCCCGAGACGTCCTCCCTTACATTCCTTCGCCTACGAGCTGCGCGCCGCGCTTGCGAAGCCTTTCCAGCGTCTCGTCGATGTCGTCCACGGCGAACATGACGCGAAGGTAGCCTAGAGCGTTCACCGGGGCGTTGCGGTGATCCGCGACGACAGGCGGCCTGAGGAAGCGGGAGAGCTCGAGGCCGAGGTCGCGAAAGAAATCAATCGTTGCTTCGAGGTCATCGACGACGATTCCTACGTTGTCCATCCGCTTGAGCATTCGAGATTACTTTCCTGTGCGGATCAGATCAATGAAACGCCTCCAGGCAATCTTGGGCACAAGACGTCGCTGGTCGGCGGGCATCCGTTCTTCCATGATTTTTTTAGCCAGTGTTTGCGCCTGCTTGGACGCTTTGCTCCAGTGGCCGGAGTTGAATGGCGGATGCGGGTCGTATTCAATGGCCAATTGTATCGCCTCGGCCCTTTCGCGACCAGCGATTTCACCCGCTAGCCAAAGCGCGAGGTCAATACCCGCCGATACTCCGGCTGAGGTAGCAACCTTGCCAGATCTCACGATGCGCTCTTCAGGCTGTGCTTTGGCCCCCATAATCATGAGCACGCCCATCTTCCACCAATGCGTTGTGGCTGGCAAGCCCTTCAATATTCCAGCTGCGCCCAGAATCAACGCACCGGTGCAGACAGAAGTCGTCCATGTGGTGCTTTCATGAACCTTGCGCAGCCATGCAAGTACTTCGTCGTCGACCATCTCACTCGGTGTGGTCGTGCCTCCTGGAAAGAGCACAAGATCAGGTGATGGAGTCTCGGCCATCGTATGGGTCGTAGCGAGCAGGAGAGCTCCGCCCTCTGTCGTTACCGGTCCTACTTCTTGGCCGACAAATCGTACTTCGGTATTGGGCATGCGTGAGAACACTTCATACGGTCCCACAGCATCCAGTGCGGTTACACCTGGGTAAAGAAAAATTGCGACTTGAAAAGGATGGCCGTTTCTGTTCATATTCTTCAGTTCTACACATTAGATGCCGCTCTCAAGGCTTGATCGTTTGCTAAACACCTGAGTAGCACAGTCTGGCCGCGCTTCCGACCGTTATGCCGGTCTCCAGTCCCTTTTAAGAGCTGAGGCTAGGCCAATCGAGCGAAGAAGTGTACTCTTCCCTGACATGGTCGAATCATTGATCGCCCAGAGGCGGACGGACCAGCACAAAATGGCAGCGACGAGTTGAAGACCCGCCGCAGGCCGCTGCGGAGCGGCGGGTCACATAAAAAAAGAATTCTTTTAGAGATTACTAACCCATTCAATAGCCGGTTGTTGCGGATTATCGCGACTGCTTTCCTACCAGCATTCGCTTCGCCTCGCCGCGATAATAAAATCGCCAGGCTTACTACATGTCCGCTTCTCCCAAAACCGCCCCGCATTCCGCGCTCCCAAGCACCAGAAGTCTCTCCATCTCCCCGCAAATGGGGGTAGTCGCGCAAAGTAGACGAATAAAGTTGAAAATCATCGTCGCATCGTCGCGCATAGTCACGCCGGCCGAACCGCTGCGTTGCGGCCCCCCGAATGGTAGACTCGATTACCAATGAACGTCTCCGAGCCGTTCATCCGGCGGCCCATCGCTACCAGTCTGCTCATGCTCGGAATCGGCCTGTTCGGCGTGATCAGCTACCGGGCGCTGTCGGTTAGCGATGTTCCGCAGGTAGACTTTCCCACTCTGCAAGTTCAGGCCGGGCTGCCGGGCGCGAGCCCCGCCACCATGGCATCGTCGGTGGCGACTGTCCTGGAGCGGCAATTCACCACCGTCGCCGGCCTGGACTCGATGATTTCGTCCAGCACCATGGGCTCGACCAGCATCACGCTGCAGTTCAGCCTCGATCGCGATATCGATTCGGCTGCGGTGGATGTGGAAACCGCCATTGCCGCGGCATCGCCGCTGTTGCCCCTGGGCATGCCCACGCCGCCCACGTTCCGCAAGCAGAACCCCGGCGACCAGCACATCATTACGCTGGCGCTGGCTTCGCCCACCATGCGGCTTTCCGATCTCGATGATTATGCCGAAAACAGCCTCGTGCCGCGGATTTCCATGATTCCCGGCGTGGCGCAGGTGCAAATCTTCGGCGCCGCCAAATACGCGGTGCGTGTGCAGGTGGATCCCAACCGCCTGGCCGCGCGGCGCATCGGCCTCAACGAGATCGAAAGCGCCATTCAGAACTGGAACGTCAATCTGCCGATGGGCACCCTCGATGGGCCGCGCATTTCCTACAACGTTCTGGCGAACGGGCAGTTGAAGCGCGCCATGGAATACCGGCCGATGATTGTCGCTTATCGCAACGGCGCGCCGGTGCGGCTCGATGAAGTGGCGCATGTGATCGATAGCGTCGAAGACGATAAGCAATCGGCGTTTCTCTACGGCGGCGAATTCGGAACTGTAGCCACGCCCGCAATCGTGATGGGCGTGGCGCGGCAGCCGGGAGGGAACACCATCCAAGTCATCGATGCCATCCGCCGGATGCTGCCTTCCTTTGAGCGGCAGTTGCCGCCCAGCGTGCGGCTGATCGTGCGCGGCGATCGCGGGCAGGTGATCCGCGAGGCGTTTCAGGATATCCAATTCACCATGGCGGCCACCATGGCGCTGGTGGTGATGGTGATCTTTCTATTCTTGCGGAATGTTTCCGCCACCCTGATCCCTGCCCTGGCGCTGCCGTTTTCGGTTCTGGGCACATTCGCCGTGATGTACCTGATGGGCTTCACCCTGAACAACATCTCCATGATGGCGGTGATTCTTTCTGTCGGGTTCGTGGTAGATGATGCCATTGTGATGGTCGAAAACATCGTCCGCCATATCGAGAAGGGAGAGGCGCCGCTGGTTGCCGCCTTGCGCGGATCGCGCGAAATCGGTTTCACCATCGTTTCCATGACGGTATCGCTGGCCGCGGTATTTATTCCCATTCTCTTCATGGCGGGCATCCTCGGACGATTGTTTCGGGAATTTGCCGTCACCATCTGCGCGGCGATCCTCATTTCGGGCCTGGTTTCGCTCATTCTGACGCCGATGCTTTGTGGTCATCTGCTGCGGGAGACGAAATCGCGGCAGCATGGAGCACTGGATCGCGCGACAGAGCGCGTTTTCGACGGGATGCGCGGCGCCTACGGGCAAAGCCTCGGGTGGGTGCTGTGCCACCGGCCGGTGATGCTGGCGATGTTTCTCGTGGTGGGCGGCGCGACCGCTTATCTGTACACCGTCGTCCCGAAAGGCTTCATTCCGGATACAGACAACGATCAGTTCAACATCAACCTGCTGGCGGCCCAAGGAACGTCCTATTACAAGATGATCGGCTACGCTCGGCAGGTTTCGAACGTGGTAATGCGCGACCCGGACATAACGGCGCTTTACACCCGCATTGGCGGCAATCAAGGCGCCTCGAACACCAGCAATCTGACGGTGAACCTGAAGCCGCGGCGCCAACGGCGCGCGTCCGTGACTCAGATTATTAATCGCGTGCGCCCCACCATCGCGGGCTTTCCCGGCTTGCGCGTTTCCATGTCAATTCCGCAACCGATTCGCTTCAGCGGGCGGAATTCGACGGCGAGTTACGACTATACCCTCTACTCAACGGACACCGACGAACTATACCGCGCCGCGCCAGGGCTGGAAGAGGCTGTGCGGCGGCTCCCCGAAGTGGTGGACGTCACCAGCGATTTGCAGATCCGCAATCCGCAGATTCGCATTGAAGTGGACCGGGACCGCGCCGCGGCCCTGGATGTGGACTGGGACGACGTGGGAGGCATGCTGTATGATGCCTTCGGGCCGCAGCTTGCCTCGACCATTTACGGCAGCAATAACCAGTACCGCGTTCTGCTGGAGGTGCTGCCGCAATATCAGCGCTTCGAAGATTCGCTCAAGCTCCTCTATCTGAAATCTCACTCGGGGCCGCTGGTGCCGCTCAGCGCGATCGCGCGCCTCCATTTGGACGCTGGGCCAAACAGCATTCCGCATTCGGGGCAATTGCCTTCCGTAACCATTTCGTTCGGACTGCGGCCTGGATATTCGCTGGGACAGGCAACGGACGCGATCGAGGAGGCCGCCAAAGCGAATCTTCCCGCGGCCGTAACGGGCGCGTTTCAGGGATCGGCCAAAGTGTTTCAGGATTCGATGCGGAACATGGGATTGCTGCTGCTGATTGCGACCTTAGTGGTATACATCGTATTAGGGATTCTTTACGAAAGCTACATACAGCCGCTGACCATTCTTTCGGGGCTACCCTCGGCGGGATTTGGCGCGCTGCTGACGCTGCTGCTGTTCAAGATCGAGTTGAGTATCTACAGCTTCGTGGGGCTGATTCTGCTGATCGGCATCGTGAAGAAGAACGCCATTATGCAAATCGATTTCGCCCTGGAAGCGGAGCGCGCGGAAGGCAAAAGCCCGCTCGAGGCGATCCATGAAGGGTGCCTCATCCGCTTCCGCCCCATCATGATGACCACCATGGCCGCGCTATTTGGCGGCATCCCCGTGGCATTAGGTTGGGGCGCGGGAGGCGAGGCGCGAAAGCCGCTGGGAATGGCCGTGGTAGGTGGGCTGGCGTTTTCGCAGTTGATGACGCTGTATCTCACGCCGGTGGTATACACTTACATGGCGGCATTGCTGGAACGCTGCCGGCGCTTGTTCGGCGCGCGGCCGGCTCTGTCACGGGTATCGCATGGCTGAGAAGAGAGATCACTTCGTCGCAATCGTTGGTGGCGCGATTGCCGGTTCGGTGGCGGCCGAGATTTTGGCGGACCATGGCATCCGTGTGGCAGTCATCGAACAAAATACGAGGCCTTACGGCAAAATCGAAGACGGGCTGCCGCGCTGGCATAAGGAACAGCGCCTCCAGGAGTATGCGCGCATCGATGCGCGGCTGCGGAAGCCCGGCGTATATTTTGTGCCGTGCACGAAACTAGGCCGAGAGCTGGAATTTTCTGACCTGTGCGAGAAGTGGGGCTTTTCGGCGGTGATCCTGGCTAACGGCGCCTGGCGCGACCGTGACCTGGGGGTCAAGGGTTGCGAGCAATATATAGACCGGGGCCTCATTTACCAAAATCCGTTCATCTACTGGTACAACCACAAGAACGAAAAGAGTTACAACGGGCCACGTTATGAGACGCCGGATGGGACGCTCGTGGTGGGCGGCGGGCTGGCCTCGATCGACGTGGTAAAAGTCCTGCAACTGGAAAATTACGAAAGGGCGTTGCGCGCGCGCGGAATTGAAACCGACATGCACGCGCTGGAGAAAAAGGGCATCCCCGCGATTTGCAAGCAGCACGGAATTCAGCCTGAGGAATTGGGAATTGAGGGATGCCTGCTGATTTACCGGCGGCGCGAGCAGGATATGCCGCTGGCGCAGCCGCCCGATAACGCGACGCCCGCACAGGTGGCTACCACGGAAAATGTTCGGCGGAAGATGCTGCGCCTCGCCCGCGATAAATACCTGTTCCGTTTTCAGGAGCGGCGCATGACGACGGGGCTGATCATTGAGCAGGATCGTGTAGTCGGGTTGCGCGTGGTAGAAACACGGGTGGAAGGGCGGAGAGTGGAACCGGTGCCGGGCACGGAGCAGGAACTGCGCGCGCCGCTGGTGATTTCGTCAATCGGTTCGGTGCCCGAGGAGATTCCCGGCATCCAACGAACAGGCGAATACTACCCGTTCCAGGGCGATGTGCTGCCGCGATACGCAGATTCGAAACACGTTTTCGGCGTGGGTAACGTCGTGAGCGGGCAGGGGAACATCCGGGTTTCGCTCGAACACAGCAAAGCCGTCACGGCTCAGATTGTGGCGAACTATATCGGTGTGGGAAACGGCAATTCCGATCTCTCGGGTTGGTATGACGCTGCCGAATCGCGCATCGCGCTCGCAGCCGCCGCGGTCGAGGCGCGCGTGGAAGCGCTGCCGGGATTATCGGAGACGGAAATCACGAATCTCGAAGAGCGCATCCGCGCGCAGCAAATGCGCGTGGGTTACAACTGCGACTATGCCACCTGGATTGCGCGGGTGACTCCTCCCGACCTGGAATAACCGTTCCGAGCCGCGACCGTTAGGGAGCGGTCCCGCTGCTGGTGTGCGCGCCAATTTCCGCAATCAGCCACTGGAATAGAATTGTTGGACATGAGAACACGCAAATCTGTCGTATTCGGGGTCTGTTTATTTGCGCTTCCTCTGGCGGCGCAGATCTCCCAGCCGGTTCGCACGCAGACGGGCTTAGTTCAGGGAACGGCGGAGGGAGGCCTCGCCGTATACAAAGGGATTCCGTTCGCCGCGGCACCCGTGGGAGATTTGCGCTGGCGTGCGCCGGAGCCGCCACGCGCCTGGACCGGCGTGCGCAATGCGGATAAGTACGCGCCTGCCTGCATCCAGACGGTGGTTGTCCAACCTGTCCTCGGTATGGACCGGGTGGAAACCAGTGAAGATTGCCTCTACCTGAATATCTGGACCCCGGCGAAATCCGCGAACGAACGGTTGCCGGTAATGGTGTGGATCTACGGCGGCGGATTCAGTCTCGGAGCGACGTCGGTTTCCCTATACGATGGCGCGAAACTCGCGAACAAAGGCGTGGTGCTGGTCAGCATAGCGTATCGGGTTGGCGAACTCGGTTTCCTGGCCCATCCGGAGCTGACGGCCGAGCAGCACGGGCATTCGGGGAATTACGGGCTGCTCGATATGATCGCGGGGCTGAAGTGGGTGAAGCAAAACATTGGCGGTTTCGGCGGCGATCCGGGGCGCGTGACGATTTTTGGCGAATCGGCGGGTGGAATTGCAGTGAGCATGCTCGCCGCCTCGCCCCTCGCCAAAGGATTGTTCCACGGGGCGATTTCCGAAAGCGGCGGCAATTTCGCTCCGGCGCAGCGGGATACCGAAGGCGGCGAGAATATGCATTCGCTCGCCAGGGCGGAAAAAGAGGGCACTGCGTTTCTGGCCAAGCTTGGCGCTGCTTCGATTGCCGACGCGCGGAAGAAATCGGCGGCGGAGGTCTTGAAAAGCCAACCCCCGGGGCTGATCACGGCCTGGCCCGCTTTCGATGGCTACGTGCTCACCGGCGATCAATACAAGTTGTACGAGGCTGGGCATTACAACGATACGCCAGTGCTGATCGGCACCAATTCCGATGAAGGCGCCCTCTTCGTGGCATCCATGAAAGCGGAGGCCGCTCGGAACACTGTGCGGTCAGGCTACGGCGAATACGCCGACAAGATTCTGGCGGCGTATCCAGCGGGATCGGATGCGGAGGCCCTGCGCTCGGCGCGCGACCTTTTCCGTGACACGGCGTTTGCCTG
The DNA here is from genome assembly GCA_036557125.1 of Bryobacteraceae bacterium. Lineage (GTDB taxonomy): Bacteria > Acidobacteriota > Terriglobia > Bryobacterales > Bryobacteraceae > PSRJ01. The sequence continues at coordinate 6,717 of DATBID010000098.1, read as the reverse complement.
GCCTACATGGTCCTGGGCGCGGCTGCAAGCCAAAACCGGCAAGGGGAAAGTCTACGTTTATTACTTCAGCCATCGGCCTCCCTATCCGAATTTACCGGCCTTCCAGGGCTGGGGCGCGGCGCACGCCGGAGAAATTTCTTACGTCTTCGAAAATTTCCCGGAGGCGATGCAGCCCACGGCCGCCGATCGTGCGCTATCGGAAGAGATGGCTTCGTACTGGACCAATTTCGCCAAGACCGGAGACCCGAACGGCGCGGGCCTGACACGCTGGCCGGCGTTCACCAATGCCAGCCCGGAAGTGATGAACCTGGATGATCCTTCGAAGGCGATCCCCGTGCCGAACGTGAAGCAGCTCGAAGTGCTGGACAGCTACTACGCCTGGCGCCGATCCGAGCCGCGACCGTGAGGGAGCGCCCCACCACCTCTACCGGATGATGAAAACGGACTCCGTGTTTCTTAACGCGGCGTCGGAATTATCTTTCTGCCGGGCCGAGGCGCTTTGGATTCGGAGTGTCACCTTCCCCGGCATGGCGTCAGGGTGAATGCGGAAATGAAACACGGCGATCTGGCCATCCGAGATGGGCTTGCTGCCGCCGGAGAGTACACAAGCGAAGGAGTACTCTTTGCGCGGCTTGCATTCGAGCGACTTACCCGAATCGACGGCAGCGCTGCCGGCTTCCGGCTTGCCCTCCGGATCCATTAGTTGGGCTGGGTAGACCACCTCCCACTGCAGGCCCAAAGGCGCTCGATCCGGCAGCGAATTCGCGAAGATCGTCAATGTGACGGGATCGCCGGGCGCCTTTGTCAGCGGCGGCTTTGCGGGAGTTTGCGCCGCCAGCGGCAAAACAGCGGCGAATAGGATCGCGAGTCGCATCCGAGGTCCATCTTGGCACAGCGGATAAGGGTTGCCATAATTCGCCTATTCTTCACCCTAACATTCCGACACCTTCTACCGATAAGAGCCTTGAAGAGTAACAAACGACCGCATGAAAATTCTCGCGGCAGAAGACAACCCGATTTCGCAGACCATGCTCCGCAGCATGTTGACACGGTGGGGCTACGAAGTTGTGACGGCAGGTGACGGCAACGAGGCATGGCAGATCCTGCAGTCTTCCGACGCTCCTCGCATGGCCATTTTGGATTGGATGATGCCGGGTCAGGATGGCGTGGAGGTTTGCCGGCGCCTGAGAGCGGCCGGACAGGAACCCTATACTTACGTCCTGCTGCTGACCGCCCGCTCCGATTCGCAGGACTTGGTGGAAGCGATCGATGCCGGCGCGGACGATTATCTCACCAAGCCGTTCAATTCGTCCGAACTGCGGGCCCGGCTGCGGGCCGGCCGCCGTATCGTCGAACTTCAGGAGCAACTGCTGGAGGCGCAGTCGGCCTTACGCGAGCGGGCGACGCACGATGGTCTCACGGGCCTTTTCAATCGCGCGGCTATTATGGAAATCCTCCGACAGGAACTGGCTCGCGGCGCCCGGGAATACAAGCCGTTCTCCATTCTGATGGCGGATCTGGATCATTTCAAGGAAGTGAATGATCGGTACGGCCATTTATCAGGAGATGAAGTGCTGTGCGAAGCCGCCCGGCGGATGAAGGCGAGCATCCGCTGCTACGATTCGATCGGCCGCTACGGAGGTGAAGAGTTTCTGGTGGTCCTTCCCGGCTGCGACAGCGTCGAATCCTGGACGCTGGGCGAACGGATGCGGCAGGCGATCGCCGGTGAGCCATTCGCGGTCGACCGGGCGCTGTATCCGATTTCCTGCAGCGTTGGCTGCGCTACTCAGCCGACGGGCGCCGATTACAACGCGGATGCGCTGATCCGCCTGGCGGATTGCGCCCTATACGCAGCCAAGCATTCGGGCCGCAACCGCACTGAGGCGGCCCATGAGGAGCACGTCGCCACTTGAAGTTGGCTTCCGCTTGCTCACGTTCACCCGATTTTTACCCAATTTTTTCGCTGATTACACAATACTTAGACACGAAAAGCAAGATTTATAAGAACTCCGCCTGTTATAACCGGGTTAGCGGAATCCCACGTTTCCGCTGTCCTGCCCCAAATGAGAATCCTCTGGGGTTGGGTGCACTAAACAAACCTAGGGTAGGAGGCGTAGTTTGCTTACAGAACCGGAGATTCCGAAGAAGCAAATTCTGGTGGTCGAAGACGAAGGCCTGATCGGCGCTGATCTCCAGCGGAGACTCGAGCGTCTGGGCTACTCGGCCCCCGCCGTGGCCCATTCCGGAGAGCAAGCTCTGGAGTATGCGCGTGCCACCGCGTTTGACTTGGTCCTGATGGATATCCGTCTGAAGGGCCCTCTCGACGGCATCGCCACAGCCGAGCGCCTCCAGTCCGAATTGCAGTTGCCCGTCGTCTATATCACCGCGCACGCCGACCAGGAAACGCTCGAACGCGCCAAACTCACCGAGCCGCTCGGCTATGTCATCAAGCCCATCGCTGATGCCAGCTTGCGCAGCGCCGTCCAAATCGCCATCTACAAAAGCGGGATGGAGCGGCGCCTGCGAACCAGTGAGGCCTGGCTCGCGGCCACCCTTGGCAGCGTGGGAGACGGCATTGTGGCCTGCGACACCAGCGGCGAAATCGCGTTTTTGAATCCGGTCGCCGAACAACTCACCGGATGGACGAGCGCTTCGGCGAAAGGCAAACCGCTGATGGACGTGCTCCATCTTCTTGAAGAAGGTTCGAACCAGCCAGCCAAGAACCCGGTTTTCGATCTCTTTCCCGGTGAGAATCGCGTCTACACCCTGGTAGCGAAAACCGGTTCGGAATACTCCGTCGAGATCGGCTGCGTGGAAAACCGCGCGGCAGACGAATTGCTCGGCTCCATCCTGGCGATCCGCAATGCCGGCCCGCGCCGCGAACTCGAACGCCGCTTGGTGCAATCGCAGCGCATGGAAGCCGCTAGCGCCACAGCCAGTGGTCTGGCGCACGATTTCAATAACCTGCTCATGATCATTCTGAGCGGAGCCGAAGAACTAACCAGCAGACTCTCCGGACCGGAACAGTCAATCGCCGGCGATATTAAGCAGGCCGCTTCCGTCGCCGGCTCAATCGTCAACCAACTGCTCCTCCTCAGCCGCCGCGAAGCTCCGCACACCGAAGTGCTCAACCTCAACAAGATCGTTAGCGAGATCGAGCCTCTCCTCTCTCACACTCTTGGGAGGAACCGATCCTTCGTCGCCGATCTTGGCGCCCCCGAGACCTTCCTCTGGGGAAACCGCGGCCATCTGAAGCAGATACTGCTGAACCTGACGCTGAATGCCCGCGATGCCATGCCCGAAGGCAGCGAGTTGCACATTGCCACTGCGCCGGTTGAGATCGATGAGTACAGCCCGGATGTGCGCCAGTATCGCGGCGGGCGCTACGTTCGCTTGCGGGTCACCGATACCGGCCACGGCATGGATAAGGCTACACTCGCGCGCATCTTTGAGCCGTTCTTTACCACCAAAGCCGCCGGCGCCGGCACCGCTACTGGGCTGGGCCTCTCGATCGTGCATAGCATTGTGACTCAAAGCGGTGGATACATCTCCGCTTCCAGCGAGGTCGGCCGCGGCGCCACGTTCGAAATTCTTCTCCCTTCGATCGGCACGCTGCAACCCGCCTGCGACGCGCCCCGCTCTCCGGGCACGGTGCTGCTCGTGGAGGATGAAAAGCAAATCCGCCGTCTGGTACACACCCACCTGGATCGTGCCGGCTTCCAGGTGCTCGAAGCCAGTAACGCGGTCGATGCCCAAGCGATGGCCGAGGCTTGGCGTGGCCCGATTGATGTGCTCGTTACTGATGTGGTGATGGAAGGCGCGAGCGGTCCGGAACTCGCCCAGCGCCTTGCTCCCCTCCATCCCGCCATGAAGATCCTGTTCATTTCGGGGTACCGGCACGGTGCTACCGATCAGTTCCCTGGCCTTTCCGCCGAACTGCTGTCCAAGCCCTTCCCTCCGTCCGAGCTGGTTCGCCGCGTGCGGAAGCTTCTGGGGCACTTGGCCCCGCAGGCGGCCTGATGTTTTTGCGGACGGTGCCGCCCGCCTTCGCCTTTGTCTTCATCCTGGCGAGCGCTCTTCTGTTCATCCTATTTCATCGGCTTCGCCGGGCGCAGGAAAGCCTCCGAAAGAGCCAGGCGCACCTTGCCTTGGCATTGCGGGAGTTGGAAGCCTCTTCCGCCCCCATGCGCGAGCCCGAAGGACGCATCATCGGCGCTGTGGTGGTACCGCGCGACGCTACCAGCCGCCAGCGGATGCGTTCCGCCCTCGAAATGACCATCCGCGACCTCGAAGCTGCTCTGCAGGAAAAAACCATCCTACTTAAAGAAATTCATCACCGGGTAAAAAATAATCTGGCCGTCATTTCGAGCGTGCTTGCCATGAAAGCCGATGCCACCTGCAGTGCCGAAACCCGCCAGGCGCTCGAAGATAGCCGGCAGCGGGTGCGCTCCATGGCCTTGATTCACGAACAGCTCTACGGCCAGGAGAACCTCCACACCATAAACTTCGCCGACTACACCGCGGAGCTCCTGCGCGAGCTGACGGAGGTTCTGGTAAGCGACCCCTCGCGCATTACCGTTGAAACCAACCTCGAACCCATCGAATTAGCGGTGAACTTGGCCGTTCCCTGCGGTCTGATCCTGCACGAGTTAGTAACCAATGCCTTCGAGCATGCCTTCCCTGGGGGCCGCCGCGGCGAGGTGCGTGTGGGCTTCCGCGAGTGTGAACCAGGCGTCCTGGAAATGTCCGTCCAGGATAATGGCATCGGCTTCCTTCCGGGTTCCCCCGAGTCTCACTCTCTCGGCCTGCGCATCGTGGAAATTCTGGCTCGCCAACTGGATGGCTGTTTCGAATCTGAGCCGCCGTCAGGGAGCGGCTGCCCCGGCGCCCGCTTCGTGCTCCGTTTCCCTTCGCGGTTAAACTGAGTAGTTCGTGCGCATCGAAGGCAACGTCGTCCTGATTACAGGAGCTTCCCAAGGAATCGGCGCAGCCTGCGCAGCCGAATTCGCCCGCGCCGGAGCAAAGCTGTCGCTGACCGCTCGTTCGGTGGGGCAGGCGCTTTCGCCTGCCAACACCCTATTGATTTCCGGCGACATCACCCAGGAATCCGCCCGCCGCGAAATCGTCGAACAAACCCTCGATCGTTTCGGCTCCATCGACATCCTCATCAACAATGCCGGCGCGGGCCTGTATGAGCCCTCTTGGAACGCAGCCATGGAGGACGTGCGCTGGCTGATGGAAGTGAATTTTTTCGCTCCACTTGCTCTCACCCGGCTCGTGGCGCCTCATATGCGTGCGCGGCGCAGCGGCATGATTGTCAATGTCGGTTCCGTGGGCGGCAAGGTGCCATTGCCCTGGATGACTCTGTACTCCGCCTCCAAATACGCCTTGGGCGCACTAACTGAGGGCTTGCGCATGGAACTCAAGCGGGATGGAATCCGCACCATGATCGTTTGCCCTGGCTACGTGAAGACAGCGTTTCAGCGGAACGCGCGCGGCGGGCCGATCCCCGCGACCGTAGAGCGCTCGCGCCGATTCGCCATCACGGCAGCCCAATGCGCCGCGGCCATCCGCCGTGGCGTCGAGCGGGACGCACGCACCGTAGTCACTCCGGCCGCTGCCTGGCTGCTGGTGTTTGCCATGCGCCTTTTCCCATCTCTAGTGGAATCTAGATTGGCTGCTATCAACCAAACATGAATCTAAAACTCAAGCGCGCGCCCGGCATCTACATTGTCGGGTTCATGGGCTCCGGGAAATCCGTGGTAGGCCGCCTGCTCGCGCACAGGCTGGGCTGGAGCTTTTTCGATCTCGATCACGAAATCGAGGCCGCTGAAAAAACTACCATCGCGGAGATTTTTGAGACGCGTGGCGAAGCCGAATTCCGCCGCATCGAAACTGCCATGCTGCGCCAGCACGTTTCGGCGATCGAGCAGGGCCGCCCGGCGGTTGTAGCCCTGGGTGGAGGAGCCTTCGCCCAAGAGGCCAACCGCACGCTATTGGCGGACTACGGCATCACCATCTGGCTGGATTGTCCGTTCGAGATGGTTTCCCGGCGGGTCGCGCAGGCATCTCATCGTCCCCTGGCGCGCGACCCCGAGCGCTTCGCGGCCCTTTACCAGGAACGGCTCGCCAACTATCGCCTGGCAGACATTCACATCCCGATCACCTCCGACGATCCTGCCGTCGCCGTAGCCGAAGCCATGGCGCACCCTTTTCTCCAATGAGTGTTCGCCTATTGCGCCGCCAAGCGCTCGCCATCTTTCGCGCCGCGCTGCAGGCGGCCGATCCCGCCGCAGCCGTCAAGCGGTGTCTCGAAAAGCGCGATTTTTCCGCCTACCGCCACATTTACGTGATAGGGGCTGGAAAGGCCGGAGCGCCCATGGCCGCTGCGGCGGAGCGAATTCTGGGCAAGCGAATCACCCAAGGCCTCGTCAACGTCAAAGATGGTCACGTCGCGAAGAATAAAGCCGGCCACGTCGTCAACCTCCGCCGGATTGAACTAAACCAATGCGGCCACCCGGTGCCGGATCGTCGTGGAGTGTCTGGCGCCCAGCGCATAGCGCAAATCGCCGAAGTGGCCGGCTCGGAAGACCTGGTACTTTTTCTGATTTCCGGCGGCGCCTCGGCGCTCCTGCCTCTCCCTGCCCCGCCCGTGACGCTCGCCGCCATGCAGCGCGTCACCCGTATGCTGCTCGCCTGCGGCGCCGATATTCACGA
>DATBID010000097.1:0-10807 GCA_036557125.1 Bryobacteraceae bacterium | reverse complement strand
GGGTGACTCTGCGATCAGGCCGGCCTGGACGCCGGGAGCCGCGGGGAGCCAGACGGCAATGCGACCATCGCCGTGGTGATTGCCGGCGAACATGGCGAAGACTCGTTTCGGAGTGAAAAACGTTGGCTCGCCGTGCGAGAGTTTTGCGATCGTGCCGGGAATCGATGCGCAAACCTTACGAACGCGGGCCAGTTGTTTTTCCAGACCGCGTTTCGAAGCCGCGCCGGCCTTTCGCGCAACCTCTGCCGGCTGCTGAGCGCTCTTGCGTTTGCGCGTCGTTGTCTGCTTCTCCGCGGGAGCGGATTTGGACGCGCCCGGTTTTGAGAGGTCGTCCGAGAGCGTGTAGGCTTCCTGGAGCCAGTCGGTGATCGGCGCCTCGACCTCGTCCCGATGTGTGATCCGGATCAGGTGATACAGCTTCGATTTCGAGGCCTGATCCACGTGCCGCACCTGGGGAGCTTCGAGCCTCCGCCCCAGGAAGACACACAGTTCGAGATATTTTTGTTTCGGACGCACGAAGAAGTAGCAGGTTTTGCGCGAGAACATGATCGAGTGGTGCGAGGCGTAGATACGCTGCTCGCCGAAAGAAGCCGCTGTTTCGCGTAGCCGTTTCCACGCCTCGCGAAGATCATCGGAAAGATGACGCGTCAGAGCGGCTTCGGTTGTGCTCCAGCAATCATGCGGTTCCCCCTCCTCGACCCATCGCTTGCAGTGGTAACATTCGTGACTGGCCATACAGTAGATTTTGCCGCGGAAGTAGGAGAAAACGTGACAGTTAATCGCTCCCTGACGGTCGCGGTTCGGATATGGGCGTTTTCAGATCATGGTAACGAATTCGGCACTCGCGCGGGCTGAGAATAATTGGCTGCTCAACCCACAACATACTGGAGCCGCTCGATTTCCCGGAAGGCGCGGTACAATGAGCGTTCAAGAACAGGAGTAAGACCGCAAAATGGACGAGAAGGAACGCGCGCGCGTCCTGGATAGCACCCTAAGCCAGATCGAAAAACAGTTTGGCAAGGGATCGATCCTCCGCCTGGGGGCGAAAGACGCCATTGTACCGGTATCGGTTATCTCCACGGGATCGATTTCCCTGGATGCCGCCCTGGGTGTGGGCGGATTTCCGCGCGGACGCGTTAATGAGATTTTCGGGCCGGAGTCTTCCGGCAAGACCACAATCGCTCTGCAGGTAATTGCCGAGGCGCAAAAGAAAGGCGGCATGGCGGCGTTCATCGACGTCGAGCACGCGCTCGATCCCGTCTATGCCAAAAAACTGGGCGTGGATGTGGACAACCTGCTGGTTTCCCAGCCCGATTATGGCGAACAGGCGCTGGAGATCACGGGCGCGCTCATCAGCTCCGGGCAGATCGATGTGCTGGTGGTGGATTCAGTAGCCGCTTTAGTTCCGAAAGCGGAACTGGAAGGAGAAATGGGCGACAGCCACATGGGCGTGCAGGCGCGGCTGATGTCGCAGGCGCTGCGCAAGCTTACGGGAGTCGTCTCCAAGTCCCGAACGTGCCTGATCTTCATTAACCAGATCCGCGAGAAGATTGGCGTGATGTTTGGCAGTCCGGAAACTACTACTGGCGGCCGGGCGCTGAAATTCTATTCGTCGGTGCGGTTGGACATCCGGCGGATTGCTGCGATTAAGGACGGCGAATCCGTGATTGGGAGCCGGACTAAGGTGAAGGTCGTCAAAAACAAAGTTGCGGCGCCGTTCCGGGAGGCCGAGTTCGACATTATTTATGGAGAAGGCGTCTCGCGGGAAGGCGATCTGATCGACTTGGGGTCGGCGCAGAGTGTCATCGAGAAGAGTGGCTCCTGGTTTAGCTATAAAGGCGAGCGGATCGGACAGGGACGAGAGAACGCGCGGCAATTCCTGAAAGACAACGCAGATATTCGCCAGAAAATCGACCACGAATTACGGCAGGTGCTGGGGTTGGTGAAGCACGAACCGGTTCCCGCAGCGAACGCAGTTGCGGCGGAAGCCGCGCCCCTGGTGAACGCATCCCCACGCCCGGTTCCGGCGCGGCGTTAGAAATGCCGTATGGCGGGATCGATGCTACGAAAGATGGCGCGACCAGGGGGTCGCGCGCGGACGGGGGCGTCCGCCCCACATGGGTCCGCTAGCACTGCCTACCGGCTTGGCTTTCCTACCCACCGGCTTCGCTTCGCTCGATAAAGCTCTAGGCATCGGGGGGCTGCCGCGCGGACGAATCGTGGAAATCTTCGGCCCGGCAAGCTGCGGCAAGACGGCGCTGGCGTTGCAAATTGTCGCAAACCTGCAGCGGCACGAAGGGGCGGCGGCATGGATCGATGCCGATCATAGCTTTGATGCCGGCTTTGCTGCCGAGCTTGGCGTGGAAGTCAGCCGGCTGCCCGTGGCCGCACCGGATTCTACAGAAGCCGCCGGCGAGATGGCGCGCCGCCTGACCGCCAGCGGGGTTTTGGATCTGGTAGTCATCGATTCGGCAGCCGCACTGACTCCGCAGGTGGAACTCGATTCCGATCTGGGGATAGCGGCAGGGGGGCTGTACAGCCGCGCTCTCGGTTCCGTGCTGCGCAGGTTAGCGGCTACCGCGGCGAGATGCGAGGTTTGCGTACTGGTGATTAACCAAACCCGGATTCGCCCCGATCGGGAAGGACAGACGGAAACGAGCGCCGGGGGCCCTCCGCTGAAACTCTATGCCGCGGCGCGCATTCAGTTGGCAGCGAACGGAAGAAGAGTGAAGTTCCGCATCGTGAAAAACACCTTCGGCGCCGCTTTTTCTACGGGTATTCTGGAGTGGCATCCCGCCGGCAGCGGTTCCGGCGCGGGGCCAGGATTCGTGGAACCCTTATAAATCGGGCCTCCGGGTGACCCGATTTCAAAAAACCCGCAAAAAATGGCCTTTTTTCGTGTAATTCCCTTTACATCATTTCGCCATTCACTTATGATTGAAATCGAACTGAGGCGCGCGTACCCCCGGACGTCGCGTTTCTGGTGTTTCGACGATGACGTGGCGCGGATGGTGTGGTGTGCTGTCCTGCCAGAAATCGATGCCTAACGGGAGAATCTAAGGAGAAGCATGGCGAATCAACGAATGACCCAGACGCAATTGGTGCGTGCTCTGGCCGAGAAATGCGAAGTCAACAACAAGACCGCGCGGACGTTTCTGGATGAGCTTTCCAGCATGGCAGTGGCGGAAGTGAAGAAGAACGGCATGTTCGTGCTTCCGGGAATCGGCCGGCTGGTGCGGCAGGACCGGAAGGCCCGCATAGGCCGCAATCCGGCGACCGGCGAAACGATCAAAATTCCGGCTAAAAAGGTCGTGAAATTCCGCGTGGCCAAATCGGCCAAGGACTCGATTGTCCCGCCGAAGAAAAAATAGGACGTCCAAAAAGATCAAACCCCGCGTCGCCGCCTGGCTCGCGGGGTTATTTTGTTTGAAAAGAAAGTGCAGGAGAGCCGTGGAACGCAGCCTAAATTGCGGGCTGGTTCGGGAAGCCGCTTACCTCTTCGCTTCGACTTCGTCCTTCGTCACTTCCGGTGGTGTTGTGTGATCGTCGCCTTTCAGGGCAGTCTTAAAGTTCTTGATTCCTTCGCCCAGACCTTTGCCCAAGTCTGCCATTTTCTTACCGCCAAACAGCACGACTGCCGCAATCACGATCAGCGCTAATTCCTGAAAGCCCAGACCTCCGATGCCGGCGGTCTGAATGCCAACGGGTACCATACGGCCTCCTTCAGAAGTATTGTACCGGATTTGGTGCATTTTCGCTCGCTGTGGTGAGCGCAGTTCGGGGAGGCGCGGAACTGTCAACGATTTCGGTTCGGCATTGCTAGGTCAAGATGGCTCCGCCAACGGCTTGTGTGGGAGCGGCCCCGATGCGGCGATCGGGCCGTCGATTCCTGAGGATGGCGCGACTTGCTCAGAACAAGCGCAAGAGTGCGGCGCAAAACGCCACGAAGGTGATAATGATCGGATCGCCCGGCATGACCCAAACATCGGCGGGATCGCTGTTGAGGATTAGCTCGGGCTAATACTTTTTTGGGTGGGTACGTGCTGTTGGCTCATTTATCCGGCATGCGGAAAACTCCGCCGCCTAATTGCCGCATCATTCTTCCCCAGAGGGCCTGGTCGAGTTCTTCGAGGTCGCTTTCACGCACAGGAATGGCCTGGATATGCAGCCCCGCCATTTCGTCCGTGCTCGCGGGGCCGTAGGTGACGCGTTTGGGCGGGTGGTTCGGGTTGCGCGGGTTGGCTTCGGAGTTATCGTAGGTGAACTCCATCTCTACTCTTGTGCCCGCGGGCAAACGGATGGGAGTCGGATAGCGGTACTGCGCCTGCCAGTTGAAATTCCAGTTTGGAATGTGGATCAGCGTGACGCGCCTGCCGTTGGGCAGAATCGCGGTTCCCAGCATTTCGCGGCAAACGTAATGGGCGTGGGGAATGATTCCGAGGGTATCCACATCTACCGGAATTTCGAAGTGATCGGTGACTTTATAGTCGCGGTCGCCGGGTGGAATATCAATGCGGTTGGAAGTGAGACCGATGTCGGTCAAGTGATGCCGCGGCTTCTCTTCCGTGAAGTAGAGGCCGATGCGGGTGCGCTCGGTTTCCGGCTTGCCCGTAGGATGGAAGTGCACTTGGATGACGAGGTTCGCGGGCGCGTAAAGAGTTTCGGCCATGCCCGGCAGCATGGTAATCACTTGCGCTCCCGGGGTCCAGCCGCCTAGTCCGTGCGCGGGGAGAAATCCTGGAGTGCCGAAGCATTCGTAGCCGGCGCCGGAGGGATCGCGTTTGCGCGCCGCCCCGATGACATCCTGAAAGAGCAACTCGTGGTGCACGACACGCGGGTTTTCAGGCCGGATCTCAATGGCGCGGATATAGCGTTGCGCGTGGTTGGGTAAGGGAATGGAAAAACATTGATAGAGGTCGGGGCCATCGGCGGGCACGTGGAAGGCGACGGGCATTTCCACTTCAAGGCCGGGTGTGCCTAAGGTCCACCCTTCCGGAAAGGCCGGCGGGGGCGGAGTCTCGGCGGGATTGCCTTCGGGAGCGCCTTGTTTGGCCCACTGCCCCAACACGGCGATTTCGGAATCGCGCAAGCGGCGCTCGCCGGCAAAGTGGGGCGCGTCCGGCAGCCACGGCGGCATGTAGCGCCGCACTGTCACAGCCGCGATCTGCTCGGCCCGGCGGGACGCATCTTGATAGGTAAGCAGCGGGAACGGAGCCACGGCGCCCGCATGATGGCAGGAGGCGCAATGGCGGTACAGAATGGGCGCGACGTCGTGCGAAAAGGTCACACCTGGGCTACCGGCCCACAGCCCTGCGGCCGTGAATGCCAAGTAGCCGGCGCCCAGCCACCGCTTCATGAAGCCCTATTTCGCAACAGCTCCGGTCTCCGCTTTGCCCTCTTCCACTGGATAGCCATGATTCACCCAGTCGGTGGCAAAATTGGTCGGGATCATAAGAGCTTTGACGTGCGTGAAGCCCATTTCGCGCAATGCGGCTACCGCCGGCCTTATGTTCGGGCACATTTCGTACGGGCAGCAGCCGCAGTAAAGCACAATCTCCCGATCTTTGGGCAGATTCGCCACAGCCTTCTTCAGCGCGGCGATCCCTTCCGGACTGCGCGCCGGTCCGGCATAGATGGACTCGGGGATGTGCTTTCCGCGATACATGACGGCGAAGCCGACGTGGATCAGAGTTGGTTTGGCGGACTTAGATTGCAGTTCGGCGGCCAGGTCCTTCGGGTCTACCGTGCCCGTTTCAGCCGCCAGCGCCATGAGTGGCAGCGCGATTGCTATCCGAAGACTCCAGTTCGTCATGTCATTACTATAATCGACCGGGGTCGTAGCAGTCGCGCTGGTAAACTACAAGCTTTGGGGTCTTCTGTGTTCGGGAATCGTGTGCTATTGGAACGCTCGTGTGTGATTCTGCTGCTTTCAGCGGGGCCGGTTTTTGCTGCCGCCGGCGATGCCGCGGCTGCGCAGGCGCGCGCGACTCTGTCGCGTCTGCCGATGCGCTTTGAAGAGAATGGCGGACAATGGAATCCGGAAGTTTTATATGCAGCGCGTTCCGGCGGCCCTTCCGGGCATGGCGGGCTGTTCCTGGCAGCTACCGGCCCGGTCCTGGTTGGTTCGGGAGGCGAGGGCGCACCCGCCCACCGTGTGGATGTGCGACTGCTTCACGGAAATCCGACGCCCAAAATCGAGCCTCTCGATCGCTTGCCCGCGCAGACGAACTATTTCATTGGCGCACGCGCTAATTGGCATGCCGGAATCTCCCAATATTCCCGGGTCGCGTATCGTTCCGTTTATCCCGGCGTCGATGTCGTCTACTACGGCAGTTCCGATCAGTTGGAGTACGACTTCCTGCTGAATCCGGGCGCCGATCCTGCCGCGATTCGTTTACGGTTTCAGGGGGCAGAGCACGTCGCGGTGAATGACGCAGGCGATCTGGTGATTGAAGCAGGCAGCGCGCACTTTCTGCAGAAACGGCCGCTTCTCTACCAGCAGGATCCACACAGTTCGCGCCGGAGTCCGGTGGAAGGTCGATACCGCTTGCTTCGTGGCGGCGTGGTCGCTTTGGATGTAAGCCGCTACGATCGTTCCCGGCCGTTGGTGATCGACCCGGTGGTCACCTACGCCTCGTTCCTGGGAGGGAGCACGACCGACCAGATCAACCAGGTGATCACCGATTCCAAAGGCCTGATCTATGTTGTAGGCTACACCGACAGCACTAACCTACAGCCCACTTACAACGGTGTGAATGGCGCAAATACCGGCGGTAACGACGCGTTTGTGGCAGTTTTCAATCCGATCGGTTCTGGCGTCCCTTCACTGACGTATCTCACCTACCTTGGCGGCAGCAACAACGATGCCGCCACCGACATTGCGGTGGATTCGGGCGGCAATCTCTATGTTACGGGCACGACCAGCTCGATTGACTTCCCCACCGCAGGCAACGCCGTGCAAACGGCGCTCGCTCTAGGCACTACCGAAACAGCCTTCAACCCCAATGTATTTGTCGCTGTAATCAGCCAGACCAATCAGTTGGTCTACTCTACCTATTACGGCGGTACAGGCGGCGACTACCCATATGGCATTGGTTTGGATGCACATGGCAACATTTATGTAGGCGGCACCACCTCTTCGAACGACTTTCCAGTGACTTCGAACGCCTATGCGGCCGCCCTTTGGGGGCCGAGCGATGTCTTTGTGCTCGAACTGAACATTAACGCCACTGCCGCTCTTTACGCGTCATACATAGGAGGGGAAGATCGCGACGACGGGCGGGGATTCGCGGTCACTCCCAGCGGTCAGGTTTACTTCGCCGCATCCACACTTTCGACGGAGTTCCCCTTGGCCGGCTTCGCCTATCAGAACAGCCTGACAGGCATCGAGAACATCGTGATTGGTGAGCTGGATTTGACGAAATCGGGGAACCAATCCCTGGTGTACTCTACTTACTTCGGTGGAAGCACTGTCGATGAAGTCCGCCAGTTGATTGTCGATCCCCGCGGCGACGTGCTGCTCACTGGCTGGACCTTGTCATCCGATTTCCCCGTCACTCCAACCGCGATGAAGAGTCAGTACGGAGGGTCCGGAAACGCTTTTGTAGCCCGCGTCAAGCCCGCCGCGCCGCCTAGCGGATTCGTGCTGTATTCGACCTATATAGGTGGTTCCGGAGGCGATGTGGGTTATGGTGTGGCAACGGATTCGGCGGGCAACCTCTACTGCGCCGGTTATACGCTGTCGGCTGACTTTCCAGTCACCTCGAATGCGGCCCAACCGCAGTGGGGCGATGGAGTGGAAGCTTTTCTGGTGAAATTCGACCCCGCGGTGGCGGGGAGCGGCGCGCTGGAGTACGGCACATTTTTCGGCGGCAGCGGCTTCCATGTTGCTACGGGTGTCGCGGTTTCCCCCAACGGCGCTATGCTGATTGGCGGCTATACGACCGATAACCTTACGGGCGTTGGGGCGGGCATTCCCGCGGCTTACCAGGGTGGATTCGGCGGCGGCTATTCGGACGCGTTTGTGGTGGCGGTGCAGTAAATAACGGAAGCTTCTCCGAATCGCATCACTTACTCTTCACTCCAACCTTGTAGTCAAGGGCGCTACAATCTGGCGGTATGGCTTTTTGCACGAAGTGTGGCGCAAAACTTCCGGCAGACTCGCGCTTTTGTAGCGCCTGCGGCTCTTCTCTAGCTTCCACGGAAGCCGCAGTCCCGGCTGTTGCTCGAGCGCCTTTGGATTACACCATTCAGGGCGACAATCTGCAGATTGCGCGCGTTCGGCTGCAGCCCGGCCAGGAGTTATACGCTGAAGCCGGACGCATGATCTATAAGACTCCCAACGTGCAATGGGACACTCGCATGACCGGCGAGAGCCTGGGCGAAAAGCTCATGGGCGCCTTCCGCCGCACGATCACGGGCGAATCCCTATTTGTCACTTATTTCCGCGCGGACAGCCCGGGCGAGCTTGGCTTCGCCGGCACGTACCCCGGCCGGATTCAGGTGTTCCAATTGAAAGGCGGCCAGTCTATCCTGGCGCAACGCGATGCGTTCCTGTTCGCCGAATCGAGCGTGCAATTCAACGTCGCGATGGTCAAGCGGCTGGGCGCGGGCTTCTTCGGCGGCGAAGGATTCATTCTGGAGAAGTTCACAGGCCCGGGTGCGGTATTCATTCACGCAGGTGGCGATTTCGTGGAATTCGACCTGCAGCCGGGCGAAGTCCTGCAGGTGGATAGCGGCTGCATCGTGGCTTTCGATGAATCGGTGGATTACGACATCCAGTTTGCGGGCGGTATCAAGACGGCGCTCTTTGGCGGGGAAGGGTTGTTTTTGGCCACGCTCACCGGACCGGGGCACGTTGTCATTCAGAGCATGACGCTGCAGAAAATGCGCCGCGAACTAGCGCCTTGGCGAAGGGGCGGCGACGAAGAAAAAGGTTTTGGAGCGATCCGCGGAATTTTCGATTCCAATAGTTAGCCACGGATCTTGGCCTACTTTTTCGTATCCTTATCCGGATCCGGCGCGAAATTTTTGGCCAGATAATCGATGATGGTGTCGAGTTGGTCTTTGGTGCCGTTGGCGCCGCGGCTCACCATGGAATCGACAATGGACGCCCAACCGTCCTTAGTAGCGCGCTGGGCGGTGATTACGTCGAGGCCGTGGCAATCCTGGCAGATCTGCTGGAGCAGGTCCTTGCCTTTGCCATCCGGCAAATCCTGCGCCTGGGCAATTCCTAAGGCGAGCGTTCCTGGGGCGAGCAGGGAAAAAACGATAGCGGCACGTTTCATATCTCTACATAATACTAAGCGGGCAATGCCGGTGGTAGAATCCCTAATACGTTAGCTCGAAAGAGTAATTAGTGAAGGTTTCCCCGAGGAGGAGAGCATGAACGCCTTTTCATGGATGCGCGGCGCGGGCGCGCTGCGGCGTGTGTTCCAAGTAGCCGGAGCAGCGGCCTTGTTCGCAGGGATGATACCGGTGAAAGCCGACCTTAACCCGGCCGCAATCATGATCGAACACGCCAATCAGATCAAGTGGAAGGAAGGCAACGGTGGGAACGCCACGGCCATTCTGGCGGGCGATCCCACGAAGCCCGGGATCTATGTGGAGCTGACCAAATGGCATCCGCATCATATGAGCCGGCCGCATTTCCATCCCAACGACCGCTACATTTTCGTGGTCTCCGGCACTTGGTGGGTGGGGACCGGAACTAAATATGATCCCGACTCGACCGTGCCGGTTCCCGCGGGAAGCTATGTGACCCACTACGCCAAGCAGATCCACTATGATGGCGCCAAAGATGAGGAAGTGACGCTGGAAATCGTGGGCGAAGGCCCGGCGACAAGCACTGGCGCTGAGCAGAAGTAATCCTGCGCCGAATCCGGCGGCCGGCGATCAGAAGCCGTTGTTACGGTGGTTGACCAGGGCGAGGAATTCGTCGCGGGTTTTCTTGCGCTCGCGGAAGGCGCCCAACATGGCGCTGGTCATCGCTCCGGAGTGCTGTTTTTCCACCCCGCGCATCATCATACAGAAGTGGCGCGCCTCGCAAATCACCCCGACGCCCACCGGATCGACGGTTTCCTGAATGGTTTGCGCCACCTGCTGCGTGAGGCGTTCCTGAATTTGCAGCCGCCGCGCGAAGGCATCCACGATGCGCGGAATCTTGCTCAACCCGAGCACACGCTGCCGCGGCAGGTACGCCACGTGAACCTTACCAAAGAAGGGTAGAAGATGGTGCTCGCACATGCTGAAAAATTCGATGTCTTTCACTACGACCATCTCGTCGTACTTCACCTCGTATAAGGCATTGTTGACGAGTTTTCCAATATCGGTGGAATAGCCGCTTGTCAGAAAGCGCAGCGCCTGTTCTACCCGTTCGGGAGTCCGCAGCAGGCCCTGACGCTCCGGATCTTCGCCGATTTTGGCCAGAATCTCCCTGACGAGCGGGGCAATTCCGGCCTCTCCAGCAGGCCGAAGCACCTTGACTATGGCTTTGTTAGCGACGGCTTTATTCGATTTCGTCTGCATTCACTTGGAAGATGTTGCGCGGGGTCTCTTCGATACAAATCAATTCCAGCCGCGGCCACTCACTCGCGAACACGGTTTTCCAGTTCTGTTTCAGCCGCCGGCAGATGGCCGCGGCCAGATTCTCCGACGTGGGCACGCCGGCGCCGAACCAATCCACATCGACATTCAAATTCCGGTGGTCTAGTTCCCGGAGAACTTGCCGCTGCACCAGTTCATCGAGCAGAGGAATCGCGACCGCCTGCCCGGATGAATTTGCCGGCCCCCGCGCCGTCACCCGTAG
>DATBID010000096.1:0-4573 GCA_036557125.1 Bryobacteraceae bacterium | reverse complement strand
GAAACGGGCGGGGAGGCAGTGGCATTTCCGCGGTCGGCAAGATAGTACCTGCCAGAGGCGGAATCCACCCAACTAATGTCGAAGCCGGTCAGACCTCCGGGAATGGTGATGGTGTTGAGAAGCTTGTAGCCGCCAACGGGTTGGCCCTGCTGCGCGAAAGCCATTGCACACAGAGCGGAAAGTAACGGGCACGCAAACACGATTTCTCTCATCTGCTGAATTCCTCCTTGTGGAGATGATGGGGTGCGGCGTCGATATACGGCAACCCAAAGAATCGGGCGAAGTATATACAGTCGGAGCTTCGATGTCTACAGGAACTTAGTCGCTTAGCGTCTCAGCTTAGCGTCTCCGCGCTGTAGCGCGCGATCAGACCCGTGCGCACCGCCCGCCGGTGGATCCGCACGAAGAACCACGACGCCGCTAGAATGTATGCGGCTGCCAACACCACGCTGGTCGCTAGCGCGGCCGGCGATGCCGCGCGCCCGCCCACGATCGCCCGCAGATTCTCGAAAACATATGACGGTGGAAGAACGCGCGAGACATACTGCATCCAGCGGGGCAGAGTAGAGAGCGGATAGAAGACCGCGGCGAAAGGAGAGAGCATAGCGGGAATAGGCCAGACAAACCACTCCGCCGCTGGGCCGAGCCACAGCACCAGGCCGGTCGCGAACACGCCCAGCGCAATACCGAACAGGAATAGTACGAGCAGAAAAGGAACCATGATTGCCCCGTACGCAAAGAACCACAGTCCGAACACCAACGCCGCCAGAACCAGCATCGCGCACAACCCCACCGAACTGGTGACGATACTGGAAGTGATCAATCCGGTCAGGTATTCCGAAACAGAAAGCGGGGTGGCGAAAAAGTTAAGGAAATTGCGCGACCAGACATCCTCGAAGAACGCCGTTGTCACGCCCATCATGATCCGGCCAAAGAAGTCCCATAGCAGCACCGCGCCCAGCAGGGCGGGAATGAAGTTGAAGCCCGCGCCAGTGACCGAATTTAGATAGCGGCTCAGAAAACCCCACAGAACCATGTCGATAGTGACCCAGCCCAGCAGCGGCAGCGTGCGCGCCGGGCTGCCGCGCAACAGGTAGAACTGCCGCAAGAGAATGGCGGCGATGCGGCGCAGGCGCATGGTTTATGAATGTTCGAGCGCCAGCGGCTCGCGCGCCGCCACGATGAATAGATCTTCCAGCGTTTCGCGGCCGTGCTCCGCGGGCAGCGT
Organism: Bryobacteraceae bacterium; assembly: GCA_036557125.1. GTDB lineage: Bacteria > Acidobacteriota > Terriglobia > Bryobacterales > Bryobacteraceae > PSRJ01. Next base: position 3,345 of record DATBID010000096.1, on the reverse strand, counting down.
TCGCGGATTGCCTTCGAGCAGGATCTTACCGTGCGAGAGAAACAGCACGCGGTCACAGACTTCCTCAACCTCATACATATTGTGCGAAGTCCAGAGGATTCCGGCCGAGCCTCGGGCGGCGAACTCCCGAATTTTTTCGCGGATCTCGCGGGCCGTGGCTGGGTCGAGGGAAGCGGTCGGTTCATCGAGCAGCAGTAGTTGCGGATCGTTGAGCATCGCCTTCGCGAGAGACACACGCGTCTGCTCGCCGCTCGAAAGCACACCGCACTTCGTCTTGCGCAGTCGCTCCAGATCGAATTGCCGCAATTGCTCCTCGATGCGCTGCTTTAGAGGCTTGACGCCATAGATCAAGCCGAAGATGCGCAAATTTTCCTCGACGGTCAAGTTGCCCGGCAACTGGGCGTAAACTGCCGCAAAATTCGTTCGTTCGAGCGCTCGCGAGCGGTTCCTGGCGAGGTCGATGCCATCGATCGCAATGGTTCCGCCGCCCGGCTCCAGCACGCCGAGAATCATGTTGATGGTAGTAGTTTTCCCGGCGCCATTCGGCCCCAGCAATCCGACGATTTCCCCGCGAGCGACTGCAAAGGACACGCCATCCACCGCCGCCACATCGCGGTAAAATTTCCTCAAGTCGCGGACAGCCAGCACCATGCTCTTCCAGTGTAAAGAAGCTATCGGCTTTCAGCCATCAGCTTTCAGCTAAACCCTCATCGCCCGAATCAAATGTTTAGCTGATCGCTGAAAGCTGACCGCTGACAGCTTTTCCAAAAAACACTTTGCAGTTCTCCTGTTCTTTGATATGCTGAAATTGCTCTGGCCTACGCATAACCCGCGCGTATAGACGCATGGACACAGTCGCACTCAGCGTGCTGACGCGGGAAGAAATGGAACAGCGGCGCTTTGAAGCAGCCGCAGAACTGCAACGAGGGCTTGCCCAATCAGAAATAGCCCGTAAGTTTGGCGTGAGCCGGACAACGGCCTCGCGCTGGCGAAGGGCGCTGGATGATAGAGGTGTTGACGGCCTGCGCCGCCGCCGCGCCACGGGCCGCCCATGCCGGTTGAACACCGAACAATTCTCACTGCTGCGAGATCTCTACCACGCGGGACCCCGGAGCGCCGGCTTCGACACGGATCGATGGACCACTGCACGCTTCGCGGAGGCGATATACCGCCGCTTCGGGGTACGCTACGACCCGGACCATACCGGCCGTATTATCCACCGCCTGGGTCTGCGGCCCCGCGTGCCCCGGTGCGAGACCAGACCGCGTTACGGCTCGCGATACTCTCCGAACACGGCCCTCAGTCTGTCGGAAATCTCGCCCACAGTGGCATAAACTGCTGCGGCTTCGAGAATCGCGGGCATCAGATTGCCCGTGCCTCGCGCGGTCTCTTCCAGCGCGGAGAGCTTCTGCTCCACCGACGCTTGGCTGCGCGAGGCGCGCACCTGACGCAAGCGTTCTACTTGCGCACGCTCCAGCGCGGGCTCAATATGTTGAGCGGGCACCGACTCCTCTCCATCGAGCCGGAAGCGGTTCACACCTACCACAATCCTCTTGCCGCCCTCCACTTCCCGCTGGTACGCGTAGGCGGTAGTCTGAATCTCGTTCTGAACGAAGCCGGTTTCTATGGCGCGCAGCGTCCCGCCTATGGCGTCGATGGTTTCGAGATATCGGTACACCTCACGCTCCATCTGGTTCGTAAGCTCTTCAATTACTTCGCTGCCGCCCACCGGGTCCACGGCGTTGGTAACGCCGCTCTCGTAGGCGATGATCTGCTGGGTGCGCAGCGCGATGCGCACCGATTCTTCCGTTGGCAACCCGAGCGCCTCATCGCGCGAGTTGGTGTGCAACGACTGGCCGCCGCCGAGCACCGCCGCCATAGCCTGCAAAGCCGTGCGGACGATGTTGACGTCCGGCTGTTGCGCAGTCAGGGTGGAACCGGCCGTCTGCACGTGAAACCGCAGCATCATCGATCGGGGATCGCGGGCGCCGAAGCGGTCGCGCATCAGGCGGGCATAGATCCGCCGGGCTGCGCGGAATTTTGCGATCTCCTCCAGGAACCCGTTGTGGGAGTTAAAGAAGAACGAGAGCCGGGGAGCGAAGGAATCCACTGCCAGACCGGCGTCGATGCCTGCTTGGATGTAGGCGATGGCATTGGAAAAAGTGAACGCCAACTCTTGCACCGCAGTCGATCCCGCCTCGCGGATGTGATACCCGCTGATCGAAATGGTGTTCCATTCCGGCATCTCCCGTCCGGCCCAGGCGAACACATCGGTGATGATACGCATGGCGGGCCGCGGCGCATAAATATAGGTGCCGCGCGCGATGTATTCCTTCAGAATGTCGTTTTGGATGGTTCCGGAGAGCTTCCTCCGGTCTGCGCCCTGCTGCTCCGCCACCAATGCGTAATACGCCAGGAGAATGGCAGCAGTTGAGTTGATGGTCATCGACGTGGAGACCTTCTGGAGCGGAATGCTCTGGAACAAAGTCTCCATATCGGCCAGAGAAGAGATAGCCACTCCCACGCGGCCGACCTCGCCGGCGGCCATGGGATGATCGGAATCCAGGCCCATCTGTGTCGGGAGATCGAAGGCGACCGACAATCCGGTCGTACCTTGTGAGAGCAGATATCGATAGCGCTGATTACTCTCTGCCGCGGTGCCAAAACCTGCGTACTGCCGCATCGTCCAGAGTCGGTCGCGGTACATTTCCGGGTAAATTCCGCGCGTGTAGGGGAACTCACCCGGTTTTTCCCGGTCTTCTGTCATGATCGCGAGATTTTCCGCGCGCGCAGGAAGGCGTCGATTCCGAACCAGAGGAGCAGGAGAATCACCGGAATCGCCAGGTACACCCGCCAGTCGTGCTCATGCAGGTGGCGCACGGCCTGAAACCCGAAAATAATGGCCAAACAGAAGAAAAGAAAGCCGATTACTTCATTCCACAAGGAATGGATGGGTTTCCAGACTGCCGGCAGAAGATGTTTCACCAACAGGCGTCCCTGCTTGACCCCCTGCTGGACCGCCGATTGCTTCACTTCCCCATCGTAACAGAGGCCATGAGTCTCGAAACTGGGCCTACAGTACGGACCATAAATTGCCGATAGAATGCTTGAGAATGGGACGTTGGTCCACTACAATCGGAACGGGTGCAAATGGCCCATGCTGTGGAACGTCGGGTGTACCCCGCGCATCCACTAAAGGGGGGAACTCTTGGACGAACCACTGAAGCGGCTCATGCAGGAACTGGGAAACGCCATCAACGATTCCCTTTCCGAGTCGGACCGCATCGCGGAAGCGATCGGGGAAATCAAGAGGGCCGGATATGATGTCTTCCTGGTGCTCGAAGC
>DATBID010000095.1:0-15640 GCA_036557125.1 Bryobacteraceae bacterium | reverse complement strand
GGATACGGGCACCCTGGCCGCTTGCTGCCTGCTGGCAGGCTTCTGCTTCGCCGTCAAGTACACCGGCATTTTCGTGTTGTTGCTGGTGGCCGCGGTGGTACTGTGGAAAGCCCGGTTTGCGCTCTCCCGACGCATGGCCGTTGTAGCTTTGGCGGCAATGGCGCTCGCGCCTACGCCGTATTTAGTGCGCAATTGGGTTTGGCTGGGAAATCCCGTCGCCTTTTTCGGAAATTCCATTTTTCCCAATCCGAACTTTCACGTTTCGTTTGAGCGCTCCTACATCGAGGGGCAAGTCCATTTGAACGGAATCACCTGGAAGGAGATCCCCAAAGAACTAACGCTAGGAGGACCGAAGCTCCCGGAAAATCTCGGGCCAATCTATTTGTTGGCGCCGATCGCGCTCGCGGGAGTCGCCTGGCCGGAAAGCCGTTTCCTCCTGATCGCGGGTCTGGCAGTCGCGTGTGACTATCCGGAAAACAAGGCAGCGCGGTTCCTCATACCAGCTCTGCCCTTCCTCGCGCTGGCGATGGCGTTCGTGATCAGCCGGCTGTGGCGAGCGGCGCCGCTGCTGGCGGGTATCGGCTTACTTCAACTAGTGCTGAGCTGGCCAACACTAGCGGCGCGCATCAACTTGGCAAAAACGGCGGCTCCGGGGCTGGACGAGACCACATGGGCAATCGCGCTGCGTAAGGTTCCTGAAGAACAATACCTGGCGCACTTGGACGAATACGTCATGGCCCGGCAGATCGAGAGCCATGTTCCGGAAGGGGAAACCGTGTTGATGATCAACGACGGCATCCCGCAGTCGTACACCACGCGCTTTCTTCTGGGAAGCTGGCGCTCCGCGTATGCAGAAAAAGCGACAGATCTGCTTTACAGCCACGAGAATTCCGCGACCGACGGGCGCTTCGTTTGGCGCGGTTGGTTTCCCAAAACGAAAGCGAGCGCGCTGCGCCTGACCGAGACCAGCAGGAATAACGCAATCTGGACGGTCGCGGAGATTCGCTTCTTCGATAGTGGCAAGCGAGTTCCGGCCGCGCCAGACTGGCATTGGAGCGCAACACCGAACTCGTGGGACAGCAGCCTCGCGGGCGATGACGATGAGGCTACCCGCTGGCGATCGTGGGAAGCCATCCGGCCGGAAATGCAGATCGGCGTTCGTTTGGACCGGCCGCAGACGATCGACCATATCGAGGTCGTCTCCGGGAACGGTCCCTGGGAAAGCAACATGAAGGTGCAACTGCGCGGGGTGAACGGGGATTGGACTGAACCAGTGTTTCAGGATTGGCACGCGGACCCTCCGCTCGATCTGCGGAGAGCCGCAACCGCGGCGATCCGCCGGCGGCTGGGGATCCGCTACCTCGTGATCGACCGTTTCAGTTGGCACGCGGATTTGTTCCGGGCCAATGCCGCCGCCTGGGACATTCATGCGCTTCTGTCGACTCAGAACTGGACGCTATACCGGATTGAGTGACCGCTAGCTTATTCCTGCCGGAAGGCCACGGAACGCGCGAAACGGACGGCAGGATTTTCGCGCAGTTGAGCGAGCACAGATTCGGGAACAAGCTCATCAGTGGTGACAAGGGCTAAGGCTTCGAGCGGTTCGCCGGGTTTGAGCGGGGAATCGCGGCGGCCGAGGGAGAAATTGGCGATGTTGATTCGGTTACGGCCCAGCACGCCGCCCACGTGGCCGATAACGCCGGGGACATCCTGGTTCTTCATTACGGTCAGGAAGCCATCGAGCGTGGCTTCGCATTGAATGCCATCGATTTGAAGGAGGCGAGGTTTTTCGAAGACCACCGCGCCTTCGGCGGAAGTGATACCGGAGTCGGTTTCGATTTCGATCCGGATCGTATCCGTATGACCCGAGCGCGGTTCGTGCCGCTCGGCGACATGCCAGCCGTGCTGTTCGGCAATTTGCATGGCGTTGACGAGATTGGCGCGGTTGGAAGCGGAACGGGCGAGCACGCCCGCCACGCCCGCATTGCGCAACAGATTGGTGTTGCCTTCGGCGACCCTGCCCATGTATACGAACCGCACTGCGCCGGGATTTCCGGTAGCGACCTGCGAGGTGAACTGGCCGAGCCGCCCTGCCAGAGTGAGATATGGCTTCAGCGCGCGATATTGTTCCCGGCTGATGGCGGGCATGTTGACTGCGTTGATGGCGACGCCCGATTTCAGATACTCGACTACCTGTTCGGCGATACGTACGCCGACGATTTCCTGGGCTTCTTCAGTGGAGCCGCCGATGTGGGGAGTGGCCACGACTCCCTCGGCCTGAAAGAGCGGAAAGCCGGATGGCGGCGGCTCGGTGGAGAAGACGTCGATGGCCGCGCCGGCCACTTTGCCGGATGCGAGCGCGGCGGCAAGAGCGGCTTCATCCAGCAGTTCGCCGCGCGCGCAATTGACTATGTGCACTCCCGGTTTCATGGTGTCGAAGGCCGCTGTGGAGAGCATGCCCACAGTTTCCGGAGTGGCGGCGACGTGCAGCGTGAGATAGTCGCTTTCGGCATAGAGGCGGGCAAGATCGGCCAGCTCGGCGCCGCAATCCTGGGCGATCTTCGCGGTCACATAGGGATCATGGGCGAGAACCCGCATTTCGAAGGCACGGGCGCGCTTGACCACTTCGCGGCCGATGCTTCCCAATCCGACCACGCCCAGGGTTTTGCCGCGCAGCTCGTTGCCCATGAGCTTCTTCTTTTCCCACTTGCCGGAACGAGTAGAGTGATCGGCGCGCGGAATGTGGCGGGCCATGGCAAGCATCAGCGCGAAGGTGTGCTCGGCGACAGAAACCGCATTGCCGCCGGGGGTATTCATAACGAGCACCCCGGCCTCGGTGGCGGCATCGAGATCGACATTATCCACGCCGACGCCGGCCCGGCCGATGACACGCAGGCGTGGCGCTTTCGCGAGCACAGCCTGATCCACCTGCACGGCGCTGCGAACCAGGAGCGCATCGGCCGTAGAGAGGTGCTGCTGGTACTCCTTTGGATTCGAAACGATCGTGTTCCAACCGGACTGGGATTGGAATAATTCGATGGCGGCCGGCGCGAGAGGCTCGGCAATGAGTATGTTCATAGCAGATCGGCCGTACGTGGTCTACACAGCCACCGGCTGACGCACAGCAGCGCTTTCGTAGACCTCCTGTACGGCAGCGACGCCGGTGCCGTAGTTCACCGGGAAGCCATTGACATTGAGAATGACTTCGAGGCCGGCAATGACGGCGAACAGGTCGGCGAAATCGAAATAGCCGAGATGGGCGATGCGAAAAATCTTGCCCTTCATCGTGCCTTGCCCATTGGCGATGATGGCGCCGAAGCGGTTGCGGAACTCTTTTACGATGACACCGGAATCCATGCCCTCCGGCGCTTTGATCGCTGTGGCGGAAGCGGCAGGCGAATCCGGCGCGAAGAGTTCGAGGCCCATGCGAACAGCGGCTGTGCGCGTGGCTTGGGCCAGCAATTCGGCGTTCTCGATAAGTTTCGCCATGCCCAGTTGCTTGATGTAGCGGAGAGACTCGGCGAGAGCGAGAATCAGCGATGTGGCCGGGGTCCAGCTCGATTCACCGGCATCCCCGCTCTTCTTTTCCTTCTTGAAATTGAAGTAGTAGCGGGGCAGAGTGGAAGTGTCCGCGAACTTCCATGCTTTGGGACTGATAGAAAGGAACGCGAGGCCGGGTGGGATCATGAACGCTTTTTGCGAGCCTCCTATGAGGACGTCGAGACTCCAACCATCGATATCGATCGGCATGGTGCCGAGGCCGGTGATGGCGTCGACTACGAAAATCGCATCTGTTTTCGCCACCGCGCGTCCCATGGCGCGCACATCGTGAGCCGCGCCGGTGGAAGTCTCGGAAGCCTGCACGAAAACGCCGCGAGTAGCGGGTTCGCTGGCCAGCGCGCGCTCCACTTCTTCAGGCGAAATCACCTTGCCGTAAGGGGCCGAAAGAACTGTGGCATCGAGTCCGTAAGCCTTCGCGATTTCTACCCAGCGCTCGCCGAATTTGCCGGCCGAACAGACGATAACCTTGTCGCCGCGGGAAAAAAGATTGGAGACAGAGGCATCCATTGCGCCCGTGCCAGAAGATGCGAACATCAGCACATCGTTCGATGTCCCGAGAACCTCTTTGAGATCGGCCAGACAGCTCCGGTACGCCTTACGAAAATCTTCCGTGCGGTGATGAACATCGGAGGCCATCATGGCATGGAGAGCAGGCGGATAGAGAGGCGTCGGCCCGGGAGTCAGCAGACGCTGCTTGCGAATATACATAGAGGTGTTTCGTCCTCTAGAATAACAGACGCTTTCAGTTCTTCTGCTTGATTACGGAGGTGGGCAAACTATTTGTGTGAAGGGCCGCGCACGCAACGAAAGCCAAGGTGATTGGTTCCGGTATCAGGCGCGCCTTTTCCCCGTCCGCCCGCGACATACCGCGCGCAGTATTGGTCGGTGCACAGAAAAGAGCCTCCGCGCTGCACACGTTTTGGCACGCCGGGCTCACTCGGGTCGAAACTATGCGCGGGCCCCTTCGGGTTTACAGAGATCTTGCCGCTCGCTGCCAAGGCCTGATAGTAGTCGGGACGATACCAATCGGAGGTCCACTCCCATACGTTGCCTGCCATATCGAACAAACCGTACCCATTGGCCGGAAATGAACCTACTGGAGCAGTTGCCAGATATCCGTCTTCGCCCGCGTTCCTGTCAGGGAAATGGCCCTGAAACGTATTCGCCATGTGTTTGCCGCGGGGCATGAACTGATCACCCCAGACATAGCGCTTGCGATCAAGCCCGCCACGCGAAGCGAGTTCAAATTCAGCCTCTGTGGGGAGCCGATCGCCCGCCCAGTTGCAGTACGCGGCTGCGTCCTCATATGCGACGTGCACTACAGGGTGGTTCATCCTATCCTTGATGTCAGAATCGGGACCTTCCGGATGACGCCAGTTGGCGCCAGCCACGTAGCTCCACCATCGGTATTGGTTGTTGAGCAAGACGGGGCGATCCGGCGGTGAGAAGACCACCGAACCGGCAACTAGATTCTGAGGTGGCGCTCCCGGATAATCTTCCGGGCGTGGTTTACGCTCCGCGACCGTTACGTACCCCGTGGCATTCACGAACTTGGCGAACTGCTCATTGGTGACCTCGGTCTCATCCATCCAAAAGCCATCGACGTAGACGCGATGCCATGGCCTTGCGTCCGGCATGTTGTCGTCTGCTGTGCCCATCCAAAACTCTCCACCGGGAATCCACTTCATTCTGGCGGGAGCAGATCCCAAGGAACCACTGGCGCTGATCTTCGCGTGGAGTGAGGCGTCATGGCGAGAATACACCCACGCTCCACTCAGCCCTAAACTAAGTGCCCCAGAAATCATCCAAAGCAACGCCGTCTTGCGGGCGGTGTGATCGCAGCGCATTATATTATGGCCGTATTCCTTGCGTTCTGCTGATGCAGCCGCATCACTCTCGGTTTTTTTTCCTTTTCACCAAGAGTGTGATACCGGACTTAGTATTTGGGATCTAATAAATCCGGGGGATCAAACGGGGCATCGGAACTGCGGTTGGAGGGTTGATGTTCTACTTTCTCCTGCCGCCACTGTTGGCAGTAATCGGCATTGTGGCTTTACCCACGAGGGCTGTTCTGGCTCAGGATTCAGCGGTCGCCGGAAACTCTGCTCGCACTGCCGGGGTCCGGCGGATCACGCTCGAACAGGTAAAGCATACTGTCGATCCGGCTGTAAATCCTGCTGCACGTCTGGCTCAACTCTCCCTCGACGCCGCAAAACAACACCGGTTAGGCGTCGAAGCGGACTACTTTCCTAAATTCGGCGCCGCTTTTGCAAACCTGCACTTCACAAGTTTCCTCGGTGAAGTGCTGGAGGTTCGGCGCCCGCTGCTGGGCGTAACCTCACAAGTACCCGTGCCAATACTTTCCCAGGATCAGACGATCGCAGCTCTTACGTTCACCCAGCCTCTTACTCCGCTTCTTGTGGTCCATCAGGCAGTCCGCATAGCGCGCGCAGACGAACGCATTGCGGCGGCGAAGGCCGTGGTCGCTAGCACGGCGAACGTACGTAAGGCAGAGTTGGAGGAGATCTATTTCCAACTTCTGATTGCCCAATGCCGGCTAAAGCTCGGCGTTAGCGCAAAAGAGTCGTTTTCGGCTATCGCGAAGGTAAAAGAACTTACCACATCGCTGAACAAGGCGATGGGCTGGCCCGAAGACACACAGTTGGAATTGGTTCCCCCCGATCCACTAATTGAGAACCTCTCTCTCGAAGAAGTCGCCAATAAATCGGCAGCCGCAAATCCCGAGGTGATTGAGGCGGAGCAGACGGTAGTAAAAGCGCGGGCCGCTGCTAAGATCGCAAAGCTGGCGTACGTGCCAACGATTGCGGCAGTGAGCGGCTACTTATTTCAGAACGCTATACCGGCAATGCCAAATAACTTTGGATACGGCGGAGTCGTGGCGTCCTACAACCTTTTCGACTTCGGTAAGCGCGAGCATGCCATCAAGGAGGCTCGTGACCAACTGGGAATGGCTGAAATAGCGCTGCAAATGACGAAGGCTAAAGTCTCGGCACAATTGCAAAAATCTTATATGGAATTGGAGCGAGCCCGCCAGCTTAGTAACGTCGCTCAGAGAATGGGATCTTCCGCCTCATTGCTGATGAAAGTGAGCGCAAATCCCGAAAGCTCCGAGGTGCAAGCTGCTCACGCCGGCTTAGAGGTGGAGATGCTTGAGGCTGACTTGGCACACCGCCAGGCCTTTGCCAATCTGAAGGCCCCGCTAGGCGAGTAAGCAAGGCATTTACAGCAATCCCGCCGTAAATTTTGGATCTCCTGTGACTGCGGATCATCGCAGGTGATATGAATCCGAAAGCGCATGTACGTAGATGGGGCACGGCCGCGGTGGCGACGCTCCTGGTAATGACTTGGGGCGCGAACGCGCAACCGCAGACGGAAAAAAAACCAAACATTCTGGTAATCATGGGCGACGATATCGGTTGGTTTAACATCGGCGCGTATCACCGGGGAATGATGTCCGGTAAGACACCGAACCTGGATAAGTTGGCCTCACAGGGAATGATGTTCACTGACTACTATGCCGAGGCGAGCTGCACCGCAGGCCGGGCAAACTTCATAACTGGTGAGTTGCCTATCCGTACCGGTCTGACCACGGTGGGCCAAGCCGGGGCGGATGTCGGCATTCCCGACCAGGCCGTGACTCTCGCAACGGTCTTGAAGTCGCTCGGCTACGAGACCGGCCAGTTCGGCAAAAATCACCTGGGCGACTTGAACAAATACCTGCCGACGGTGCACGGATTCGACGAGTTTTTTGGCTACCTCTACCACTTGGATGCGATGTCAGACCCCTACTGGTTTAGCTACCCGCAGGACTGGATCGATAAGTATGGCCCGCGTGACCTGATCCACTCATGGGCAACCGACGCGGACGATCCCACGGTGCAACCGCGCTGGGGCAAAGTCGGGAAACAACAGATTGTGGATGAAGGCCCGCTGCCGCCGTTCCCGAACATGGCCGGACGGCAGACTTGGCAGAAAAGCCGTCCAGCGAAGTACAACATGGAGACATTCGACGAAGTTCTGGTGCAGTCCAGCAACGCTTTCATGGATAAGGCAAAGAAGGATGGAAAGCCGTTCTTCATCTGGCATAACACGACGCGCATGCACATATGGACGTTCATCCCGCCGAAATACCAGGCAATGATGAACTACAACAGCAACTACGGTCTGGAAGAAGCCGGCATGGCGCAATTGGACGATTCGGTCGGCGCGTTGCTGCAGCACCTCGATGACATCGGCGAAGCCGATAATACGATCGTCATCTTCACCACTGACAACGGCGCCGAGGTGTTTACCTGGCCGGATGGCGGCATGACACCATTTAAAGCTACCAAGGGCACGAGTTTCGAAGGAGGCTTCCGCGTTCCCGCGATGATCCGTTGGCCGGGACACATCCAGCCGGGCTCTGTGGAGAATGGCATCTTCTCAGGCCTTGATTGGCTACCCACTCTCGCTGCCGCCGCGGGGAGTCCCAACATCACCGACCAATTGTTGAAAGGAGTAAATCTCTGCGGACAGACTTACAAAAATCATCTGGATGGCTACAATCAGATGGATTTGCTGCTGGGCAAAGGGCCATCGGCGCGGCACGAACTCTTCTACTTCGAGGGACCTGCGCTAGGCGCGCTTCGCATCGATGACTTCAAGTTCCAGTTCCTCCAGCAGCCGTGGGGATGGCCTGGTGAGAAGCTAACGACCGACATGCCCACTGTCGTCAATATCCGTCAGGACCCGTTCGAGCGGACACCTTCGACCCGCGGCCAAAGCCTGAACGACCAGGGCGGCGGGTATATGAACGACTTCATGGGCCGCGAATTCTGGCGCTTTGTCCTCGTGCAGCAGCGCGTCGCGGCATTGGCAAAAACGGCGAGCGACTATCCGCCAATGCAGGCGCCGGCCTCCTTTAATCTCGATGCGGTCAAGCGCCAGGTTGAGGCGGTGATGAAAGCGCATGAAGGGCAATAGCAACCGCTACGAAAACATCCCACACGATCCTGTTTCTTCTTTTCACACCTGTGGGTGTGGCAGTCTCACCGGCGCAAGACACGGGCAGCGAAGTGCGCCCGGAACTTAATGTGTACTTACAACTGGGGCCGATAATTCGGCTCCAGTTCCAGGGTCTCTTTAGTGGAGATCTGACTACCAATGATTGGCAGGCAGCCCCGACTTTTTTCGTCGAAACGGCTTTGAAGCCCGTTTTGCGACGCCGGTTGCGACAAGAGCCCGACGTGTTCCGGAGCCGGTATCTGACGTTTGGAGCGGGGTATCGCTATCGTACCGATCTGGCGAGCGGTGGTTCCGCACATGAGAATCGGGGCATCCTGCAGCTCACCTCACGATATCCGCTACCTTGGCATCTGGTGATTTCCGACCGAAACCGGGGTGAGTTCCGCTTTATCCAAGGGAAGCCGTTTTCCAGTCGATACCGTAACCGGCTGCGATTGGAGTACGACTTCGAAGAAGGCCGCTTTGAGTGTACGCCTTATGTGGATTTCGAAATCTTTTACGACACGCGTTTCGATCAGTGGACACCCAAGCGGTACGAATCCGGCGTACAGCTTCCGATCGGCTCGCATCTCATGCTGGAACCTTACTACTTGCGCCAAAATGCCAGACACTCGGTACCGCAACACATCAATGCACTCGGATTCAAGTTGAACCTGTATTTCTGACGGCCCAAGTCGAGCGCTTGTTCGAGGCCGTATAATAAACAGACATTATGGCCTTAATCGATCAGGTGCAGCAGCACATGGTGGCGGCGATGAAGGGCCGGGAAGAAGCGCGGCTGAGCGCGCTCCGCATGATCAAGGCCGCGCTGATGAAGCAGAGAGTAGATTCGCCCAAACCGCTCGACGAAGCAGCGGAGATGCAGGTCTTGAAGTCACTCATCAAGCAGCGCACGGATGCAGCCGAAATGTTCCGCAAAGGCGGGCGTGAGGAGCAGGCTCAGAAAGAAGAGGCCGAGCGCGCGCTGATCGAAGCGTATCTGCCGGCTGCGGCGAGCGAAGCGGAAATCGATGAGGCCATTCGAGCGGCCATGGAGGAGACCGGAGTCACTTCCCAGAAGCAGATGGGCGTGGTGATGAAGGCTGTGCAAGCGAAGCTACGAGGCAAAACCGTGGATGGCAAGGCGCTCAGCGAGAAGGTGCGGGCGCGGTTGGCGTGAATTCCGCCACGATGCCAGCCAACGCAAATGCCCTGGACGCATCCGGATTTGCCATAAACCACTTCCAGACATTGCGGCTGCGCAGGTTCTCCGCACTCAGAAGCGTGACACCAACATCGATGCCGATCACGTCGTCAGCCTGCCAGCCGGTGTTGGGATTGAAGGCGTCCACAAAACCGTAGCGCTGATAAATGCGGGACCCAAAACGCTCTTTCATGGCATGCAGCACGGGAAGGCAAATGTCTGGTGTGAACATCACGGAACCGGCGGCGGCGCAGGGGACGACCGACCCATCCAGGCGGCCGGTGCGCGGCGGTCCTCCCCATGTTTGATAGCCACTGGGGCCGTCAGAACTCGTAATGCCCCAGATGTCGGCTGAGTAGCCCGGAAACTCGCTCGCAAGATCGATGCAGAAAGCACGGTGCGCCCGGGTTGCCGTTGCGGAATTCTCGAACCAGTTGATGCGCAGGCCACGCGCCTCGCGCCGGTTCTCGAAATTCCACCAGGCGAACGGATATTGGTACGTCCACAAGAGCGTGCGGCCGTAGTAATCGAAGCTTCCGTAATGGGAGGGTTCGCGGTCCCAGGCATACCAGGAACCGGGATCGAGCGCATGAGTAGGGGACGCGATTCCCAGCAGATACATGCACGCCAATTGACAGTACTTCTCGTAGCGATACGGCAGAAAGCCGCCTTCCGGCATCCAACCATGGGCCAGAAAGTAAGGATGCTGATTGAGCATCCAGCGGTAGTCTACTCTTTCATAAATCGTAGTGGCTAGACTGACAATCTGAGGATCTTCCTGGAAATACTGCCGAGCGGTGAGTGCCCCCGCTACCAGCCAGGTAGAGTCGCTGGTAGAAACTTCGCTGTTGCGGTAGCGCGTGCCGGTGCGGATGTCGAGGAAATGATAAAACCAGCCATGAACGTTGGACACGGGGCCCACGGCATAGGAATGCAGCGCGGCACGTGCCCGGCTTCGCGCTTCGCTGCGGGATACCCAGCCGCGCTCGGCGCCGATGCACAGCGCAGTCAGCGCGAACCCGGTGGCGCCCGTGCTGCCTACATATCGCCCTTGCTCGGGATGCAGGCTGCCATCGGCGCGGGCGCGATCGCGCGCGATGCCGCTGCGCGGATCCGACTGTTCCCAGAAGTAGCGGAAACAGCCGCGCGAAAGATCGTCGAGCAGTTGTTCGTTCGCAGGGCTTAGCGGATGGCTTGCCGCACGCGTCTGGGCCGGCACAACGGCCGCGGCCAAACCTTGCGCCGCCGTGGCGAGAAACTCGCGTCGACTATGCGGCCCAAATATCACCGATCAAAATCAGCATGCCGCCGAACATCGAGAAAACGCAATAGTCGCTTGGTTTGCCAGCCGACCATGAGGACAGCTCAAAATTCGAACTGCACACCCGCTTTGCCCGTTCGGCCCGGCGTTGGGAAACCGCTTTCGAAATATGCCTGATCGAGCAGGTTCTCGGTGCGGGCGAAGAAACGGAGTGCGCGGAAGTCGGACAACGGGATGCGGTAACTCACTCCGAGGTTGACTCGATGCATGCCATCGAAGCGGAAGACCTGCGTGATCTTCGAGCCATAAATGGGGGCCAGGTAATCGCCGGAGAGAAGTGTTTCGGCAGTGAGCATGACCCGCGGCGATATGCGGCCGGTCGCAAGAATCGAGACCTGGTTGCGGGGAATAATGAAGGTCCGCAGAGTATCGCCCACGATGGGCGCGCGCTCGATCGCGTTCACGTAGGTGTAGGCGGCGGCGATGGTGAGGGCGCGCGCCGGAATAAAGGAAGCGGCGAATTCCGCCCCGCGGGAGATGCCACCGCGAGTGTTGATGTAGCCGATGTAACGAGCAAAGGAATCGGTGGCCGGATTGATGAGGCCGGTGGTGTCGAACGTGATGACATTCTCGAGCCAGGTGTAAAAATAGGCGGCGGAGATTTTGGCGCGGCCTCGGACGAAAGTCTGATCGACGCCGCTATCGAAGCTGAGCATGTGCTCGGGCTTGAGCAGCGGATCACCATAGACGGAGTAGCCGAAGATAGGATCGAATCCGGTTCCGAAACGTTCATATAGCGATGGCGCGCGGTAGCCGCGGCCGATGTGGGCGCGCACTTTCGTGCCGCTGCGGCGGAACAACCAGGCGATGGAGCCATCGCCCGTGTAGGCGGGAGTCGGGGCAGCGAACGCGATTCCCTGGTAGGGCGCAGCCGCTGCGGGCAGGAACTTGGGCACATCGAGCGCCAAGAATTGACCGCGGAACCCGGCCGAGATCTGCAGTCGGTCATCGAACAGCCGAATCTGATCTTGCGCATAGGCGCTGTGGCTGCGCTGAGTCACGTTGGTCGCGGAATCGGCGGCGGAATCGAAGAATTCGGTGTTGTCGCTCGCGTAATTTTCGTTTTCGAATTCGTAGCCGGCGGTGAAGAGATGGTGGCGGCCAAGGCGGTAATCGGCGTGGGCATTGACGGTCTGGATGCGGCCATTGTAGAGGGAGCGGGTGCTGCCGGCGGGTTCGTAGCCGATGCCGGCGGGGCCATCGCCATAGCGGCGGCTATCAGCCACGGCCTGATAGCTCACCGAGTAGCTCAGCGCAGAGGAGGGCTGGCCGGTCAGGCGAATTGCCCCGGTGAAGAAGCGGGCGGCGCGAGTGTAATCGGGATTATCGGGCGCGGGAAGAAAACTCACGGCGGGCATCGCGCGCAGGACACCGAAGCCGGAGGGACTGCCGAGGACATCGGGACTGGAAGCGAGTTTGCCAAAGGCGTCGGCCCCATAGAGACGCACGAACAAATGCGTGGTAGGGGAGAGGTGAAAACCGAGGCTGCCTTGAGCGCTGGTGTTGCGATAGGGTAGGTCGCCGCCGACGCCGCTCGCGACGTCGAGTTGCGAGACGCCCAGGCTGAATGGAATGGCGTCGCCGCGCCAACCGCCGGCAATCTGGGCGTGGCCGCGGAACATGCCGAGCGAGCCGCCTTCCAAAAGAACGTTGCCGCGGGTGCGTCCGCCGCCTTCCTCCGTGATGACATTGACCACGCCGCCAATGGCGTTGGTGCCGTAGAGCGACGAGCCGGAGCCGCGGAGCACTTCGATCTGGCCGGCGTCGGTTGTAAGAAGATCTTCGATCAACCCGGAGGCATCGGCTTGCGTGGACGAGGAATCGCGCAGGCGGAAGCCATCCACCAGCACGGCGGTATCTTCGGGGCGAAGGCCGCGGAGTTGGATTTCGGAAAGCGCGCCGGGGCCGCCCTGTTGCTGGAATCGCAGGCCGGCGGTGAGAGCAAGGGCGCCCGCGAGATCAAACGCATCGCGCTGCTGGATTTCCGCCGCATCCACGACCGACATGGATTTCGATAGTTCCAGCGAAGTCTGCGGAGTGCTGGATGCAGTAACGACGATCTCTTCGCGCGACCCGGCGAGTTGAAGAGCGATGTTTTCGATCTTGGAAGCGGTGCCATCGAGATGGAATGCGTCGAGCAGGAAAGTGGAGAAACCGGGAGCGTCGACGCGGAGAAGATAATCGCCGGAGGGGAGATTGTCGACGCGCCAGGCGCCGGAGACGCCGCTGTATGCGGTCCACCGAACACTGTTGGTGGTGGAAGTGACCAGGATGGCCGCGCCGGGCACAGGTTTCGATTGCGGGTCAGTGACAGTGCCTTCGAGCGAGGCTGCCCGAACGAGCGGTAGCCACAGGACCAACGAGAAGAAGTAGCCGAGTTGTCTTAAGGGCATTTTCTGAGGTGACGCGCCTCCCAGCCGCCGGTCCGAGGCAGGTCTCCTGACTTACAGGTCATCACGAACCGGCGGCCTTCCCATTCCGGATGGAACAGTGGCTTTAGTTGCCGGCCCGCTCGCTGTTCACAGTGGCGCGACCGTGCGGGAATCTCACCCGCTTCCCTTTTCACCCGCCGGAGAACATCCGGCGAGAACCTCAAAGACTGTCTAGAAATAGCACATGGCAGGCGGGAAGGGCAAGAGCGAACTTCATCTCGACGTTGCTCGCGCTAGCACGCTATATCCCCGCTAATGATACAATGTAGCCGTAGAGCTACACGTAAATTATGGCACTCAATATCCGTAATCCGGAGGCTGAACAGTTGGCGGCAGAGCTTGTGCGGCAGACTGGCGAAACTAAGACCGAAGCCGTAACAAAAGCACTGCGGGAGAGGCTGGCACGCGTGCGGCGCGAACGCACCAACCGTCGTCTTGCGGACGAACTTGAGGAAATTGCCGAACACTGCTCCAGTTTGCCGGTCCGCGATCATCGGCAGGCCGAAGAGATCCTCGGGTACGATGAGACCGGCCTGCCGCACTGATGGTAATCGATACCTCTGCAATTCTGGCAATCCTGCAGCGGGAACCCGAACGCCGGAGCTTTGTTGAGGCAATCGAAGCGGCCAGCGCGAACCGGATGTCTGTAGCAAGCTTCGTGGAGAGTTCGATTGTGATCGAATCCAGATACGGCCTGGAAGGATTGCACGATCTGGACAGGTTCATCTCGCGAGCAGGTATCGAACTGATCCCAGTCGATCAGGAGCAAGGACAATTGGCGCTATCCGCTTTTAGCCGGTTTGGCAAGGGGCGGCATCGCGCCGGACTCAACTACGGGGATTGCTTCTCCTACGCGGCTGCGATGAGCCTGGGAGAGCCGCTTCTCTCAAAAGGTAACGATTTCATCCATACCGATGTGCCGATCATGGATCTGAAGAGTCGTTGAACGGCTAACACAAACCTCAGCCCAGGAGCTTTTACTTCGCCGCTGCGCGGCGTCTCCTTGGACGGGCGCTGGATAGCTTGCCGCAGGATGTCGCGGCACCACCATTCCACACGAGTCGGACACTGCCGCACCAAGAATGACAGACATCCGCCGCTCGTAGCGGCATTCTGCTTCCGCTTCGGTTTGCTTTCGATGTAGCCTTTGCGAGCCAACTCGCCCTGACCATCACGGATGGGCTTACATGAACTTGCGGCGCTTGAATGCCTTTACGTCAGCGCCGCTCAAATCGAACCATTCACCGTTCTTGCGCTTCTCCTCGAACCGCTTGTGCCAATACGCCTCAATCCCTCTCGGGTCGTCGGTGCGGATACAGTGGATGGTGACGGCCTTTTCCGGCAGTAGAATCGCTAACTCGTATTCGCGGCGTCCAGCCGCGTTGCTCCGGCCAATCTTATAGTAGCGGCCCGCCTTGATCAGATAGACGAAGCCAAAGTCCCGGGTCTCTTCGGCGTCATTATCGGGCGGGGCGGGTGCCTCGGTTGCGACATCGGCGCAGAGCGCTGCGACATCTCCATATTCCGCGCGCCCGTTGCAGTATTCTTGGATGCGTTTGGCCAGTTGCTGTTTTGCCCCCAACCGAGCGAAGGTGTTGTGCCAGGGGAAACCTGGAGTATTCCGGGCTTTCAACTTCACCTCGCTGGAGGTCGGGAACTTGCCTAGCTCGCGCATGAGCAATACAAAATGCTCGATGAGGGCAGTTTCATCGTGTGCGCGCTGCATCTGGTTAGGCTCCAGCCCGCTTTCGCGAATTGCATCACCCCATCGTGCCCAATACTTCGCGAGCCAATCGGACTCGTTGATGCCGGTTTCACGGTAGAATCGCTCCTTGCCGAGAGCCTTGCCTCCATTCTCCGCCGCGGTTCGCCTAATCTCCGCGAGAATCTCCTGCTTATTCATGCAGCTACGTGAGTTTATCAATTTAACGTAACCGGTCGCGCAGTGAGGGACAACGGCGTCGTGCTAGGCGCATGCTTGGTCAATCCCATCCGGCGCGGTCGCGCCATACTCGGCCCGAGCAATTGTCGCAATTTTTCTGGTCGAAAGAACGGCTGGCAGGAGGGCCGTTTTTATGATCGCGCCTTCCTGCCTACTGCTACGATAAAGGCTAATGA
>DATBID010000094.1:0-12001 GCA_036557125.1 Bryobacteraceae bacterium | reverse complement strand
TTCAAAACCGGCCTCTACTCCCAGGCCCTCGTCACTCGCGGCGAAAAACTCGAAGACTTCGAGAACCTCCGCGACGAATACTACGCCCACCACAACCCGCAAAGTCCCGAAGAGCGCGAAACTCTCGATACCGTCATCCGCCTCGCCTGGCAGCTTCGCCGCTACGCCATGGTGGAAACCCACAGTTGGAATCTGGAAATCAAGAGAGCGGAACTGCACGCGCCGGCGGACCTGCTGGAAGGCAATCTCTACGGCTCCGCTTTCTACGGCGCCGATCAGCGGTTCGCCCGCCTCCACCGCATGCAGACCGCCACCCAGCGCCAGTTTAAGGAAGCCCTCCACGATCTCGAACTCCTCAAAGCCGCCCGCCCGGCTCAACCCATTGAAGAAGAAACCGCTTCAGCCGATCCCGGGTTTGTTCCGTCAACCGAAGTGGGGCAGGCGCTTCCGCCTGCCAATGCGGCCGTAGCGCCGGCCGTCTTGCCGCCCGCCGATCCCGGGTTCGTTTCGTCAACCGAAGTGGGGCAGCTGCTTTCGCCTGCCAATCGAACCCTCCCCGATGCCGCCTGATTGCTTGACAATCATTCCTATGCTTTGATACTGTCCTCCAAACAAGGAACGGGGGGTAATCGTGAAAAGTCTGCTGATTCTGTCAACTGGTGCTGTCTTCTCTTCTTTGCTGTTTGCCCAGGTTCAACTGTCTCAGATTCAGGGATCGGTGCTCGATGCCACCGGGGCCGCCATACCCGAAGCCACAGTCAAAGTAACTAACACCGGCACCGGTCTGGTGCGCACGGCGATGTCAGGACCCGATGGAACTTATGTGATTCCCGATCTTCCGGTCGGGCCGTATCGCATGGATGTGACCAAAGAGGGCTTCGCCGCCTTCGAGCAAACCGGAATCGTTCTGCAGGTCGCTACCAATCCGACCATCAATGCCACGCTCAAAGTCGGCAATGTGAGTGAGCAGGTGCAGGTGGAAGCCAACGCCGCGCTGGTCGAAACCCAGGCCACCGGTTTCGGCAATGTCATGGAAAACCAGCGCATCATTGAGCTGCCTCTGAACGGCCGCGTCGCTACCGACCTGATTCAATACACTGGCGCAGTGATTCCTCAGGGCGTTGCCGGCAACGGCGGTTACCCCGGCACCCAGCAATTCGTCATCGCCGGCGGGCAGGCTTTCGGCGTGGCGTTCTGGCTCGATGGCAGCGTCTTTAACAATCCCTGGGACTTGGCGAACATGCCCCTCCCGTTCCCGGACGCGCTGCAGGAATTCAAGGTCGAAACCAGCTCGCTCACCGCCATGAACGGAGTACACGCCGGCGGCACCGTCACCGGAGTGACTAAATCCGGCACCAACCAGTTCCATGGCGATGTCTTCGATTTCCTCCGCAACGGCGATATGAACGCGCGCAACTTCTTCGCCCCTACCCGCGACACCCTCAAGCGCAATCAGTTCGGCGGAACCATCGGCGGCCCCATAAAGAAAGATAAGCTGTTCTTCTTTTTCGGCTATCAGAACACTCTCACCCGCCAGGACCCTGTGACCAATACAGCCGCAACATTTGTTCCCACGGCGGCAATGGTGCGAGGCGATTTCACTGCCTGCCCCCAGGATCTCACGCAAAATGTGATCACCGGCCTCGTAGCGGCAGGGTTGCCGGCATCGGTCGGGACACAAGCACTCACCACGCATCAGATTCCGGCGTCATACTTAGATCCGGCATCGCTCAAGCTGGCCTCCCTGCTTCCGGTTTCGGGCGCTCCCTGCGGCAACACTTCCTTCGGCCTGACTACGCAAATCAACGAGGATCAATTCGTCGGCCGCTGGGACTATCAGGCCAGCTCGAAGCAGAGTTTGTTCGGACGTTATATCCGCACTCATTACTTCCGGCCGCCGGCCTATAACTTCACTCCCGATAACCTGTTGACCACCTCCCAAGGCGCATTGAATGACGCCGACCAGTCCTGGGCGTTCGGCGATACCTACCTCTTCAGTCCGAATGTGGTGAACCAGTTCCGCGCTACGGTAGATCGCTTGGCAGTGCATCGCTACCAGACAAACTACGTTTCCTCCTGCGATCTCGGAGTGCCGGCCTATTGCGGGTATGTGCCGCACCAGAGCGGCTTCGCGGTAACCGGCGCATTTAATGTCGGTCCCGGCACTGGCGGACAGGCGGAGGCTCACACGACGCCGCTGCAAATGAATGACGACATCAGTTGGGTTCATGGCAATCACCAGTTCAACTTCGGCGGGGGCGGGGAAGTCTCCAAAATGCTGTTTTATGGCAACGTCTACGCGCAGAATAACTGGACATTCAGCAATCTTCCTGCCTTCCTGTTGGGCCAGTTCAGCTCCAATTCGATGTCACTGCCGAACGATCTTTTGCAACAAAAGTGGTTCGTGAACTGGTACGTGCAGGATACCTGGAAAGTCACTCCGAAGTTCACCGTGAATGCCGGCGTTCGCTGGGAGCCGTTCCTTCCACCCGCCGAAATCAATGGCTCAGTTTACAATTTCAGCCTCGCGAACTTGACGAATAACGTGAGGAGCACCCAATTCGTCAATGCTCCTCCCGGACTCACTTTCCCGGGAGACCCGGGTTTCATTGGTAAGACAGGCGAGCAGAATCAGTGGAACCTGTTTGCGCCGCGCGTGGCTCTGGCCTATGATCCCACGGGCACAGGCAAAATGGTCATTCGCGCCTCCTGGGGCATTTCCTATGACTTCGTCGCCGGTGAGCTGATGGTGAACTCGGCCGACGCGCCGCCGTACGGCGGAACTGAGATCTGGGCCGGTCAGTTTAGTAATCCCTTCGCAACCAATCCGGGCGGAAACATCTACCCGTACACGGTCAATAAGAACGCACCCTTTGCTCCGGGCGGAATTTATATCTACGTGCCTCCGGACCTCAAGACCCCGGAAGTGAACCAGTGGAACTTGACGATTCAGCGGCAGTTCGGCAACGACTGGCTGGTATCGGCAGCATACATTGGCAGTGAATCCGAGCATCTTTGGGACTCCTACCAGGTGAACCCGGCAGTCTATATCCCGGGAACTTGTACGGCCGGCCAGTACGGGCTCACGGCGCCCGGCCCCTGCTCCACGGTTGGCAATCAAAATTACCGCCGCCTGTTCACGCTCAGCGGATTACCAGGTACGGTCGTTTCTCCCTCGGGAACGCGGGTTCCGGCCTTCGGCTATGTGGATTCTTTCGACTCCGGAGCCACCGGAAGCTACAACGGTCTGATCCTCACTCTGCAGAAGCGCCTCAGCAAGGGTGTTCTCATCAATGCCAATTACACTTGGTCGCACTGCATCAGTGACCTGTCGATCGGCGACGGCACCGGCAATGCGGGAGCTGGTTTAGCAATTCCCAATGACCGGCGGCACGATCGCAGCAACTGCCAGTCCAACGAAATCGGTGGAACCTTCTCCTCCGACCGCCGCCACATTTTTAATTTGACGCTGGTCTATCAGACTCCCAAGCTAACCAACGCCTTTGCGAACCGTCTTGTCTCGGACTGGAAGCTTGCGGGTATTTATCACGCCATGTCTGCTTATTGGGTGACGCCGATTCTCTCGAGTGATGTGGCGCTCAACGGCGATGCCGGGAACCAGCGGCCAATGCAGGTCCTGCCGAACCCTCTCGTGTCTAACCCAGGGTCGGCATGTGCCAACACCGCTCCTTGCCTGACCTGGATCAACCCGGCCGCCTTCGCCAACCCGGCCGCGGGCACTCTCAGCCCCATGCGGCGCAACAATATTCCCGGCCCCAGTTTCTTTCAGATCGATTTGGACGCCACCCGGGAATTCCGCATTCGGGAAGGACAGACGCTTGAGTTTCGCGCCGAGGCGTTCAACTTGACCAACAGCATGCGCCCGGGCATTTCGCTGCCAAGCCTGCAAGCGGGCGCCTCGGGCCTTTCGCTCACTTACGGCACGCCCACCTTCGGTCAGGTCACCAGCGCGCTTGACCCGCGCATTCTGCAGTTAGCGCTGCGCTATATCTTCTAAAAGCCTACCTGAGCCGCGACCGTCCCATCCGAGCCGCGACCGTCCGAGCCGCGACCGTCAGGGAGCGGTTGCTTTACCCCCGCGCCCCCACTGGCTCACTCACCCCATAGTGCGACGCCACATACTCATTCAATATCTGAATGAACTCGGCAACAATATGGTTCCCTTTGAGAGTCACTAGTAGTCTTCCGTCGACATAAACCGGCGCCTTGGGCTCCTCGAAAGTTCCCGGCAGCGAAATGCCGATATTCGAATGCTTCGATTCTCCCGGTCCGTTCACCACGCAGCCCATCACCGCGACTCTCATGCTTTCCACGCCCGGATGGGCCTCCTTCCACAGCGGCATCTGGTTGCGCAGATAAGTTTGGATCTCATCCGCCATTTCCTGGAAGAAGGTGCTGGTGGTGCGGCCGCAGCCCGGGCACGCTGTCACTTGCGGCGTGAAGCTGCGAATTCCGAGTGACTGCAGGATCTGCTGCGACACAGTCACTTCCTCCGTGCGATCGCCGTTCGGAGCGGGAGTCAGTGACGTGCGGATCGTGTCGCCGATACCTTCCAGTAGCAGCGGAGCGAGCGCCGCAGTCGTCGCGACAATGCCTTTGCTGCCCAGGCCCGCTTCCGTTAGGCCCAGGTGTAGCGGATAATCGCAAGCCGCGGCGAGCGCGCGGTACACGTCGATGAGATCCTGTACGCCGCTGACTTTGGCGCTGAGAATAATCTTGTTCCGCGCGAGGCCGTACGATTCCGCCGCTCGCGCCGATGCCACCGCACTCACTACGATCGCATCCAGCGTGACCTCGCGCGCATCCTTCGGCTCGGGCCGCCGCGAATTTTCGTCCATCATGCGCGTCAGCAGCGCCTGGTCGAGCGATCCCCAATTGACGCCAATCCGCACTGGCTTCTCGTTCTCAATGGCCACTTCGATCATGGTGCGGAAGTTGTCGTCGGTTTTCCGTCCGATGTTTACGTTGCCCGGATTGATGCGGTACTTCGCCAGCGCGCGCGCGCACTCCGGATACTTCTTGAGCAGGATATGGCCGTTGTAATGAAAGTCGCCGATAATCGGCACGCGTACGCCGAACTGATCCAGCGTGTCTACGATCTTGGGCACCGCCGCGGCCGCCTGCTCGGTATTCACCGTCACCCGTACCAGCTCGGAACCCGCGCGCGCCAACGCCATGGCTTGGTTCACAGTGGAAGGGACATCGGCCGTATCGGTGTTCGTCATCGACTGCACCACGATCGGGTGCGAGCCGCCCATCTTCACACCGCCCACTTCCGCCACAACCGTTTTCCGGCGCTGAATTATCGGCATGAGTTTCCTCCGGGGGAAGCTTAAATTTTAACATTGGGTTCCCTGCCACCGTTTCCGGAGATTTGGCGCAGAACTAGCTTGTGCCGCGCGGGCACACTTCGACCTATCACGGATTGGAACCGCGGCCCAGTTAACAACTATTCTGAGCCGCCGCCGTAAGGGGGAGCGTCTTAAGCGAAGCTTCTCACCGCCGCCGCTTCGTCTTCATGCACATCGAAAACGGTATATAGCTTGGTGATTTGCAGCAGATCCTTCACCCGTTTGGTGAGGTTCAGCAGTTTCAATTGCCCGCCGCTATTGGCTACGGTAGTAAATCCCGAAACCAGTTCTCCAATGCCGGAGCTGTCAATATAAGAGACTTCGCCCAGATTCAGCAGAATCTTCTTCTGGTTTTTCGAGACCATGTCCCGCAAAGTATCTCGTAATGCGCTCGAACCTTCACCTAGCGTGATGCGCCCGGCCACATCCACCACGCTGACATCCCCCACCTGCCGGCTAGATAACTTTACGCTCACTCGAATGCCTCCCTAGCTTGAACTCTTGTACTTGGTCAGGATCAGTTCGGTCCCACGCGGTTCCAGGCGGCGAATATCCAGCTCGTCCATGAAAGACCGAATCAAAAAGATGCCTCGGCCGGAAGCCCGCAGGAGATTTTCCGGCGCGAGCGGGTCCGGAACATGCTCGAAATCGAAACCCTCGCCCTCATCCGCCACCCGCACCGTCAACCGCGCTCCGTTCTTTATCACCGAAAACCGGACCTTCTTCTGTTCGTTGTAGCGATTGCCGTGAACCACCGCGTTCACCACCGCTTCGCGCACGGCCATCCCGATTTTCATCAGGTCGTCTTCATCGAACCCGGCCAGTTGCGCCATACCCGAGGCCAATTCTTCCGCGTGATCGACGCTCGTCAGGGTGGATTCCAGAAGGCGCTCCACAGCCTCCGGTTCGTGCCGCCCTGGGTCTGGCATAGTTGGCGGGGATCCGCTCCCCGGTTTTGTAACCAAAGTCGAATGGACAGAATAAATTACCGTTTAGGCAAAGTCAAATCCCGGCGCCGGGAAACAGCCGTCATAATTTTCGGTCACGCTCTGTCACTGGTTCCGATATTCACCGTAAACCTATGCTTTCATGGGAATTTGCCCAATCGGCCGGCAAGCTCCTGATGTGGCTGCTGCCGCCTTTCACGTTATTATGAATGTGATGCGGGAATCTACGTTAGCTCCGGCAGCCGGATTCTCGCCAACCTTCCCGTCCAAGCTCGCTGCTCTCGAATCCGCGCTGGGTTCGGCGCTCCGGGGAAAACCCGACGTGGTGCGCCTTTCCATCGTGTGTCTGCTGGCGCGCGGGCATTTGCTGATCGAAGATGTTCCCGGCGTCGGCAAGACCACGCTCGCCCAGGCGCTTGCCCGCTCGGTTTCCTGTCGCTTTCACCGCCTGCAATTTACCAGCGACATGCTGCCGAGCGACGTTCTCGGAGTAACCATTTATAACGCTCACTCGGAGGCTTTCGAGTTCAAACCCGGCCCTATCTTCAGCAACTTTCTCCTGGCCGACGAGATTAACCGCACCACTCCGAAAACCCAGTCGGCTCTGCTCGAAGCCATGAACGAAAGCCAGGTCACCATCGATAGCCATTCCCACACCCTGCCGCGGCCCTTCATGGTGATCGCCACCCAAAACCCGGTGGAGCATCATGGCACATACCCGCTACCCGAATCGCAGTTGGATCGTTTCCTGATGCGGCTACGAGTAGGCTATCCCGATGCCGCCAGCGAAAGGCGCATTCTGCGCGATTCCGAACGCGGCTTGCCGCAGCCCGATAAGCCTGTGCTCCCGGCCGAAGACGTGATCGAATTGCAGGATACCGTGCACCGCGTCCACGTGGAGGAATCCCTGGTCGATTACATGCTGGCCATCGTGGAAAAGACCCGCCATCACGAATCGCTTGTGCTCGGAGTGAGTCCGCGGGGCGCGCAGGCCTTGTTTCGCGCCGTGCAGGCTCTGGCATTAGTCGAAGGTCGCGACTTTGCGATCCCGGATGACGTCAAGCGGCTGGCGGTCCCGGTGTTTGCCCACCGCATCCTGATCAACGCGCGCACCACGCTGGTCCCACGCCGCGCCGATACAGCCGAACGCGTGGTCGAAGAAATTCTCACTCAGGTGGACGTGCCGTTGTAGCAAGCCCGGGCGCCAGAAGTAAGACGAAAATATAAGGATGTTATTCTGTCTCCTGGCTCCTGGCTTCTTGCTCCTTGCTCCTGCTTTATGAAAACTGCAATCATTGGCTTGCCGATGGTCGGCAAGACGTCGCTTTTCACAATTCTCACAGGCGTGCATCAGGAAACGCGGGTGGGCGCCACCGCCGCGCGCACTGGCGTGGCCAAAGTCCCCGATCTGCGCCTGGATGCGCTCGCCCGCCTCTACGAACCGCCGAAGGTCACGCACGCCACTGTCGAATATGTCGACATGCCCGCAATTTCCAAGGAGAATCTGCGCGAACCCAGCTACGTCGCCAGCCTGCGCGTGGTCGACGCGTTCGCTCAAGTGCTGCGCCTCTTCGAAGACGAAACGATTCCTCATGAAAAGGGCACTCTCGATCCGCGGCGCGATCTGGAAGATGTAGAGACCGAGCTGATTCTCAGCGATCTGGTGGTGGTGGAAAAGCGGCTCGAGCGCCTCGAAAAAGACCGCAAGAAAATCAAAAGCCCCGATCTCGACCACGAATTCGCGCTCCTTGAAAAATGCAAAGCCTCACTCGATGAGAACCAACCCTTGCGCCATCTGGAACTCGACGCCGAAGAAGAGAAACGCATCCGCGGCTTTCAGTTCCTTTCGCAAAAGCCCATGCTCTACGTGCTCAATCTGGGCGAAGAAGACGCGCCGCGGCTGCACCAGCGCGAACAGGAATTCCGGGAAGGGATCTTAGCCGGCCGGAAGCAAACGGCGGTCACCGCAGTATGCGGCAAAATCGAAGCCGAGCTGGCCGAATTGCCCGCGGCCGAACAACGCGACTATCTGGCAAGCTACGGCCTCAGCGAATCGGGGCTGGAGCGGCTCATTTCCGCCACCTATTCCCTCCTCGGCCTGATGAGTTTTCTCACCGCTGGCGACGATGAGGTGCGCGCCTGGACGGTCCCCGTGCACAGCACCGCCGTGAAAGCCTCCGGCGCCATCCATTCCGATTTCGAAAAAAAATTCATTCGCGCCGAAGTCGTGCACTGGAAAAATCTGGTCGATCTAGGGGGCTATCCCGGCGTTCGGGAAAAAGGTCTTCTGCGCCTGGAAGGCAAAGACTACATCGTCAAAGACGGCGACGTGCTGGTGATCCGTCACGGCTGAGAATAACTCGGAGCCGCGACCGTCAAGGAGCGTTTTGTTTAGGCTACGTGCCACGCGGAGCCGCTTCGAGCACAACGTCAAAA
This sequence comes from Bryobacteraceae bacterium, assembly GCA_036557125.1. Taxonomy (GTDB): domain Bacteria; phylum Acidobacteriota; class Terriglobia; order Bryobacterales; family Bryobacteraceae; genus PSRJ01. The sequence continues at coordinate 3,246 of DATBID010000094.1, read as the reverse complement.
TCCCGCTCCGGCCGATGTTTCCGCCGCACGCTGACGCGCACGCGGTCCTCCGGTTTCTTGTCCCATAGAGCCAGGCGCACGTCTGCGGCGGACCGCACAGGCTGGCCGTCGATTGCCACCAGCACATCGCCCCGCTCGATCCCCGCCTTTTCCGCCGCGCCTCCCGGCGTCGCTGAGCTAACCTGGCATTCGCCATCCCGGTCCTTGAGGTTCACTCCCAGAACTCCAGCCGGCGGCAGCTCCTGTTTGCTGCTGAGCAGGATGTAGTCGGCGATATGCGGCTCCGCTTCCACGCCGCTATTGAGCACAATGGCATAGGTCGCGTGCGTGCGCCGCTCCAGGCGGCTGGGGATGCCGGAACCAAACTCGATGTGCCCGGCTCCCGCCAGAATCACCATGGGCACGCCGCTGTTGGCATTCAGATACGCCGCGGCACTGGCCGCCATGCTCTCGTCCCACACCAGTTGCGCCTCAACGAAGTGATCGAAGTCTTCAGGCTTGGCGGGCCTGGCGCTCTGATGCGCATCGAACGCCGCTCGCAAACGCGCCTTGTAAGCGTCGTCGGCCGGGGCGAATTCAGCGGGCAGCGCCGCCCGCTGCTCTTTCGTGATTCCTGCCAAGCCGAGCTTGGCAACTGCCGAAGGAAGGCTGTTGGGCACGTTTAAAGCGCGCACGGGGATGTGCTCGTCGCGCGCGAAGCGGAAGATGGGCACGTATAAGCGGTAGTCGTATCCCCAACCCTGGAAGTAGTCAACGCCCTTGAGGAATTCGTTCTCGCTGGTTTTTCCGGCAATGTAATCGTCGACTTGTGGCTGGAAGCGCTGCTGAAGGTATTCGACGCCGATCACTAAATTCGGCTCGATTTGGTGCAGGCGGCGAATAATTTCGAGCTGGTTCAGATGATGATCATAGCGGTCATGGGTTTCGCCCACGAAGACCACCCGCTTGGTGGCAAGCTGCCGGATCACGCTATCCAGCGCGGCGGGTGCATCTAAATTGAGAACCGGGACAGCACCGCGTTCCTGCGCACGGGCGCCCGGCCACGTTAGCCACAAGGCTGCTACCGAAACCAGCCGCCGGATGCACTTCGAACTATTCACGCCTTATATATTTTTTCACGTCCTTGGGCCCGACTTCCGCGCCATAAACGTTACCCTGCTGGTCGGCAGCAACGCCTTCGGCCGCGCTCGTTGCGCCGGATGCCGGCGAAGGATCGGGAATAAACGCCGTAACGGAACCGTCTTTGGCGTTGCCGATCCGAATGCCCCGTTTCCATCCGGGATTGTTTCCGTAGCCGGGCCGGTCTGTCGACTCCGAATCAGCCACGTAAATGACATCGTTTGCGTCAATATAGATGCCGCTGGGGCGGCCGAATTGCTTCCACTCCGCGAGGAAATTGCCGTCCTGGTTGAAGATCTGAATGCGGTTATTGGCGCGGTCTCCGACGAAGAGGCGGCCGCGGGAATCGAAAGCGAGCGCGTGCGGCACTTCGAATTCGCCCGGGTCGGAGCCGTGTTTTCCCCATTGCTTGAGAAACTTCCCGTCCGGAGAGAATTTCACCACGCGGGCATTGCCCATGCGGGGCGTGTGGCCGTCGGAAACAAAGATATCGCCATTGGGCGCAATGGCGACATCGTTGGGCTGGTTGAACGTATCCGGCCCATCGCCGGCCACGCCTGCTTTGCCGAGCGTCAGCAGCACTTTGCCTTCCGGACTGAACTCGAAGACTTGGTGCCCCTTTCCGTCTTTTCCCTGGCCATCCGTGATCCAGATATTTCCTTCTTTGTCGATGGTGATGCCGTGCGGAAAGATAAACATTCCCGCTCCCCAGCTCCGCAGCAGCCGCCCGGAAGGCTCGAATTCCAGCACCGGCGGAAGCGAGGAACCGGCGCAGCTATTCGCGCCGCATCTCTCGGCAACCCAGATATGGCCCTGCGAATCAACATCGACGGCGCTGGTGGAACCCATGGTTCGGCCATCCGGTAATTGGAACCAGCCCTGGACAGTGCGATAGGGATTCGGCTGCGAGTTGGGATTGCCGTCTTGTGCCAACAAGGTTGCGGCCAGAGCGGCTAGCAGACTGCCACGAAACCCGATGCGAAGCCCAATCGCCATGAGTACCTCCTATGATTGCGGGAACCAGTATATACTGCCTATCGGCCGGTAGGTAAGTGTACGCGCAGGAGATCAATCGTCGGCCCGCGCGGATGCGCCCGTCAGAAAAATCGTGACGAACACCGACGCGAGCTGCTGTGGTGACAAGCTTCCGCCGGGCCGGTACCAGACTTCTACTCGGTTCATAAGGCCGAGAAGATACAGGCAGAGGTACTTAGCAGGTATGTCGTTGCGCAGCACACCCGCCTTCTGCGCATCCAGCAGGATCGACCGCACCAGCGCCTCATACGCATCGCGGCGGGCGATTACTTCCGCCAGGCGCTCTGGCGTTAGCGCTCGCATCTCAGAGAGAGTGGCGGCGTGCCTGGCCTGGTCGCGAAGCATACTTTCCAAATGCGCCCGTACTAACGCGCGCACCCGCTCCAGCGGGGCTGCCACACGCGCCGTAGCGTGCTCCACATCTTTGCGGATCTGTTCCAGCGAAGACTTGCAGATGGTATACAGCAGATCTTCTTTGCTTTCGATGTGATAGTAAAGCGAAGGCTTCTGAATGCGCAAGACGGCGGCGATCTCCCGCGTGCTGGTAGCCGCATAGCCCTTTCTGGAAAATAGTTCGGCTGCGGTTTCAAGCATCCGTTGGGAAGTAGTTTGGCTGCTTTTCGGCAAAGACGGCTCTTCGCTGGGAGCCGCTTTTCGCCGCCGTACCGACTTGGTTTCCTGTGTCGCGGCCTCAAACGTAGCCGCCCCGTTCAGATATATCGGCGTGAAGATGTCGGTTAGCCGCGGGGCGGGTAGTTCCTGATCCCTGCGAAACCAGAGCACGGCCCAGTTGAGCACGTTAAGCAGCGCGAGATAAAGGTACTTGGCGGGGATATCCTTGCGAAGTTTGCCTTCGGCCTGCGCCTCTTCGAGAACCGAACACACCAAACGGGCATATGACTTGCGCAGCGCCAGGACTTCCTTGTGGTGACGCCCGGTGAGCGCCCGTAATTCGGTGAGCATCGTGACGTGCCGCACCTGGTAGCTCAGGAGAGTGGTGAGATGGGCGCGGATCAAAGCCCGGATGCGGCCGAGCGGATCGCGAACTTCGCTGATTCCAGATTCCACCTCGCTGCGCAACTGCTCCAGAGA
>DATBID010000093.1:0-4001 GCA_036557125.1 Bryobacteraceae bacterium | reverse complement strand
CATGATCGGAAAGGTCAGCTCGCCGGGCTTCGGGGTGCGTAGGCCATCGGCGATGGTGTGCGGCTCGGCGGCCACGCGTTCCCCCGCGAGGAGAGAAAGAAAAGTATCGTTGGCCCCGTCAGGTTCGGCTCCGAAGACGCGAATCTCAGGCTGAGTGTCTTTCGCAATGGTGGCGCAGCCGGAAAGCAAACCGCCGCCGCCTACCGGCGTGATCAACGCCTCCAGCGGCCCCACCTCATCCAGCAATTCGAGACCTGCGGTCCCCTGTCCGGCGATGATCATCGGATGGTCAAAAGGAGGAACCAGCACCGCGCCGGTTTCCTTCAGAATCGCCTCGGCTATCTGCTCGCGGTTTTGCGTGGAACGATCATAGGTCACAATGCGCGCGCCTCGGCAACGAGTGGCTTGCATCTTCGAGCGCGGCGCGTCCTCGGGCATGACGATGGTGGCGTGGGTCGAAACGTGCCGCGCCGCAATCGCCACGGCTTGCGCATGATTGCCCGAAGAATACGCCACCACGCCCCGCGCTACGGCGGCCGGCGGCAGAGACAAAATCAGGTTGGCGGCGCCGCGGATCTTGAAGGCGCCGCCCTTCTGCATGTTCTCGCATTTGAAGAAAACGCGCTTTTCGGCTGCGGCATCGAAGCCCGATGAAGTCAGCACCGGCGTCCGGCGCGCGAGCGGCCGAATGCGTTCGCTGGCGGCACGCACGTCCGCGGCTTGTATCGCAAGGCTCATCCGCTTTAGTGTAGCGGTATGAACCTGCCGCGCATCTATCCCATCCTCGACACGCAGGCGCTCCAAAACCAGGGCCTCTCTCTCGAAACCGTCGCCGCCGCGGTGCTCGAAGGCGGCGCTACTTTTCTGCAATTGCGCCACAAAGGCCATTGGAGCCGCGAAATTTACGCAGCGGCCGAAGCGATGGCCGGTCTCTGCCGCCAGGCCGGGGCGCAACTGATTGTCAACGACCGCGCCGATTTCGCGATGCTCCTCGGTGCCGGTCTGCACCTCGGGCAGGACGATCTGCCGCCCCGCGATGCCCGTCGGCTTCTGGGAACCACTGCCATCATCGGATATTCCTGCCACAGTGCCGCCCAGATTGCCGCCGCGCGCGTCGAGCCCGTCGATTATGTGGCGCTCGGCCCCATCTTCGCCACCGCTTCAAAGCAGAACCCGGACCCCATAGTCGGCGTAGACCAACTGCGTTTCTGCCGGACGCTTTTGGACAAGCCACTGGTGTCGATCGGGGGGATCACGCTCGAAAATGCGGCCGGTGTCCTACGCGCCGGAGCCGATTCGGTCGCCATTCTTTCCGGAATGATCCCTCAAGCGGCCTCGCTCACCTCACTTCGTGCCCGGATGGAGCAATTGAGGCAGCTTGCCGCCACCCTCTGACCCCACGGATGGCCTCCGGAACCCGCGTGCTAGGATGAAACTTGTCAGGTCTCGGGCTCCGTGCAACGGGCGGCCGCGAACTCCGCCAGGTCCGGAAGGGAGCAACGGTAGTGGTGCGGCTCGTGTGCCGCGGATCCCCCGGGGCCTGGCAGCCCTAGACACCAGACTGGCTGGCACGCAGCCGAGCGCCTCCCATGTACCAGGTCATTGCCCGCAAGTATCGCCCCCAAACATTCCAGGATGTGTTGTGCCAGGAGCACGTCAAAACCACGCTCGAAAACGCCATCGCGCAGAGGCGCATCGCGCATGGCTACATCTTTTCCGGGCAGCGCGGCACAGGCAAAACCACGGTGGCGCGGATTCTGGCCCGCTGTCTGAACTGCGTACAAGGGCCAACACCCACGCCTTGCGGCGACTGTCCAAGCTGCCGTGAAATCAGCGCCGGCGGCACCGTGGACGTGATCGAAATCGACGCGGCCTCCAACCGCGGCATCAATGAAATGCGGGAGCTGCGGGAAAACGTGCGCTACCAGCCCGCCCGCGACCGCTATAAGGTTTTTATCATCGACGAAGCGCACCAGATCACCACGGAGGCTTTCAACGCGCTGCTCAAAACCATTGAGGAGCCCCCGCCCTGGGCCGTGTTCATCCTCTGCACCACCGAAGCGCACAAAATTCCGGCCACCATCGCCTCGCGTTGCCAGCACTTCAGTTTCCGGTCGGTGGATTTTGAAGAATTGACCAAACGCATGGCTGCGATCTGTGCCCGGGAGGGCATTGAAGCCGATGCCGATGTGCTTGCCGTGTTGGCTCAGGCCGGCGAAGGCAGCGTGCGCGATTCGCTTTCCGCGCTCGATCAGGCGATCGCCTGCTGTGGCGCGAAGCTCAATGCCGCCGACGTGCGTGCGCTGCTGGGAGCGTTCTCGCTCGAGTCGCTCGATCAGGTGAGCCAGGCCCTATTGGACGGCAACGCTGCGCGTATGCTCGAAATCGTCGATGAGCTGGAGCGCAACGGCCATAATCTGCAGCATTTCAGCCGCGAGCTTTCGCGCTATTTTCGCAATCTCCTGGTAATGCGCATTGCGGCCGGCGGTGCAAACCGGCTCGTCGCCGCTTCGGAGGCGCAGCGTCAAAAGCTGTCCGAGACCGCCGCGCGTTTTTCTGAAGAAGACCTCACCCGCTATCTTCAATTGAGCCTGGATCTGTTTCACGATTTGCAATTTTCGCTTCAGCCGCGCTTCCATCTGGAAATGGGTCTGGTGCGCATGGTGCATGCCGGCCGTCTTCTGCCCATCGAAGAAGCCCTGGCCGAATTCAAATCAGCTCCAAACAATCCGCGCCCGGCCGCTCCCATGTCCGCGCCGCGAACAACCCCATCTGAGCCGCGACCGTCAGGGAGCGCTCAATCATCCCCGGCTCCCAGCGCCCCGTCCCCGGCCCCCGATCCATCCCCGCGCGAACGCCTGCACACCTATCTCATTCAACAGGGCCTCTCTCATCTCGCGGATGCCGTGGAGAACTCCCGTATCAATGTGACCGCCGGTGAATTTCAGGTGGCCACTGCCAAATCCTATGCCCTCTATTTCCGCGATGACAAATTACAGGCAGCGGTTCGCGAAGTTTTTGGACGGCCTTTAAAGGTCCAAGTGACCATTAGCGATGAGATAGGCAGTTCCAGCGCCTCGCCCCTGCCTAGTCCCCAGTCCCCAACAGAGGACGACGTCACCCAGCGCGCTCTCGCCAACCCCGAAGTGCGCCGCTTCCAGGAAGCCTTTCCGGGCAGTAAGGTATATAAGGTCAGAAATCTTAAAGAGTAGAATCGCAAGGAGTAGCCAAGTGAAGTTACCGGGCAACATGCAGGCGATGATGCGCCAGGCGCAGCAGATGCAGGAGAAACTGCAGCAGGAAATTCAGCAGCTCCGGGTGGAGGCTTCCGCCGGCGGCGGTATGGTCACTGTCCAAATGGACGGCCAGAAAAACCTGCTGTCCGTCAAAATCGATCCGGAAGTGGCCGGCGACGTAGAGATGTTGCAGGACCTCATCGTGGCCGCCTCCAATGAAGCCGTCAAGAAAGTAGACGACGAAATCAAAGGCAAGATGGGTGGAATGCTCGGCGGCATGGGCTTGCCCCCGGGAATGCTCTGAAGCATGGCGGATTTCGCCGAACCGCTGGCGCGGCTCATCACCGAACTCAAACGGCTGCCGGGCATCGGGCAGAAATCGGCGCAACGTATCGCCTTCCATCTGTTGCGCGCCTCTAGCGACGAGGCAAACCAACTCTCTGCCGCGATTCTGGACGTCAAGGAAAAGCTGGCGCAGTGCAGAGTGTGCAACAACATCTCCGAGCAGGAGTTGTGTCTCTATTGCCGCGACCCGCACCGCGATCCGAAACTGGTCTGCGTGGTGGAGGAACCGAACGATATCGTAGGAATCGAAACCACGCGCCAATACACCGGGCGCTATCACGTTCTGCACGGCGCGCTTTCGCCGCTGCGCGGCATTGGCCCGGATTCGCTCAAAATTAAGAGCCTCGTGGACCGCATCGGCGAAGGGGAAATTCAGGAAGTGATCGCGGCCACCAATCCCACCGTCGAGGGCGAGGCGAC
>DATBID010000092.1:0-22999 GCA_036557125.1 Bryobacteraceae bacterium | reverse complement strand
CGAGCGGATTGCCGCTGACGCCCACCGTGGGCGGCCTGGTGGTTACAGGAACCGGTATCAGCAACGCGGTGCGCGCGAATTTAACGGGCGCTCCGATCTACGCCGCTCCAGCGGGGCTGTTCCTGAATCCGGCGGCATTTGCCGCGCCGCCCTCCGGCCAGTGGGGCAATGCGGGCCGTGACATCATCACGGGACCGATGCTGTTCAGCTTGAATGGTTCCATCGGCCGCGTATTCCGCCTCCCGGGCGACCGCAAAAGCATCGACTTACGCTTCGACATGACCAACGTGCTGAATCATGTCACCTACACTTCCTGGGACACGGTCTTGGGCAGCGCCCAATTCGGACTCCCCACCGCCGCCAATGCCATGCGCAGCATGCAAGCCACCTTGCGCTTCCGGTTCTAACATATGACTCCAATGTCACTGCTCCGCAATTCCTTTCTGAGCCGCGACCGTCAGGGAGTGGTCGCTCTTTTCCTCGCAACCCTACTTTCTCTTTCCCTCCCCGCCCAGCAGCCCCCGGCCGCGACTCCCACCACCGGCTCCGCCCGCTTCGGCGCGACTTCGCAACTCGTGGTCGAAGACGTAATCGTGCGTGGCAAAGACGGCAACCCCGTCAAGGATCTCAAAGCCTCCGATTTCACTATCACCGAAGACAGCAAACCCCAAAAGATTTCCATCTTCGAATTTCAAAAGCTCGAAGAGCAGCCTTCCGCGCCGCCCGCTCCCGGGCCGGACACGGGCAAGGAGCCTGCCGTGCTTTCCGAGCGAATTTCCGTCAAACCGGTAACCGCCAACGCCATCGCACCGGAAGCGCCCGGTGATCTGCGTTACCGCAACCGGCGGCTGATGGTGATGTTCTTCGACATGACGTCGATGCAACTGGCCGAGCAGATTCGTGCCCAGGACGCGGCTCTCAAATTTCTGCGCACACAAATCACGCCCTCCGACCTTGTCGCGATCATGACGTTCTCCAACGACCTGAATGTCGTGGAAGACTTCACTGACGATCGCGACAAGCTGGAAAAGGACATAAAAAAGCTGACCGTAGGCGAAGGACAGGGGCTCGACGAAGCCGTCAGCGACGATAGCTCCGCCGATACCGGTGCGGCGTTCCAGCAGGATGATACCGAATTCAACATCTTTAATACCGACCGTCAGTTGGCCGCTTTAGAGAGCGCCGCGCGTATGCTGGGCGCGCTGAATGAGAAAAAAGCGCTGGTTTATTTTTCCAGCGGCATCACGCGCAACGGCCTGGATAACCAGGCTCAGTTGCTGGCCACGGTGAACGCGGCCATTCGCGCAAATGTAGCCTTTTACCCGATCGATGCGCGGGGTCTCGTGGCGCAGGCGCCCCTGGGCGATGCTACCAAGGGGTCGCCGGGCGGCCAGGCGATGTATACGGGCAGCTCCGCGCGCGCCGCGCAAAGCAGTTTGCAGGGCACGCAGGAGACGCTGTACACGCTGGCGGCCGATACGGGAGGCAAGGCCCTGCTCGATAACAACGACCTCTCCACGGGCCTGGTGCAGGCGCAGAAGGATGTCGCCAGCTATTACGTGATCGGTTACTACTCGAGCAACGAAGCGCTGGACGGCCGCTACCGGCGCATCAAGATCACCATTAACGATGCCTCTGCACGCGCCCGGATCGCCAAGGTCGATTACCGCCAGGGATATTTCGCCGGCAAGCAGTTCCGCAAGTTCAATGATAGCGATCGCGAGCAGCAGCTTGCCCAGGCCCTGGCGCTCGGCGATCCTATCACCGATATGAATCTGGCGCTGGAGATAGATTATTTCCGCCTGGGCCGCGACCGTTATTTTGTGCCGCTGGCCGTGAAAATCCCCGGTTCGGAAATCGAGCTGGCGCGCCACGGCGGAGCCGAGAGCACCCGCTTCGATTTCATCGGCGAGGTGAAGGACGCGAAGGGCGCCGTGGTGGCGAATGTGCGCGATAACATTCCGGTGAAGCTGAAGGGCGAAACCGCGCAGCAACTCGCCAAAACTACTTTGGAATACGACACCGGCTTCACCCTGCCGCCCGGCACATACACCACGAAGTTCCTGGCGCGGGAAAACGAAACCGGGAAGATTGGCACGTTCGAGACGAAATTCGTGGTGCCCGATTTGACCACAGAACAAAAGTACCTGCCGATCAGCTCGGTGGTGCTGAGCAACCAGCGGCAGAAACTGGACGCCGCGGTGGCCAGCGTGGAACGAGACAAGAAACTCCTCGCCGAGCATCCGCTCATACAAGACGGGCAGAAGTTGATTCCTAGCGTTACGCGAGTTTTCCGCAAAGATCAGGAGATGTACGTATACCTGGAAGCCTATGAGCCTGCCGCTGACACCGCGCAGCCGGTGCTGGCGCGGGTAAGTTTCTATCGCGGCAAAATCAAAGCGTTCGAAACCGAGCCGCTCGAAGTCGGCCAGGGCCTGAATTCCAAGACCAAAGCGCTGCCGCTGCGCTTCAGCATTCCCTTAGAGAAACTGCAGCCGGGCCGCTATACCTGCCAGGTGAGCGTAGTCGACCCCAGCCAGCAGAAATTCGCGTTTTGGCGCGCGCCTGTAGTCGTCCTCGCATCTGAGCCGCGAGCCCCCGTATCTGAGCCGCGACCGTCAGGGAACGGTCCGAACTAATGCTTCACGGATCCCTTCATGTGCGCAATGTCTTTATTGTTCTCCAGGCACATGAAATCGATCATTTCGGTGTCTACCAAGGCTTTCTCATGCATGGTTACGGTCCACGGCCGAGTGTAAGCCTTTGGGTCGTTCACGGTGATTTCGATTTCGAGGCTGCCGAAATTGGGCCGGCGGATCCGTTCCATGACACGCGCGGCACTGGTCATCGGGTTGCCCGTAGTATCCAGCCAGTTATCGTCCCGGAACCCCCTGGATTCCACCACCAGCGTGTCGGGTTCCCAGTGAGCGACCGAATATCCGCTCCAGGCCGGCGCCATGTCGTCCGGAAAGCCGCGGCCGTCGAAGAAAATCTGCCGGTAGCTGGCGTTGAATTCGTGCAGAAGTACCAGCTCCCCTGGCGTCTGGAAGATTTTCTGATACTCGGGAAATGCCCACGCGCGCGGATAATTCGGCGGCATGCAGTGGGTGTGGGGATCGTTAACCCCCAGCTCCGCCTTGCGCGTCTTTACCAACTCGGCGGCCCACGGCTGATATGGCAACCCGTCTTTCAGTCCCGCGGCGATGTTGACCACTTGCGGGGTGAGCGCCAATTCAGTGCATTGCACTCCCCGCTCCTTTGCGTTGCAGGGCAATTCGTCGCGAGCTACCCACATCCCCGAAAAATCGGGCTTGCCGCCAGCCGTTTTCGGCGCCGGAGCCGTCAGGTCCGGCGATCCATCGGCGCGGCGCGGAACTCCGGCGGTGGTTACATGGAGCCACTGGCTCAGGGCTGGTGTGGAGAGGAGAAGCGGCAGCCAATAAATTCGCATGGGCTGTATTATATGCGCCCTGTGTGTGCGCGTCATTCGGAATCGAGCGGCAGAGGCTCTCCGCGCAACTCTGGAGAAACTCGGGAAAACCCTTGCTTTATCCAGCAGAACTGTGAGAAAATCTACAAATTGACGAGAGGGGGCCGGGAGAGTTGTCTGCCGAAGACACAACCCGTAGGCTGACTTTCCAATCGGATCGGCCTAGCCTCTTCAATTCTGAACAAATGGTTACAGCCCTACTGGAGTCCGCTTCAGAGGCGATCTTGAGTGTCGATCGAAGCGGCCGCATCGCGCTGGCTAACCGGCGCGCCGAAGAGATGTTCGGCTATACGCGCGCGGAATTGCTGGGCGCCGGCATTGAAATGCTGCTGCCGGAGTCGAAGCAGGCTGTACACGAAAGCGAGCGGGAAAAGTATTTCCAGCGTCCACGGGTGCGTCCGATGGGGATCGGGATGGAACTGATGGGCAGGCGCCGCGACGGCTCGGAATTTCCGATCGAAGTCAGCCTGAATACGGCGGAAACGCCCGAAGGGGTGTTTGCAATTGCCTTTGTCACTGATATCAGCCAGCGGAAACAACTCGAAGAGCAACTGGTACATGCGCAGAAGATGGAAGCCGTGGGGAGGCTGGCCGGAGGCGTCGCGCACGATTTCAACAACATGCTGACCGTAATCTCCGGCTATACCCGCATGATTCTCGAGGAGCTATCGCCCCAGGATCCACTGCGCGAATATGCTGATGAGATTGCCAAGGCGGCCGACCGGGCGGGCAGCGTGGCGAATCAACTATTAGCGTTCAGCCGGAGGCAGTTGCTCCAGCCGCGGATCGTCGATGTGAACGCCGCTATCACCCAGACCGAAAAGATGCTCCGCCGGGTATTGGGCGAGGACATTCAGCTTACGCTCGATTTACAGGACAACATTCCGCACATCAAAGCCGACCCCAACCAGATCGAGCAGGCGGTGGTTAACTTGGCTGTGAATTCGCGGGACGCGATGCCCCAAGGGGGACGGATCCTTATCCAATCCGCCAAAGTTCACCTGGACGAGGACTACGTGCGAACGCATCTGGGGGTGAAGCCGGGCGAGTACGTGATGCTGGCCGTGACCGATACGGGGCAGGGCATGACCGCGGAGATTCGGCAGCGGATTTTCGAGCCGTTCTTCACTACTAAAGAGCGGGGGAGAGGCACCGGGCTGGGCCTCGCGACCGTGTACGGGATGGTGAAACAATGCGGCGGCGATATTTGGGTGTACAGCGAGCCGGGCAAAGGCACGACATTCCGCTTATATTTCCCGAAAGCCAATGGGCAGCCGCGGGAGATTAACCCGCCGGAAGAAGAGCCGGCGAAGGTGGAAACCACTGAGACCGTGCTGGTCGTTGAAGATGAACGGCCTGTGCGCGAGATCACCGTACGCATGCTCAAGCAGCTTGGGTACGACGTTCTTTCAGCGGCATCGGGCAACGAGGCGATCGCCATCAACAACTCGTTTACCGGCACGATTGGCATGCTGGTAACGGATATGGTAATGCCGGAAATGAACGGGCAGCAGGTGGCGGAAGCGCTTTTGCGGGCGCGCCCCGAATTGAAAGTGCTATACGTTTCCGGCTATACGGAACATCTGGTGATTCACCGCGGGCGGCAACCGGGCGTGGGATTCCTCGCTAAGCCGTTCACCCGAGAAGCATTGGCGAAAAAACTGGCGGAACTGCGTCGCTCGCGTTGAGCAGCAGTCAGGGCTGCTGCGGGGCCTGCGGCGCAGAGATGCCACCGCTCGTATTTTGTAGCGAATTGTGCTTCGGACCCAGACCCAGCGCGATCAGGGAAAGCGAATTGATGCGCCCATTGGAATCGATTTTCTGGTCTGCCTGAAATCGCTTGAGCGCATCCACAGAAGCGTCGTTCCATTGGCCGGTGGCACGGTCCGGAGGCAAATATCCTTTGGTGACTAAAGCCTCCTGGATCTCCTTGTACCGCTCAGGGCTAGGGGCAGCCTGAGACTTGGCGCGTGACGCGCGCACGGCCCCCTTTTTCTTCGCACTCGCCTTCCGGCTGGCGGTTTTGCTGGGCTTTGCCTTCGGCTTCTTGGGGGCCGCGAAGGCGGGATGAAGACACCATACCCCCAGCCCCAGAGCGAAGACGGCGGTTAAACGGCTAAGCATCGCCAACTCTTTAGTTTACCAGCATTTTCAATACGCCATAGACATAGGTAGGCGGCTCCGCCGCGGTCGCCCCGGACGGCGAAATTTCCCCTTGCGTGCGGCACGGTTGAGTGACATAATCAGGGCCGTTTCGCACAGGCTTCAGGAGAAGGTCCCTGAAGGGTGCAGGGCGTCATAACCTTCTGAAGTCGGTGCCTCGAAAGGGGTGAAGGTCATGATGCGTCTAACCGGGATTCTTTCGTTCTGTCTGGTTTGCGCGGGTGCGCTATTCGCGCAGAGCGACCGCGGGTCCATTACCGGCACGGTCTCCGATCCCGCCGGCGCCGTCGTTGCCAGCGCGGCGATCGAGGCCCGCAACACCGGAACCGGAGCCGTATACCAGGTAGCCACATCAGCCACCGGCAACTACACCATAGCCGAACTGCCGGCGGGTACTTACGAGCTTTCCGTCGCCGCGCCCGGATTCAAGAAATTCTTGCGCCCGGGTTTGATCATTCAAGCGGCGCAGACCATACGTGTGGATGCCACCCTGGATATTGGCAGTGCTGCGGAATCGGTAACCGTCCTGGCCGAAGCTCCGCTGCTCAAAACCGAAAGCGGCGAACTGAGCCAGACCATCGCTTCGCAGACTATGGACGCCCTGCCGCTCCTGCAAGTGGGCGCGGATAGTTCGGGCACTCGGAACCCGTACAGCATTGTTGCACTGCTGCCAGGGGCATACTACACACCGGTCGCGACGTCGTTCACCACGGGCCCCACCGTGCGTATCAATGGCGGATACACGGCTTCGGAAGCCTTTCTGGTCGATGGTATGGACGGCTCCAATCTGATGGGCCAAGTCATCAACCAGCAGACCGCGCCCGGCATGGACGCGATCCAGGAGTGGACTGTTCAAACCAGCAACTACTCAGCGGAATTCGGCCAGGCAGGTAGCTCGGTCATGAACGTCACCATGAAATCCGGCACCAACCAGTTCCATGGCAGCGCGTATGACTATCTGCAAAACGAAGTTTTGAATTCCGCGCTACCTTTTACCGTTCAATCCGGCAGCCCCAATGAGCACACGCGTCCGTCGGTGCGGAGGAACGATTATGGCCTCACTTTGGGAGGACCGATTATCATTCCGAAGTTGTATAACGGCCGCAACAAAACCTTCTTCTTCTTTAATTGGGAACAATATTTGAACACCACAGTCCAACTGCCCGCTACCGAATCCCTTCCCACGCCGGCGTATCGCAATGGCAATTTCAGCGCCGCAATCGCGGCGGCCGGGAATAGGAGTCTGGGAACGGATCCTCTGGGCCGGCCTATCCTCGCCAATACCATTTACGATCCCAATACGCAGCAAGTAGCGCCCAGCGGCCAAATCGTGACCAACCCGTTTCCGAACAACACCATCCCGGCCTCCCGGTTCGACCCGGTTTCCTTGAAGATCCAAAGCCTGATGCCGCAGCCGTTCTGCGTAGCGGGACCGCCCTGCAACGCGAGCGGTGTGGTCAACAATTGGCAAAATACGGAACCCTACAGCCGGGACAGCAATATTCCTTCTCTCAAGCTCGATCAGTTGTTTGGTCCCAAAGATAAACTCTCCTTCTACTGGAGCCGCACCAATACTTACACCGCCACATACTACGGCGCAGACGGTTTGCCTGAGCCGATTTCCTATTCGTTCGGTGGAGCGATCTATACGCACCGGGAGCGCATGAACTATGACCACACCATCTCGCCTACACTCCTGTTGCATTTGGGCGCGGGCTTCGACGCTGACGATTTAGGACGGCCCTCTGTCATCCAAAACTATGACGTCTGCGGGCAACTGGGACTTTGTAGCCCGGCGCTCGGTCTTCCCATTACCTTTCCTAACATCGGCGGCCTCTCCGATACTCTGGCCGGCGGCTTTGGCAGTGCGACGCAGCCCTTGGGGCCTCCGCAGCGCGTCGATAGCCTTGAGCAGCAGTTCGAGTCCATCGCCAGCCTGACCTGGGTAAAGCAGAATCATACCTTCAAGTTTGGTGGAGAGCTGCGGAACGGCGGAACGTATTCTCAAAATTACAGCACGGACAATTTTACTTTCAGCAGCGCGGAAACGGCGATGCCGTACGTGGTCAACAACACTTCCACCGGTACGGCTTGTCCGTCAGTACCACTAGGTGTGGCGGCATGCAGTGTGGCCAATATAGGCGCAAACCACATCGGGCTGCCTTATGCGAGTTTTCTGTTGGGCGCTGTGGATACGGCCAATATTGATCCCTATTCCCGCGTGCGCTTTGGAAAACATCAGTTGGGGTTCTACGCTCAGGACAGTTGGAAAGTGACGCGCAGATTAACGCTCGATCTTGGCCTGCGCTATGACTACTCGGATTACTACCAGGAGCAATACGGCCGTTCTCCCAATTTCGATCCGACCCTGGCAAATCCGACTGCCGGCGGCCATCCGGGTTCCGCTCAATACCAAGCCACTTGTCATTGCAAGTTCACCAATAACTATCCTTATGGGTTGGGACCGCGCTTTGGCATGGCGTATCAAATCACGCCCAGGACGGTGCTCCGCGGCGGCTTCGCCGTCGTGTATACGGGGGTGGGTATTGCCGGTCAGACGGGCGCAGCCGCAGCCAACAATCCCTTGGGCCCCGCCTCCAGCCCCGGCATGCCGGTGATGACGTGGGGCCAAGGTCTCAGCGTAAATGGCGCTCCGCTGACGGCTGCTCAGATCGCGTGGCCAAACTTTAGCGCGGGCTACTACCCGATCGCGGGTGTGATTCCGGGTACGGGGCCGCAGGTTTACGATCCTGAAGCTGGAAGGCCGGCCCGCCAGTATCAATGGAGTTTGAGCGTACAACGCGAAATCGTCAGTAATCTCCTCCTGGAAGTGTCTTATATCGGTAACCGAGGAATATGGTGGCCGGCCGCCACAGCCGCCCCGGCGGTGCCCATGTCCAACTACAACTATTTGAGCAACTCGATACTGAGCCACTATGGCCTCAGCCTGAACAACCCGGCGGATCTGGCCACGCTGCTCGCGCCGGTGGGATCGTCTGCGGCGGGGCCCTTTATGAATCATGTTCCCTTTACCGGTTTCCCGTTGACCGCTACTGTCGCCCAATCCTTGCGGCCTTTCCCCCAGTTCAATGCCGGCCTGGGTGTTATCAACGCGCCGCTGGCCGACACCTGGTACGATTCGCTCCAGATCTCCGCCAACAAGCGGTTTTCTCATGGCTTGCAGGCCAATTTCGGATTCACATGGTCCAAGTCGTTGGATACCTTAGACGGGACTCCGGACGTTCAAAATCTGGCGCTCGCTAAATCCATGGCATCACTGGATCAGACATTCGTGACTCGCGTCGGCTTTACTTACACGTTGCCAAAGTGGGGTCCAAAAGCGATATCCTACGTCGTCAGTAACTGGTTCTTAAATGGCTTCGCTTACTACGCCACAGGGTTGCCTCTCGTAGCTCCTACCGCTAACACCTTAGGTTACCCTTCCAATCTCGCCGTGGGCACCATCCCGAACCTCACCTTCCAGGCCGGCCAGGCGGAGGTCCGTGTGCCGGGACAGCCTCTCTACCTGAAAGACCTCAACTGCTCCTGCTACGATCCCACTACGAGCATTCTGTTGAACCCGGCGGCGTGGGCCAACCCCGCCCCTGGACAGTATGGCGGCGCATATTATTACGGCGACTTCCGGGGAGAACGCCGCCCGGTGGAAAACGCGGCGCTGGGAAGACAATTCCGGCTCAAGGAACGGGCCAGCTTGAATCTTCGGATCGAGTTTCAAAACATATTCAACCGGGTATATCTGAACAACCCCAGCCTTACCAGCCCGCAAACGCCGCCAACCTGTAAGCTGCCGAGCGGCGCCAATGGCGCGTGCGCCTCGGGTTTGCAGGTCGTTTCCGGTTTCGGATGGATCAATACGTCCACCCTTCTTTACCAGCCGCGCTCCGGCCAACTGGTTGCGCAATTCGTCTTTTGATAACGAAAGCGCTCCCCGGTAAACACCCTGTCCGCGGGAGGGCAGTGCTAACATAGTGTCTTACTTTACATGCTGTCGATCGTAATTCCTGTCCACAACGAGGAGCATTCCATTCTGCCGTTGTATGACCGGCTGACGGCCGTGCTCGATCAGTTGGAGCGGCCCTATGAAATCCTGTTTGTGGACGATGCTTCCACTGATCGTAGCTTCGAACTGCTAGCCAACTTAGTCGAAACCGACGGGCATTTGAAAGTCATTCGCCTGCGGCGGAACTTCGGACAGACAGCGGCGCTGTCGGCGGGTTTCCACGAAGCCAAGGGCAGCGTAGTCATTGCTATGGATGGTGACCTGCAGCATGCTCCGGAAGACATTCCCGCGCTGCTGGTCAAAATCGATGAAGGCTATGACATTGCGAGTGGCTGGCGCAAGAATCGCGTCGACCATCCCTTGAGCCGTAAGCTGCCCTCCCGCATTGCCAACTGGCTCATGGCCAAAGCGTCAGGCGTCGAGTTGCGCGATTTCGGCACCACCTTCAAAGCTTACCGCGCCGAAGTCCTCAAAGATGTCCACCTTTACGGCGAACTGCACCGCTTCATTCCAGCGCTGGCGAGTTTTTACGGCGCGCGCGTGGCCGAAGTGCCCATCCGGAATACGCCGCGCGCTTCCGGTGGCTCGCACTACGGCATCGGGCGCACCTTTCGGGTGCTGTTCGATATCCTAACTATCAAGTTCCTGCTGAAGTATTTCACCCGGCCGATGCACTTTTTCGGATCTCTCGGTCTGGCTGGCACAACGCTCGGCGGCGGCATCATGGTTTATCTGCTCTTCGGCAAACTGTCCGGCGTCGATATCATCGCCGAACACGGGCCGCTGATGGTCGCCGGGGGGTTGTTGCTTCTGGCCGGGTTGATGATGTTCAGCACCGGTCTGATTGGCGAAATGATGATGCGCACGTACTTCGAAAGCCAGGACCGGCGAATCTACGCGGTCCGCGAGATACTGACCCAGAAACGGCGCGGCCTCGCCAGCGGCACCCGCTAGCCTGCCTTACAAATTCCGGCTCCTTCTCCAGTGGTCTTCGAACAATCCCGTCATCGCTTCGCCCATGCCTTCGTGATGAAACACAACGGCCGTCCAGGTGGGCCGCGTAACTACCGGGTCCAGCAGGGCAATCATGCCGTGCTGGCTGTCGAACACCGCCAGCTTCATTGGCAAAGAATCAGCCACCCGGACCTCCACCCGGGAGGCCTGATAGTCGGCCAGCCTCTGACGATGCGCGTCGTCTAAAGAGGCTGCTTCGAGCAGAAGGCGGCAGGAGACTCCGCCTAACCCCGCCTGTTTGACCAGCTTTTCCTCCAGTGGGTCTACCGCGTAGGGCGGCCGCGAAAACTCCAGATATTCCTTCTTCACCTCCGCAAGCATTCGGCGGTATTCGGCAGCCGTCTGCGCCGGTTCTGTAACGATGCGCAGAAAGTCCAGTGTTCCTCGGCCGCCTTGCCCCTCCGAATACAACTGCTTCAGGTCGTCGATCAGCGCCGTGCCCGCGCGCCCGTTGTCCGTTAATTCCTGCTCCAGGACTTGGCGCTTCCGCGAAAGATACCCGGGAATCGCGAGGCTGGGTTCGACCGCCGAAAAGAGCTTCGTCTTTTCCTGAACAACCTGCGCAAAACCCTTTTCCACGAGGCTGTCGAGCACTTCGTAAATTTTCTGGCGCGGTACATGGGCGCGCGCCGCCAACTCCAAGGCTTTGAATTTCGGATGGCCGAGGAGTACCAGATAGGATCGGGATTCGTAAGCATTGAGCCCTAATTGTTGCAGCCGCCGCCAGAACCTCTGAAAATCAAGCTCCGCGAGTTCTCGGGTCATTCTTATAACCTTATCAAAAACCGCGTGGTCTTTTTCTACAAGTTCTTTGCCTTTAATGCGAAGAAAGCCCACCTTTGTCTGGTGGATGGGGATGTCGGAAAACCAAGAAAAATCCCCATGGCTGCTACATTACCATTGACTTAGTACTATGACGTCCATAGAATGAATTAGTGGTCTTCGGTATGTCTGAAAACAGTTCGCTTCCCGCAGCAGAGAGTACGATTGCGGCTAAGCCGAAAATTCGGATTGTGATTGCGGACGATCATCCTATTTTCCGGGACGGTCTCTGTAAGCTTCTGGCTCTTGAAGAGGATTTCGAAGTGGTGGCGCAGGCGTCCGACGGCCGGCAGGTCTTGGACGTCATTCAGCAAACGGAACCCGATATCCTGCTGCTGGATCTAAAAATGCCCGGATTGGACGGGCTGGCGACTCTGCAGCGGCTGCAATCCTCGAAGAGCAAAACCCGGGTCATTGTTCTGACTGCCTCGGACGACAAGAACGAGTTCGTGCAGGCGATGAAGCTGGGCACTTCAGGTATCGTCCTGAAACAGACCGCCACGGAAATGCTGATCAAGAGCATTCGCAAGGTCCACGCCGGCGAGATCTGGCTCGATTCTCACACCACAGCCGAAGTCATCCGCCGCTTCGTTTCGGCCGAAGACATGCCCCCGTCCCCTGCGAGCTCGCCCTCGTCTTCTTCGCCGCGCGAGCGGGAGCGCTCGCCCTTGAGCCAGCGCGAGCGGGAAATTGTGGCGCTGGTGGCGCAAGGCTTCAAGAATAAGGAAATGGCCGAGAAGATGTTCATCAGCGAGCAGACCGTGAAGAACCATTTGCACAACATCTTCGATAAGCTAGGCGTTTCCGACAGGTTAGAATTGGCGCTCTACGCGATTCACAATAATTTGCATACCGGGCGATAAGCGAACGCTTCGTCTGCTTATAGCAGCTTCTCGAAATCCTCTAAGCTCAGGTGGCAGTCACGCAGGATTTTGTGCAACAGGCCCGGTCCCAGTGTTTCGCCCGAGTGGACTGGAACGACGGGTGCTCCGGCCGTCCTTGTGCCGAAGAAAGTGGTGACTGCCTTTGATTCGGATGACCGCGAAGCCGGTGGCCTCCAGAGCGGTGATCAATGCGGCGCCCGTAAGCCGCGGCGTTCTCTTCATGCAGCAACCGTGATGCGTTGAATGCCGATAAATTCCCTACCCGGCTCCGGCGAGCCATTTACCTCCAGGCACAGCTCCACTGCTTCGCGAATACGCAACATGAGTTCATCGAGCGACTCGGCCTGGGTGTGACATCCGTGAAGCTCGGGGACGGATGCAACGTAAAGGCCTTCTTCATCACGCTCAATTACCACATTGAATTGCCGTTGCATCGTGTGCTCTCGCTTCTTTGATTCTATCCCCGCCCATTCCCCAGCACCTTCCTAAGCGCCTCTGCGGTGTAGCTCTTCTTCGACCGCGCTACCTGCTCCGGTGTCCCGCAGGCCACCACTCGGCCGCCGTATTCGCCGCCGTCCGGGCCGAGGTCGATAATCCAATCCGCTGTCTTTATTACATCCAGGTTGTGTTCGATCACTACGACGGTATTACCCAGGCTCACGAGGCGCTGCAGCACGTCGAGCAATTTCCGCACGTCATCGAAGTGGAGTCCGGTGGTCGGCTCATCGAGCAGATAAAAGGTGCGGCCGGTCTGGCGCTTGCTCAGCTCTTTCGCCAGCTTGATGCGCTGCGCTTCGCCGCCGGAAAGCGTAGTGGCTGATTGGCCGAGGTGCACGTAACCCAAGCCCACATCGTAGAGCGTCTGCAGTTTGGCGCGGATCTGCGGGAGGTTTTCCATCAAGGCCAGCGCATCCTCTACGGTCGTGTCCAGCAGGTCGGCGATGGAATAGCCTTTGTACTTTACCTGCAGCGTCTCGCGGTTGTAGCGGCGGCCGCGGCAGACGTCGCACGTGACATAAACATCCGGCAGAAAATTCATCTCGATCCGCTTCAGCCCATCGCCCTGGCAAGCTTCGCACCGCCCTCCCTTCACGTTGAAGCTGAAGCGGCCGGGCTTATAGCCGCGCTCGCGTGATTCGGGGAGCATGGCGTATAGGTCGCGGATGGGCGTGAAGAGGCCGGTATACGTGGCCGGGTTCGAGCGCGGCGTGCGGCCGATGGGCGCCTGGTCGATGCGGATCACCTTATCGATGTTTTCGACGCCTTCGATCGAGTCGTGGCCGCCCGGCTCCTCGTGGGAGCCATAGATCTCTCGCGCGAGCGTTCGATACAGGATTTCATTGATCAGCGTCGATTTGCCGCTACCGGAAACGCCGGTGACCACTGTGAGCACGCCTAGCGGAATATCCACATCGATGTTTTTCAGGTTGTGCTCGCGCGCGCCGCGAATGGTGAGAGCCTTCCCGTTCGGTTTGCGCCGCTCGGCGGGGACCGAAATTTCCAGCGCGCCGGAAAGATAGCGGCCCGTGAGCGAATCCGGATTTCGCGCCACATCGTCGGGTTGCCCGGCGGCAACCAGGCCTCCGCCCAGACGCCCCGCTCCTGGACCCAGGTCGATCACGAAATCGGCGCGTTCGATGGTTTCCGCATCGTGCTCCACCACCACCACCGTGTTCCCCATGTCCCGCAAGTGAGCGAGAGTTTCGAGCAGACGGCCATTGTCGCGCGGATGCAGGCCGATTGAAGGTTCATCCAGAACGTACAAGACGCCGCGCAGCTTGGAACCGATCTGGGTAGCCAGGCGAATGCGCTGCGCCTCGCCGCCGGAGAGCGTCGCAGCCGAGCGTGCGAGGCTCAGATAGTCCAAACCCACGGCCGAAAGAAACTCCAGCCGCCGCCGGATTTCATCCAGCACGCGGCCGGCGATCTGCATCTCGCGCTCGCTGAATTCCCAGTTGCGCGCGGTCAGCAGAGCGCGCGCGATGGGCAGCGCGGTGAACTCAGCGATGGAAAAATTCTTGACGCGCACGGCGAGGCTCGCCGGCCGCAGGCGTTTGCCCTGGCAGGCCGGGCAAGCCACCGGGGACATATATTCCATCAGCCACTCGCGATATGCTTCGGCCGAAGATTCGTAGCCCTCCTCCAAAATGCCCAGAATTCCCGGCATGCCGCCGGTTCCCATCAGCAGAATCTCCTGCGTCTTGTTGGGGAACTGATCGAAGGGCGTGTTCAGGTTGATGCGCTGCTTGCGCGCCAATTCGTTGAGCCGGTGTTGCATCGTCCAGGAACTGCCGCCCGGGCCAAGACCACCGTCAAATAGCGGTTTTGTCGGGTCGACGATCACCTTAGCCGGATCGGGCGACCAGATCGCGCCCAAGCCGTGGCACTCCTCGCATGCGCCATAGGGGCTGTTGAACGAAAACGAGCGCGGCTCAAGCTGTGGAATACTGGTGCCGCATTCGGTGCAGGCCAGCTTCTGCGAATACAGCCGCTCTTCGCCATTCACTACCACGATCAGCACCAGCCCATTGGCCAGCTTGGTGGCGGTATCGATCGAGGCTTCCAGGCGCTTTTCGATGCCGGGTTTCACCAGCAGCCGGTCGACCACAATTTCTACACTGTGATTGCGCCGCTTGTCGAGCGGAATGTCCTCATCGAGCGAGCGCAGCACGCCATCGATCCTGGCGCGCAGGAATCCTTGCCGCGCCAGCTTCTCCAGATCCTTCTTGAATTCGCCCTTGCGGCCGCGCACGATGGGCGCCATCACCATTATGCGGTCCTCGGGTTTCAGCGCCAGGACGTGCTGCAAAATCTGCTCCGTGGTCTGGCGGGAAATCTCATTGCCGCAAACGGGACAATGCGGCACGCCGATGGAGGAGTAGAGCAGGCGCAGGTAATCGTAGATTTCGGTGATGGTGCCGACCGTCGATCGCGGGCTGCGGCTGGTGGTCTTCTGCTCGATCGAAATCGCCGGGCTGAGGCCGTCAATCGAATCGACGTCCGGCCGCTCCATCTGGTCCAGGAACTGGCGTGCGTAGGTGGAAAGCGTTTCCACATAACGCCGCTGGCCTTCTGCGTAGATGGTGTCGAAGGCGAGCGAGGACTTGCCGGAGCCGCTCAAACCCGTGATGACCGTGAGCGTGTTCCGGGGAATGGAGACGTCGATATTTTTCAGGTTGTGCTGGCGCGCGCCATGCACGGTAATCCGGTCAAGCATATGGTGAAGTGCAGCGGGCGAGGGTTAACTTCTCATTGTCACAAGTCTTGTGCCGCCATTGCAATTGCGCTATAACAAGGCCAGGAAATGATGAAATGCGCTTCTCCGCCGCCTTCGCCGATGCCGGCAAGCGGCTCGATCAGTTCCTGCGCGACGAAATGCCGCAGGTCAGCCGTTCGCGCATTCAGGAGTGGATCCGGCAGCGCCGCGTGCTGGTCAATGGACAGCAGCCGCGCGCGTCCTATGCTGTACGCTCCGGAGACACCATCGACGTCAAACCTGCGGCTCCTGCCCCCGCGGAGCCTGCGCCTGAGGCGATTCCCCTCACGATTCTCTACGAGGACGCGGATGTAGTTGCCATCGATAAACCGGCAGGCATGGTGGTGCATGCGGGCGCCGGCATTGCAGAAGGTACGCTCGTCAATGCGCTGCTGGCCCGGTATGCGACGCTCTCCTCAGTAGGAGGCGCGGCGCGGCCGGGAATCGTCCATCGCCTCGACCGCTACACCAGCGGCGTTCTGTTGGTGGCCCGCAACGATGCGGCGCATCATGCGCTTTCCAGACAGTTCTCCTCGCGGCATGTGGAGAAGGTATACATCGCGCTCGTGCATGGCAGTGTAAAAGCCGAAAACGCGCGAATCGATAAGCCAATCGCGCGCGACCCCATACGCCGCACCCGCATGACCACGCGCCTCGAACACGGCCGCGCCGCCTGGACCGAATACCGCGTCCTCCGCCGCTTTCCCCGCTTTACGCTTGTGGAAGCCCGCATCGGCACCGGCCGGACCCATCAGATCCGCGTTCATTTTTCGAGCATAGGACACGCCGTGGTGGGTGACACAGTGTATGGCGCATCCGCCAGACCCCCTGGCTTGCCGCCTCTGGGCCGCTATTTCCTGCATGCTCATCGCATCCGCTTTCGCCAGCCTTTGACCGGCGAGGAGATCGTGGTGGAATCGCCCTTGCCAGCGGAACTGAAGGAATGGCTAAGAAAGCTGGAGGAATCTCGTTAGTTCGCCGGCGGCGGGCAGGACACGAACGATCCCGATCCCCAGCACGCGTTAAATGCATCACCCCCACTGGGTGTTGAGACACTCGTCGTCTGGCCTTTTGGGTCTTCGAGATAGATTGCTTGCGCAGCGATCAGCCCCGGATTCAAGCTATCCTCCAGCGCGGCGCTAAGCGTTGCCGTGCCGAAATTAGCCATGGGAAGAATGCCGCCGCTGAAAGGCGCCTCCACGATCCACTCTGCCGAGAGCAGCGAGGACGCATAGAGCACTTTTTTCGAAAATGTCCAGCCCTGCGTGAGATCCTGCATTTTCAGAGTCCACAACTGAATCGCGTGAGATTTGCAGTTTGCCACGCACGCAAGCGATGCGGTCATCTGGTCGCCCGGCTCTACGGGTTCTGCGATCAGTGTTTCGGCGGCCGGTAGAACCTCCCACCACGGATAATAGTTGGTCTTCCCGAAGATATTCGCATCCTGCTCGGTGCCTAACTGAATCAAACTCGAATCTACTTTGCTGCAAGCTGAATCTTCGCAGTCTCCGCCGATTCCTACCCAGATTGACGAAGCCTGCTGCAATTCCAGACCTTTGCGTACAAATTTCACGGAGGGAACCGTCCACTCAAAACTGGCGGATGTGTAGGTCGCGTTCGTCAAATAGTTATCCTGCGCGTACCCCGACCAGTTGGAAGACAACGCATACCCGAACACGCGCTCGACGGCGCCATCCGCATTCCGCAGCACCCGATTGACATCGTGTTTCCTCTCCTGTGCGTTCAGGGCGCCTGCGACAAACAAGAGGCAACTTACTACTGCTATTCCGTGGGACCGGCTAGTCTGCATCTGTATCAGAATAGCCGGTCACTCATAATAACGGTTCAGAATTTGCAGCACAAACTGAAGTTTAAGTACCGGTACTTTTCAGGTCACTGTTTGATGTGTTTTTCGAGCATCTGGCGCCGGACTACTGCACCGTAAACGTTGCCCTGCGCATCCACGCCCACGCCTTCCGCGCCGCTGTGCTCTTCGGTGGTCGATTCCATGTCTTCAATGAAGTACTTCACGGACCCATCTTTCGCGCTGCCTATGCGGATACCTTTTTTCCAGCCCGGCTCATCTTTCCCCCAAGATTCGGAATCGGCGACGTACATCGTGTCGTCCTTGGCGATGAAGATGCCGCTCGGCCGGCCCCACTGGCGCCGGGTATCGAGGTAGCGGCCATCCTGATCGAAGATCTCGATGCGGTTATTGCCGCGATCGCCCACGAACAGGCGCCCGCGCGAATCGATGGCGATGGTGTGCGGTGAATGAAAATCGCCGGGTCCGTCGCCGCGCTTGCCCCAGGACTCGATGAATTTTCCGCTCTTGGAGAATTTCGACACACGGTCGTTGCCGGGACGAGGGCCGGAGTGACCTTCGGTGACGAAGATATCGCCGTTCGCGGCAATGGCGACATCGGTCGGTTCGTCGAACAAACCCGGCTCGGCGCTCGCCACGCCGGCCTTGCCTAGCGTCATCAGGACCTGGCCCTCCGGGCTGAACTTGAAAACCTGCATTCCTTTGCCGCCGTTCATCTGCTCGTCGGTCACCCAGAGGTTGCCGTCTTTATCGACCGTAGCCCCGTGCGGAAACACAAACATTCCCGATCCCCACGCCTTGAGCAGCTTACCCGAGGAATCGAATTTTAGGATGGGCGGCTCGGTGCGGCCATTGCAGGAGTTGTCGTGGCAACGATGGACCACATAGATGCTGCCATCGGGCGAGACCTCCACCGCCGTCACCGCGGCCCAAGGCGCGCCGTTCGGGGGATGCCCCCAATCGCGCACCGTGCGGAACGGGTTGGGCAGGTCGTTGATCGGCGCCACTTCGTTTGCGGCGAACGACACTCCGGCAAGCGCCGCGGCGATCAGAAGGCGATGCAGCATGGTGAACCTCCTCTGTGATTGGGGATTATACTACTGCGGGAGGCACGCATATGCGAGCGATCGGATTTCTTCTAGCCGCGGCGGCATTACCCGCCAGTGCCGCGGAACCGACTCCTTCAGTCACCGTCACTGCCGGCCGGTTACGAGGCGCCCCACTCGAGCGTGGCGGCGCTATATTCAAAGGTATTCCCTTCGCCGAACCACCCGTGGGCGCTTTGCGCTGGCGCCCGTCCGTTCCCGCGAAGCCTTGGAGCGGCGGCCGCGACGCCACCGGCTATGGCGCTCCGTGCGCGCAAAACTCCGGCGGCGCCATGCTCAAAGGCAGCAGCGAGGATTGCCTGTATCTCAACCTCTGGACGCCCGAATGGCCGCCGCAGCAAGCGCTGCCGGTGATGTTCTGGATTCACGGAGGCGGCAATTACGGCGGCACCGCTTCCGCCGATAACTTCGATGGCGAAAAACTGGCCCGCCACGGTGTGGTTGTCGTGACCGCCAATTACCGCCTCGGAATTTTCGGGTTTTTCGCGCATCCCGAACTGACGCGCGAATCCTCCCACCACGCCTCCGGCAACTACGGCCTGATGGATCAGATTCTCGCGCTCGAATGGGTGCGCGACAACATCGCGCATTTCGGCGGCGATCCGAAGAATGTGACCATCTTCGGGCAATCGGCAGGCGCGGTAGACGCCGACGTTCTCACTACTTCGACCCTCGCCAAGGGCCTGTTTCAACATGTTATTGCCGAGAGCGGCACAGTGACGCGGAATCCTGACGCGGCCACTCTCTCTATGACAGCACTCGGCGCAGTGATGAAAGTGAAGGAGGGGCCAGTCACCTATTCGGATGCACCGGAGCTGGCGGAAGCGGAACGAGCAGGCAAAAAGCTCGGCGCAGGTATCACTGCCCTTCGTGCCATGCCCGCAGCCGAACTTCTGAAACTCTTGGCCGGACCACAGATGGCGATCGGGCCTGCAAACGGCATTATCGTCGATGGCTGGCTGTTACCCAAAGCTCCCGCGGAAGTCTTCGCGAAAGGCCAGGAAATACGCGTTCCGGTGCTGATCGGTAATAACGCCCGCGAACGAACTCCGCCAGGCACTACTCCCGAGGATTTAACCAAAGCCGCCCAAGCCATGTACGGCCCGTTGGCCGAGCACGCCTCGAGTCTCTACCGGTTCACAGCCACGCTCGAACCCGACCCGCTCTACGGCGGCACAGCGGCGCAATGGGTAGTCGACACCATGTACCGCTGCCCCGTTGTCGCGCAGTTGCTCTGGCACGCGAAAGCCGGAAACACTGCATACGAATATCAGTTCGACCTCCCCGCACGCGGGCGGGAATCGCTCGGATCGGTCCACGGCGCGGAAGTGCCGTACGTGTTCGGCAGAGTGGAAGACGACCCGGTCTCGGAAGCCATCCAGCAATACTGGACCAACTTCGCGAAATCGGGCAATCCGAATGGCCCAGGACTGCCACAATGGCCAAAATTCGAAGGCGCCGATCGCAGCTACATAGAGTTCACCGCAAACGGCCCGGTGGCGCGCGAAGGTCTCCGCCGCCCCTTCTGCGACCTCTACGTGGAAAACGTGAACCGGCTCATGGGGCGCTGACGGGCACGCTCTGCGCCAGTTCCTGGTGCCGCGGCGTGAACACGAATCGTCCGAATACTGCGGCACCGCCCAGGGCAATCACCGCCATCACAAACGCCGCAGAGTAGCCCCAACGGTTCGCCACCGCTCCGGCCGCAAATGAGCTCGTCCCGACGAACAAATCGTAGAACGCACTGAGCACACCCACTGCCGAGCCGCGCGACCCCGGATGTACCCGCTTCAACACCGTCGCCAGAATCGACGACCAGGGGAACGAAAAACCGAAGCCCAGAATTCCGGCGCCCAATAACGCCATCGCCGGCCGCGGACCCGGAGCCAGGATCGACAGCCCCACTGCCATACCCGCGATTCCTCCAAAATAGGTAATCGCCGGCGGCAGGCGGTCCGGTAGACTCCCTAAGAAAAACCGCGAGAGCAGCATCGTGAGTGCATACATGGAAAATGCGCCCGGGCCGGAATTGCCGTGCTGCGCCAGGTGAAGCACCAGAAAGCCCGCAATCACCGGATAGTGAATATTCACGAAGCCGATCGCGACCCCTGGCAGCGTTAGCGAGCCGATTAAGCCGCGGGGCTTGATCTCGTGTGGCACGGGACGGTACTCTTCGCCGATCCGCGTAACCACGGCGAAGCCCACCAGCGCGGCAGTCATCTGAAACAACGCGGCGTGTCGAAAGGTGCCGAGCCATTGCCCCACCATCGGCCCCGCCGAAATCCCGCCCCAAATGCCGCTGCTGACATAGCCCAGCGCCTGGCTGCCGCGCTCGAGGCCGGCATATTCAATAGCCCAGGTCGCTGCGCCCGTATACAGGCACGCTTCGCCCAAGCCTTGCAGAATGCGCCCAAGATAAGGCCCGGCCAGACCGATCGGCAAAAGGTACGCCACGCCGGACATCGCGCAGCTAAACAAACCGACCAGGAACGCGATTTTGCGCCCACGCCGGTCTGCCAGAGGCCCCGCGAAAAACCGCGCGCCCAATGCGACGAACGAGAAGACGCCAATCACTAGACCAACGGTCTGGTCCGACCCTCCCAGATCGAAACGAACATGCGGACCCAGTTGCGGCAGTACCGTTCCAATGCCAAGAAATCCAAGGAAGGTCGCTCCGATCAGCGCCCAAAACTGCCCAACAAAGCCCCGCCCACCCGTTTGAGCGGCGTGCCCCATTCATCGATTGTACAAGGGAGTGAAGAGATCCCCTATTTTTGGGAAGCTGTGATGGCCTGGTCGAGATCCCAGATCAGGTCATCCAGGTCTTCGATTCCGGCTGAAATTCGGACCAGATCTTTGGTCACTCCGGCATCGAGCTGCTGTTCATCGTTGAGCTGCTGATGCGTAGTGGATGCGGGATGAATAATCAGGCTCTTGGCGTCGCCGAGATTGGCGAGATGCGAGAACAGTTGCACGGAGTCGATCAGCTTGCGTCCGGATTCGAGGCCGCCTTTGATGCCGAATGTCAGGATGGAGCCGCAGCCCTTGGGCAGATATTTCTGCGCCAATTGGTAATACGGGCTGGACTTGAGACCCGGGTATTTCACCCAGGAAACGGCGGGATTTTTGGAGAGCCACTCGGCCAGAGCCAGAGCGTTGCTGCTATGTTTCTCCATTCGCAGGTTGAGGGTTTCGACACCCTGCAGGAACAGGAACGAGTTGAAGGGACTCATGCAGGGGCCGAAATCGCGCAGGCCTTCGACGCGGGCTTTGATAATAAATGCCAGGTTGCCGAAGGTCTCGCTGAACTTCATGCCATGATAGCCGGGGCTCGGCTGGGTAATGGCGGCGAACTTGTCGCTCCATGGGAATTTGCCGCTATCGACAATGATTCCGCCTATCGAGTTGCCGTGGCCGCCGAGGAATTTCGTAGCGGAGTGCACGACGATATCGGCGCCATGTTCGATGGGGCGGCAGAGATAAGGGGAGGCCATGGTGTTATCGATGACCAGCGGCACGCCGGCTTGATGAGCGATGGCGGCCACCTTTTCGATATCCAGGATGTTCATGCGCGGGTTGGCGATGGTTTCGCCATAGAGGGCGCGGGTTTTGGGCGTAATGGCTTTGCGGAAGTTTTCCGGATCGTCCGGCTCCACGAATTTCACGTTAATGCCGATCCGGCGGAAGCTGACATCGAACTGGGTGTAGGTGCCCCCGTAAAGCGTGCTGGCGGCGACCACTTCTTCTCCCATTCCGGCGAGGCTGGAAATCGCCAGAAACTGAGCCGACTGGCCGCTGGAGGTAGCCAGACCGGCGATGCCGCTCTCGAGCGAAGCCACGCGCTCTTCAAATACGGCATTGGTCGGATTCATGATGCGGCTGTAGATGTTGCCGAATTGTTGCAGGGAGAAGAGCGCGGCCGCATGGGCGGAATTTTCGAAAACGTATGAGGTTGTCTGGTAAATCGGGACGGCCCGGGAAAGAGTTGTTTTCTCGGGTGTGTAACCCGCATGCAGGCAACGGGTAGCGAAACCAAGCTGGCGATCGGGAGCGGTAGCATTAGCAGCCATAAGGGATTAGGATAGCGCGGAAGGATCGGCCGGCAACCATTCGCCCCCCTGCTACGCTGAAAAGTTACGTTGAAAACTCATGCGTAAATTTCTGCCGGTGGTAGCGGCGCTGGCGGCATCGGGGTGCGGGTATGAGGGGCAGCCTCTGCCCCCGCTGGCCAACATTCCGGGGCCGGTTATTGGGCTTTCGGCTACCCAGCTTGGCTCGCAGCTTGTGGTGCGGTTCTCCCCGCCCTCGCTAACCACGGAAGCCATGCCAATCCATACGGTTCTTGATCTGGATGTGCGCGTTGGCCCGGCAGGAGAGCATTTCGATGAGAATGCGTGGGCTGCGAGCGCACGTAAGCT
>DATBID010000091.1:0-4208 GCA_036557125.1 Bryobacteraceae bacterium | reverse complement strand
TGGCCTGATTGCCACGATCCAGAAGCAGTTGGACGGGAGGTATCCGAATGCCAATTCGGTCGCCAACAAGTTCCTACTCGGTCCAGGCGGCGGTGGGCGAGTGCAGGTGCGATTCCACGGACCTGACTATGGGGTGCTGCGTGAGCTCGCCGACAAGGCCCAGGAAATTTTCGACGACGATGGCGGAGCCAAAGGCGTGCGCAGTGACTGGCGCCAACCGGAAAAGGTGATTCGTCCAGACTTCCTCGAACTCCAGGCGCTTCGTAATGGCATCAGCCGTGTGGATGTTGCTGAGGCACTGGAAACCAGGTTCGAAGGGCGTGTCGTTGGCTTCTATCGGGAGCCGGGCGGCGCCGGTACGGGAGTGTATCCCCAGGAAACAAGACTTTTGCCGATCATCGCCCGCCCGCCTCCAGGCGAGCCCAGGGATATTAACGAAATTCAAGGCATGCAAATCTGGAGCAAGACGGCCGGGAAGATGATTCCATTGCGGCAGGTCGTCTCCAAAACTGATATCGATTGGGAAAATCCGGTGATCGTGCGCCGCAACCGCATCCCAACCATCACCGTACATGCCGACCCGCGCTCGGGTCTTCCCAGTCATCTATTCAACCGCGTACGACCGAAGATCGAGCAGATCGCATTGCCCCAGGGCTATTCGCTCGAATGGGGTGGCGAATATGAGGATTCTCGCGAAGCCCGCGAAGCTTTGGCCAAGCCACTGCCCGGTGCGCTGCTGCTCATGGTGTTTATCGTTGTCTGCCTATTTAACTCCATCCGATCTACTGCCGTGATCTGCCTGACCGTGCCCTTCGCGCTGATCGGTGTGGCAGCAGGCCTGATGCTCACCAGACAGCCATTCGGCTTCATGGCGTTGCTGGGAGTGCTCTCGCTGGGCGGCGAACAGATTAAAAACTCAATCGTGTTGGTAGACGAAATCTACACGCAACGTGGCGGGGGAAAGGCCCCTTATCGCGCGATTCTCGATGCTAGTGTCAGTCGTTTGCGGCCCGTCCTTCTGGTAGCGGTAACCACCGTGCTCGGGATGATTCCCCTCCTCCAAGATCCGTTTTTCGTGGCGATGGCTGCAACCATTATGTTTGGACTGGCTTTTGCCTGCGTCCTGACCATGATCCTGGTGCCTGTTCTCTACGCCATCGCCTTCCGCGTAAATGAGCCTGACCCGGCGCCCTGAGCTCTTTCGGCGCTTTCGCAATTCCAACACGGGCTAGCCGTAAACGCGAGCAATGCGTCAAAATCTACCTATGAACCACCGCACAGTGCTTCTCGTGTTCCCGCTGTTTGTCTCCCTGTTGAGCGCCCAAACGCCGGCGGCCAAGCAGCAGGAGAGAAAGGCTCCCGCATTTCTGGGGCCTTGCTCCAATCTTGTCTGCGAAATCGAAAACGATTGGACGCGTAACAACGTGTTGCTTTACGGGCTCGCAGACGCAATGCCCGCGGAGAAATACGGCTACAAGCCCACGCCCGCGCAGCAATCGTTCGGCGAGCGGGTGCTGCACGTGGCGCAGATAAATCTGCTGCTTCTGCAGGCGCTCGGCGCCAAGACTCCCGCGCCCGCGATTGACATGAACGCGACATCGAAGGCGGCGTCGATGGCGGCCTTGCAGCGTGTCGGTGACTATGGCGTTGCGGTCATCAAGGAATTCGATGAACAAGGACTAACGGCGCGCATCGATTCGCCCGGTCCCGTGGGATGGTTCATGGGTCCCACAATAAGCCGCCAGAGGGCGCTCTACTTTCTGATGACGCATTCGCAGGACACTTATGGGCAACTCGTGGTGTACGCGCGGATGAACGGCATCACTCCGCCAGCCAGCCGCCAGCCTTGAGGGACTCAGACCTGCTCGAAGCGCGCGCTGAAATGACGCAAGAACGGCGGCTCTTCGACGATTCTCATGCCGTGAATTTCGTGCTTGCGGGAATTGACTTCGAGAATGGCTTCGACGACATAATCGATGTGACTCTGCGTATAAACGCGGCGCGGAATGGCGAGGCGGAGCAGCTCGTGGCGGGCTTCCGAACCGAACATCACGGACCCGATTTCGACTGAGCGAATACCGGCATGGCGGTACAGCTCGATCGCGAGCGCCTGGCCGGGAAACTGGCTGCGGGGAATGTGAGGCAGCATGCGACCAGCATCGATATAGATCGCATGGCCGCCGGGCGGCTCGACGATGGGGACGCCATGATCGGCGATGTGGCGGCCCAGATAACCGGTGGAAACAATGCGGTAGCGGAGATAATCGGAATCGAGGACTTCTTCGAGTCCCACGGCAATGGCGTCGAGGTCGCGGCCGGCGAGGCCGCCATAGGTGGGGAAACCTTCGGTGAGGATCAGCAGGTTCGTCTCCTGCTGGGCGAGGCGATCGTCATTGGTGCACAAGAAGCCTCCGATATTGGCAAAAGCGTCCTTCTTGGCGGAGAACGTGCAGCCATCGGCGAGAGAAAACATGCGCTGGGCGATCTGTTTCGGAGACCACTGTGCGTATCCCGGCTCGCGCTCGCGAATGAACCAGGCATTCTCGGCAAAACGGCAAGCGTCGAGGTACAGGGGAATTCCTTCGCGGGCGCAGACCTTCCGCACGGCTTCGATGTTGGCCATAGAGACCGGCTGGCCGCCCCCCGAATTATTGGTGACGGTGAGCATGACGAGCGGAATTTTGGGGGCGCCCTCGGCGGCGATTAACGCTTCGAGCGCGGCCACGTCCATGTTGCCTTTGAAATCGAGGCGCGCCTGGGTATCTGCGGCTTCTGCAATCGGCAGGTCGACGGCACGCGCGCCGGTGAATTCGATATTGGCGCGAGTGGTATCGAAGTGGGTATTTGAGGGCACGATGTGGCCCGGCCGGGTGAGTACCGTAAACAGGATGCGCTCGGCGGCGCGGCCCTGGTGGGTGGGAATCATGTGGCGGAAGCCGGTAAGATCGTCCGCCACTCGTTTGAGGCGGAAGAAACTCGCGCTGCCGGCGTAGGATTCGTCGCCGCGCATTACCGCCGCCCATTGTTCGGTGGACATAGCGCTGGTGCCGGAATCGGTGAGCAGATCGATCAGAATATGCGCGGCGTCGATTTGAAACAGGTTATAGCCGGCGTGCTCGAGGTAGTGCTCACGCTCGGCCGCGGTGGTATGGCGCAGGGGTTCGACGCTTTTGATGCGGAACGGCTCGATGATGGTTTTCATGGCGACTAAGCTTTTTCAATAGTTCGAATAAAAATAATTATCTTGTGTGAGTTGCGGGCGCAGTTTTACCATCCTGAATAACAAAATCGCAAAAGCTTTCGTGCACCGTGCCGTGCGCGGGTTCACTTGCCGATAACGGCAAAGCAACCGGATAGATCAAGACTTCAGGAGAATTATGCGACTCGACATGTGTAAGTATATAGCGGCCATTATTGTCTCGCTTGGGGTGGCCTCAATTTCGAAGGCTCAGAACGCGCCGGCAGCGCCCGCGCCTCCAGCGCCGCTACCGACTCCCGCCATGACAGGTCCGCTGGCCAATTTACCGCCAGCGACGTTTGATGCCGGTCCGTTTGGAACGATCGCGGTGAACGGCATCCTGAACGGCATGGGAATGTGGACCGGAAATTATGCCAACGGCGACAACTCTACGAACGCGGCTTTAAGCAATGGTCAGGTTTTTCTACAGAAAACCGATGGCGTCGTGCAGTTCTACCTGCAAGCCGGCGCATACAATCTTCCGGCGCTAGGCGTGCCGTTCCTGAATACACAGAAAACCATGACCGATCTGTTTGGGCCGATTCCGGTGGGATACCTGAAATTGCAAGCCGGCAAAAACACGTCGATCGAGATCGGCGAACTGCCTACGCTGATCGGCGCAGAGTACACGTTCACTTTCGAGAACATGAACATCGAGCGCGGCCTGCTGTGGAACCAGGAAAACGCGATCAACCGCGGCATTCAGGTGAATCAGACGATGGGCAAATTCACCGCTTCGGTGAGCTGGAACGACGGCTTCTATTCGAACCGCTACACCTGGGTGAGCGGATCGCTGGCATACGCTAACGGTCCCCATGCCATTTCTTTCGTAGCCGGCGGCAACCTGGGGCAGACGGCATTTCAGACTTTAGCCACGCCGGTTCAGAATAACGGCTCGATTTACAACGTCATCTACACGTATACGAAGGGCCCCTGGATTATTCAGCCGTACTTCCAATACACGGATGTT
>DATBID010000090.1:0-13734 GCA_036557125.1 Bryobacteraceae bacterium | reverse complement strand
TTTTTTGGAAGGCCTTCAAGGCCGGAACCATCGCGTCCAGTAACGGCAGCGCCACGCCTGCGCCCAAGCCGCGGAGTACCGTTCGGCGGCCGATGGATTTCTTCGTGATCATCATTGGTAGGACCTCCCAGTTCGGGCCTCGCCCTTGGTAATGCTCATTTGAAACGGAACGCTTCTCACGACGCCAAGGATTATGGAAGACCAGCGGTAATCGTTGCCAGCGGCCTCTCGCGTAATCCTCCGGACCGCCGGCATGTCGTAATACTCCAACTCTCGGCCCAGCGCATAGGTTAGAAGTTTCTCTGTAACTGTACTGACGAACTGCTCCCGGCGGCTCAGGAGCAGCGCGCGCAGCCCCGCCGCACCGTCCAGCTTCGTGCCATCTGGCAAGCTGGCGGAGGCATCGATAGGAATTCCATCTTCGGCATCGCGCCATTTGCCTGTGGCGTCGAAGTTGTCGAGGGCAAACCCGAGTGGATCCATTCTCACGTGGCAAACCGCGCAGGCGGGATTCTGGCGATGCTGTTCTAGCCGCTCGCGAACAGTCATTGGATGATCGCTCTCGCCTTTCTCTTTCAGTGGCGGTACGTCAGGGGGAGGAGGAGGCGGCGGAGTGCCGAGGATGTTTTCCAGGAGCCATTTGCCGCGCAGCACGGGCGACGTCCGGTTGCCGTAGGACGTCACAGTCAGAATAGATCCTTGCCCCAACAAGCCTCCCCGCCGGCCGTCGCTGAACTCGACGCGGCGAAAGCGCTCGCCGTAAACATTAGGAACCTGATAATGTCGGGCCAGCCGCTCGTTCAAGAACGTATAGTTCGCGCTCAACAGCTCGGGCACGCTCCGATCCTCACGCAACTGGCTCTCGACGAATAACTGGGTCTCTCGCTGAAATGCCTGGCGCAGATTCTCGTCGAAATCAGGGAAGATATCCGGGTCGGGCGCCGATCCGCGAATTTTGAATGAATTCAACCAACGCGAAAAGAAATTATGCGCCAGGCGGTCCGCGCGGGGATCGGCTAGCATTCTTGCGACCTGCTGTGCCAGGACCCCGGGATCCTTCAGTTTCCCTTTCGCGGCCAAGTCGAGCAGCTCATCGTCCGGGATGCTGCCCCACAAGAAAAATGACAGACGCGAAGCCAGTGCGTCGTCGCCCAAACGGTAAACGGAGCTTGGCGCAAGACCCGTAGGGTCTGCTTCCAACCGAAACAAAAAGTCCGGCGAGGCGAGAATTCGCTCGATTGCAGCCTGAATTCCCGCTTCAAATCCGCCGTGCTGCCGACCGGCATCATAAAACCCAAGCAGTTCCTGAACATCCTCATGCACCAGCGCGCGCCTGTAGGCTCGGCGTGCCAGTGCGGAGAGAATTTGTACAGCGCAGGCTTGCTCGTCTGAGGCTCCTTTCGGGACACACGAGAAAATCCTGCGACGGCTGGGCGTGTCTCCGGGACCAACCATGTTGTACGGACCTCCGATAGACACGCTGTCCACGGACGGGTTGCCGTCGTACCATTCGTTGATCGCTACGGCTCGGCCTCCTGTCGGTTGTGGGATGCCCTCCGGCTCACCAAAATCCTTAGTGAACGAAACTGTCACCACTCGCGAACCCGCCTTCGCCGGGAAACGTACTTCTAAGCCGGCGTCGGCAGTATGCATATACTGCTCCCATTCCGGATCGCCGGGAATTTGCCCCACAAAGCTCGCCGGCGCCCTCCGGCCTTTACCTTCCCCTCCGACCGTGAAGGTTTTAATCAGCTTTCCGTCCAGTCGCACTTCTAATTGGTGCGGCCGGCCCATTCCAATGATGTAGTCGTACAATTGTCTCCGCAGCCGGATTTTGACAGAGTATTCCGCGTCCCCGGGAAAGAGATGATGAATAGCGAGACCGCCCCGAGACCCGAATGGAAGGTCGTCGCTAGTCCGCTCCTCCTGAACCAAGCTCTTAGGCGATTCGTAAATGGCGAACGCCGGAGAGATGGTTGGATCGCCAACGGCCAGACGGCTCACGGTCCGGGCGGCTGTCAGGTAGCGCTCCAGCAAGGCCGGGGACATTGACAAGACGCTCGCAATGTTGTTGAAACCCTGCTCATCGGCGTCATCCGCCATTACCAGCTTGCTGCTATCGACCTCCAGCCCTAGAAGGTCCCGAATGGCATTAGAATACTCCGGCTGGTTAAGGCGATGGACGGCCACACGGCCCGGATTCGGCTTCGCCACCGCGGCATTATCAAGAGCCGTTTCCAGCCAGGAAGCGAAAGAATCGAGAGTCGTTTTCTCGGGCCGCGGCATGGAGGGTGGTGGCATCGCTCCGGTCCGGATCTTTCGGCCCACCTTCTCCCAAGTCGCCGCGCCTGCCGCAACATTGTCAACCGTTAATGTGTCTAGAGCGAGACCGGCTGTTCGGAGCCGCTGGTTGTGACAAGTGACACAGTAACGGTCGAGGAGCGCACGTTGCGGTGAGGCGGCCTCCACGGTGGGTTGCGCCACCGCAGGTGTCAACGTGAGGATAATAAGCGCGGGCAAGCCGATCGCAGCGACGTGCCACTCCCGCTGAGCCGAACCCATAATGCGCGAAGCCAATACTATCCCCCCGCAACACGGTTCGCAAGGCCCCTGCGCACACGGCGCTCACAGCACGTTTTGCCATTTCGCGAATGGCCCCGCCGCGTAAACAATCCTGCCGTCCACCATCGTCAGTAGAGACTCCAATCCGCCGATCTGGTCCACCGGTATTGTCATGTAATCTTTCTTAAGCACCGCGAGATCGGCGAATTTATCGACCTCGAGCGACCCACGTTTATCGTTATCATGCGAAAACCAGGCGCTGCCGATCGTATAGGCGCGCAAGGCATTGGCGCGGCTAGCTGTTTCCTCTGGGCCTCGTAGGGGTTTGCCGCCGACACTTTTTCCATCGAGCGCCCACTCGAGAGCCGTGAACGGGCTATATGCCGCTACGCGATGCGCGTCCGTGCCGGCTCCTATGGGCATGCCGGCTCCTATGGGCACGCCGATTTCGCGCGCGGTTTCGACCGGCGGCATACGGCGGACGGCATCGGCGCCCAACCTTCGTTCCGTATCCTCCCCTTCGAAATACATGGCGTCCTGCATGGTCCAGCCCATGCCCAGGAGCTTCATGCGCCGCAGGCTGCCGGGAGACGCGTCGTTCAAATGTGCGATAGACCAACGCAGGTCTTTGATGGAAATTTCGCGATCCACCCGCTCGAATATGGTCAGGATGGCATCCACGGCGGCATTAGTGGAGCAGTGAAATGTAAGCCCGTAGCCGCGGCCCGCCGCCCACTTGGCAATCTGATAGAGACGATCGAGATCGGCGGAAGGGGGCTTGGTGACGTTATTGACCGCCCAAACAATCTGTTCACCGATGCCGTTGAAGTGCATCATCGCGTCGCCGAAACCCATGGGCATCAAACCTAAATATTTTTGATACTCCTCGACTTCGTGCGGCGGGTTGAATCCACAGATGGTGTACGTGACGCGCACGGTAAGCTGGCGATCGCGCCAGACCTTGTTGATGGCATCGTAGCTAGCCGGCGTCACGTTGTTTCCGCAGGGATCGCTGACGCCGGTCATGGCCAACCGGTTCAGCTCGGTAAAGAACCTCTTAGTGCCTTCGACCTGTTGTTCGAGATTAGGCTTCGGCAGGCGGTCGAACAAGGCAACAATACCGCCCGTGATGCCGCCCGTCGGCTTCCCGGACGCGTCGCGGTCGATTTTGCCGCCCGGGGGGAGATCGGAATCGGACTGGATGTGGAGAGCATCGAAACCGCGCTGGTTCATGAGTGCCCAAGCATAAAGCATTTGGACGTAGGCGGGATGATCCCCAGCCGCCTCCGTCAACTCAGCTTGCGTGGGAAGACGCTTTTCCTGGAACTGCTCAGGCTTCCAACCGCCGCCCACGATGATCCACTCGCCAGGCTGCTTGGCCTTTGCCGAAGCCCGGATCCGCGCCAGCGCTTCCGCGAGCGTCGGCACACCCGCCCAGTTGGTTTCGGTGGCAAAAAATGAGGCGGCGCGTATCGCATGCATGTGCGAATCAATGAGTCCGGGTATCACCGTACGCCCGTCCAGGTCGATGACCTTTGTCTTTGCGCCGGCAAGTTTGCGAATCTTCGCCGTTGTCCCTACTGCAGCAATTCTTCCATCGTGCACGGCTAAGGCCTGCTGGGTTGAAAACGCCAAGTCCGCAGTCAGGATCTTTCCGTTGATAAGAACCGTATCGATGTCTTGCGCCAGAAGCGATGAGCTTAAAGCAACCGGAATCAGAAACAATCGTTTCATACGAATTAGGGGAGCGCGATTTACCAAGCTGTGTTTTTCAGGATACAACCGGTTTGACGGATGGAGGGATGCAGTGTCAGTGGTCCACACGAAAAGCTTGAGGATCCTGTCCGCCGCCGACCCGCGCCGTGACTGCCACGCGATGGCGTATTAGCCGTTCCAGTCGCACACGCCAAACCGGCAGAATCTCGATCCTCGCCGTGCTTCCGATATACTTTGCTCTGGCGAACTGGTACGAAGATAGGGCTGGTCATTCAAAATGGTCCAGAGAACATGAATATCCGTAAACTGCTCGATTGGCGCAAGCTCCTCATTTATTCGCATCGATGGCTTGGCATCGGCATCATTATGATGTTCCTGGTCTGGACGCTGTCAGGCGTGGTCCTGATGTATTACGGACACCCGCAGATCACAACCGGAGAGCGGCTACTGCGGCTGGAGCCGATCGACTTTTCGACGGCAACCGTGACGCCGTATGAGGCAGCGGCGAAGGCGGGGATCAGACCTTACCGCGTTCGATTGTCCATGTATAACGGCCGGCCCGTCTACCGGCTCACCAGGGTTAGCATCGGCAATTGGTTTACGGTCTATGCGGATACCGGTGAAGTCCTTCGGGGGATGGGACGGGAAGAGGCCCTGCAGTGGATGAGGCGATTCGCTCATGAGTACGCTTCCACCATGACTTACGATGCTTATTTAGAGAGCCCCGACGAGTTCACAAGAATTCCTACACTGGCCGGGTATGTTCCGCTGCATCGCATTACGATGAACGATCCCGCTGGCACTGAGTATTACATCTCCGAAAAGAGCAACGATATCGTTCAGAAAACGGACCGAAGAGGGCGCATTCTCGCTATCTCCGGATACGTTCTCCACAACCTGTTTTTCTTTCGACAGCGCACCTGGTGGACACCGTTGCTGGATTTCGTTGCCTGGGCCGCCATGCTCATGGCGGTGACCGGTATCATCGTCGGAATCTGGCGCGTGGCGCTCAAGCCACGATTCCGCCACAAAGGCGTTCTGTCCTATACGCCCTACTCCGGTTGGATGAAGTGGCATCATTACGCCGGCCTAATCTTTGGGTTATTTTCGATCTCCTGAATCCTGAGCGGAATGATCCCCATCACCACGTTCCCGATCTCCGGATGGTCGCAGGTTTCAAAGCGAGTCGAAAGCAACGGAGATGGCTTTATCATGGGGAATCCCGTGATTTCTCCCAGATCTACGATGACAAAGGAGATGGCGCGCGCCATCACGGGCGGCCCTTTGAACTTACAACCGCTCACGGTGAAAAGCCTGCGGAATGCTCTCGGGAAGATCCGGGAAAACTTCGCTCCAAAGGAAGTGGAACTCATTCAGTTTAGGGGCGAGCCCTACTTCATCGCCTACCAGCCACCCACCACTAAAGAGGAAGCCTAGCACTGGACTACGAACAACTCGATCAACTTAGTAAATCTCCCGCAAGACAATCCGCACTTGTTCATATCCATTAGCCATCCGGAGAATGGCGTGATGACGTCGTTCAGCAGGGAAGTCATGGAACAGGCGTCTCGTGACGCGATGCCGAATGTTCCCGTAATCGATCGTGAATGGCTAACCGATTACGACAATTACTATCACCAGACGACCACGTCGTTCGAACTGGGACGTCATAAACCCGCTTACGTGCTGCCTGTGCTGCGCGTGCGCTACAACGACGAGGACCAGACTTGGCTGTATTTCACACCGTCTCTCGCCCAAATGGTTAAATCGACAAGCGCGATCGCGCGAACCGGTGGGTCTATTACGGTCTGCATGTGATGGACTGGCCAGGTCTGTTCCATCGCCGACCGTTATGGGACGTGGTGACAATCGCATTGTTGGCAGGCCTTGCAGCGATCAGCATCACGACATTGTTGCCGGCCGTTCGCCGTCTGAAGCGGCACGCGGTACATAGCTTGAAACGGGCATTTCCGCAGAAGAAAATACGGACCACACCAAGCCTGGGATGGGCTGTGTCCGACAGCGATCACATTCCCGGAGACTGAGAGCGGCGCCGGCGGCCATTAGCTGATAACCGCCGAATGATTCAGCACTGCCTCAATGTGCCACGGCTTGGTTCTTCTCCACCCACTGCGGGGCTTCGGCCGACTTCAGCCACTCGCCCGCAATCTGGCCAGCGCTGACATTGGGACGATTCCAGACATTGATCGTCGCGATCGCCAGCAGCAATCCCGCGAGGCACCGTTCATCGTAATGTCTGGCGCCTCATTCCAGATTCCGTCCGGCGCCGCGTTGACGCGGTCGCTGAGCCGCGTCACGACTTCCATAAGAGCGAGCGCCGCAGGCTCGTCGTCGCTGAAGTATTCGAAAGGACTGGCGAGTCCTTATTTCATCGAACCGGTGTGCTCTGGATGGGGTGCTCGGGCGATTCGTATAGCGAGAGTACGCGCAGCACGTTAGAGAGGGTGGGGTGTACCCATCGGGCAGCGCGCCTGCTCCAGTACGGTGCGATGACGCGGCTCTCTACGCCGGATGGTACAGCGTTGATCACTACTACGATTGCGTTCTCATGGCGCCGGGAGCGATCGGGATTCACCTCGAAAGCTATTCCGCGCTGAATCCGCGCGAAGGGACTAATTGGATGGCAAATGCGCTGCTCAAAAGGATCACGGTCACCAGCGGAGCGGTCGCCGAGCCCTACTTGTGGAACCTGCCTCATCCCGACCAGTTGCTGCTCTATCTCTTTCAAGGCGTCAACGCCGGGGACGCCATGCTGCGGAGCGACCCGTTTCGTCATCCTTATCTGTACCGTAGGTGCGGACAAATTTGGCCGCCGCTGGACGCACCTACTCTTAAACTAGCCTCGCTTGGATTGAGGTGGCACGGCCGCGGAATCCCTGGGAGGAGCGCGGAATTAAGCAGGTCGCGGTTCGAAGCGCTATCAATAAGCCTCCGAGCCCCGGCGGTACCAAGCTTATGTTCCAGTCCAGGACTGATGTTGCCGAAATCGGCCAACGGCATTACTCGCTAAAGCGAGTGACATCGGACCGCACGACCCTGGCCATCCTCCTCGGCTACGGGCTCCGGCAATCTCGAGGAGGCCGCTCGTGCCGCTGGCATACCCGGTGGAGCCCGTATGTGTTAGAATCCGCCACAAGTCCAATGTTCCGGTTTGCGCGAGGCGAAAGGAGGGCACATGCATAAGCTCGCGACGATCCTGTTGGTCATGAGTGTTTCTCTGATGGCGCAGTGGCCGAAACAGTTAAATCCGGCACTTCCTCGCACGGCGGATGGCAAGCCCGACGTCTTGGCTCCCGCGCCACGGTCAGGAGATGGGAAACCTGATCTGACGGGAGTCTGGCTGGTCAGGAACGGAAATTTCTACCTCACCTGGGATCTCAAGCCCGAGGATATGCGGCCTTGGGCGGCAGCCATATATAAGCAGCGCGAAGCTGATTTTCGCCGGGACACTGACGGAATCGCCTGTCTTCCACCGGGCCCGAAGGCCGCCATCGGAGTTGGCCCTTTTCCGATTAAAATCATTCAAACCCCCGGCCTGGTTGTTATTCTTCACGAGTACGACACCATTTTTCGTCAAATTTTCACAGACGGCCGCCCGCTGCCGGAAAACGCCAACCCGACCTGGATGGGCTATTCGGTCGGCCGCTGGGAGGGTGACACGTTGGTGGTCACAACGGCAGGTTACAATGATCGATCCACCATCGATCTGGCGGGACACCCCCATACGGAAGCGTTGCGAATGACGGAGCGCTTTCGTCGTCGTGATATCGGCCATCTTGATGTTCAGATAACATTTGACGATCCTAAGGCGTACACGCGGCCATGGACGCTTCCGATGGAATTCGATCTAGTCCCAGATGGTGATCTTATCGAGTACATCTGTGAGAACGAACGCGATGCGAGGCACCTGGTTGGAAAGAGCGAAAAAGAGTTTCCGATATCGGCCGATCAGCTAGCTCGGTACGCTGGCGCATATCAAACCCCCACGCGCCCGGTGGCGATTGTTTCCTTGGAGGCTGGCCGTCTCATGGTGGCTGAAGGGCAATCTGGCAAAATTCCTCTAGTGGCCCACTCAGAGACTTTCTTCACCATGGAAGGAACCGGAATTGAGTTCTTGAAAGACGAAAAGGGAGCTGTTACCGCGATGATCGAACACTGGGTGGAAGGGGACCGAAAGTACCTTCGCATGGACCGCAAGTAGTCCCATTAACAGGGACAATGCATGTCATGGCCGCGGATCACCCGCGGCCAAAAGGGTTCCATTGCGAATGTTGGGCTGGCGCCTGTTACTGTAGAAATCCAAGTGCCGATCGAATGCCCGAGGTCATGAAGGGGGCAGGGGAAATTTTCCATGGCGGCGGAGCGACCGCCCGCTATGCGCCGAAGGAGGCGAGGGCGCTGGGGGCCAAGCTTCTGCATGAACGGGGGCCAAGCTTTCTCCGAGTCACCCGTGCGCAACGTACTCGAGTGGCGTTTAGATCCAACCTCCAGCTCCTGGCTGCCGGTCGCCACCAGTCATGATCTTCAGGTAATCGTGTCCTGCTCCGAGGGCTACGCTTCGAGCCTGGCGTTCACTGCTCTGCAGGAGCTCGGACTCTGGCGTGCAACGGATAAAGTCGGCGGAGTCAGGGCATGGCGGGAAGAAGGTCTGCCGATAGCCTCATCGCGTCGCAGTCTGGAGCACGCAAACCCAAGACCAGCAGCGCAACGTCGAGCCAGAACGTTATGTTCAGGCGCCGCTTTGATGCCTTCGGTGGCTCGCGGGTTCTTGCCGGCTGAAGGGTTCATCCTGCCTTAAAGTTCCCAGCGTGGCTGGTCATCCCCTTCTTACAAATCAGACTTTCTGAGGGTTCAGAATCTTGAGGCCTCAATCCACGTATCCGAGCGTGACCAACTGGCCGCGAATTGTTTGGCTACGTCGCCGGAGGGTTTGCCCTGATCGTCGAGTGCTGCTTTGAGGTCATAGAGAGACCATCCGTTCATACGGCGTTTGAGTTCCTCACAGTAGACTTGTTCCGCGTCGGGGTACCGTTTGGCTTCGAGCAGAGCTGTTCTTGGCGCAGTAGGCGATTGTCAACCACTCTGGATGCCCGGGCCGGACATTGCCAAGCGGAGGAATAACTTGGCGGCCGTCCAGTCCCGCTTCGGGGAGAGCATGAAGTCGATGATCTCGCCCGCAGAATCCACTGCGCGTAGAGGTAGGTCCAAATTCCGGCGACCTTAACGCAGGTCTCGTCGGCTCTCCAGGAACAGTTCGGACGGCGGATCTCCCGACGAATCCGCTGATTCAAAAGGGGCCC
Organism: Bryobacteraceae bacterium; assembly: GCA_036557125.1. GTDB lineage: Bacteria > Acidobacteriota > Terriglobia > Bryobacterales > Bryobacteraceae > PSRJ01. The sequence continues at coordinate 4,135 of DATBID010000090.1, read as the reverse complement.
GTAATGTTGGACCCAGCGCCAGATCGGGACGTGATCCACGGTCAACCCTCGCTTGGCCATGATCTCCTCCAAATCCCGGTAGCTCAACGAATAACGGAGTACCACCGCAGGCACAGAAGAATAATGTCATCGGCGAAGTGTCGCCCGCAAAACGGCGCTGGTCGGGTTCGGCTCACAGTGTCACCGTATCAGACGGCCGCGGCGTTGTTTGCAACAGATCCTAGGATTGTTAACTCTGCAAAACGCCGATTCCCTTGGGCAGCGAGATCGTATATAATCCCGCCACATCAGCGATGGAGGGCCAGTTTCATCGGTCTCTACTCACTCGAGAAACGGGGACGCAATGAAAAGATCGAATTGGCGAACGGAACTATCGAGGATTGGCTTGTGCATCATCACAGGTGCGCTTTTTGCTAGTCACCTACTTGCCCAATCCGCCGGCACAGGTGCTCTGACAGGGACTGTAACGGATACGGGCGGCGGCGTTGTTGCAGGCGCAACGGTCACCCTGACGAGTACGGACACCAATCAAACGCGCACCGTGACGACTGGGACGGACGGGGTCTACAAATTTTCGCTCTTGCCCCCGGGAACGTATCGCGTGAGGTTCAACGCAACCGGATTTAAAACGGAGGAGGTTTCCTCGGTTGTCGTGAACGTAACCGAAACGCCTGTGTTGGACCGGACGCTGGAAGTCGGCTCACAAAGTGAACAAGTGACGGTCGACTCGCAGGTGGAGACGCTGCAAACCGCAACTTCCACGCTGGGCAACACCGTGGGCACGCGTACGATGACGCAATTGCCCCTCAGCAGCCGCAACTATACCCAGATTATCGCGCTATCCGCCGGCACCAACAGCGGCGCCAATAATGCCACTGCGCTGGGGAAGGGCACACAGAACATGAGCGTGAATGGCAATGACCCAGGCCAGAACAATTTCCAGATGGACGGTGTGAACGTCACCAATTTCGCCAACAGCGGCAGCGCTAACGACTCGGGTCTTTACGCAGGAGTCGGCATCCCTAGTCCCGATTCGATCCAGGAGTTTAAGGTTCAGACCTCGACCTACGATGCGAGCTACGGCCGGAACCCCGGCGGGAACGTCAACGTCGTCACGAGGTCCGGCACGAACCAATTTCACGGGACCGCGTTTGAGTTTCTGCGCGACACCATACTCAACGCAAACGATTTCTTCTACGATCGCAACAACCCGGCAAGCGCCACCAGGAAACAGATTCTGAACCAGAACCAGTTCGGCGGCGTCTTCGGCGGTCCCATAAAGAAAGACAAGTTGTTCATCTTCGCCAGCTATCAGGGAACCCGTGAGAAGAATGGTTTGGCTTCGCAGGGCGTGACTACGGCGCTGCTTCCCCCGATTCCAGCGGGCGACCGGTCCGGGCCGGGATTCGCCGCGGCGCTGGGAGCCGCCAATTGTCCTCAAAATCATCCCGGAAACTCCCTCTTCGTCACGACGAGCGGAAGCCAGAATGTGTTGTGTAGTGGGTCCAACATCAGCCCGGTGGCCCTGAACATTCTGAATATTAAGTTGCCGAACGGCCAGTACTACTTCCCAGGGTCGGGCGCCAGCGGATACCAGCAGGTTACCTTCACCAATCCCGCTATCTACAACGGGGACCAGGGAATATTCAACTTCGACTATGTTGTCAGTGCCAAAAATACCCTTTCCGGTCGCTGGTTTTTCACCAATGATCCACAGATCGCCCCCCTCGGCGGCCAGCTTCCCGGCGCCCCCAGCTTCCTCGGCTTTGACAACACGAACTCGGTCCTCAAGCTGACCACCATCGTCACCAATTCGATTGTGAATGAGGCACGCATATCCTTTCAACGCAATCTCTCGCAAACGAATGCTCAGGCGGTTCCCGGCGTTACCAATCAGCAGTTGGGGATCACGCCGAATGTCCCGGGTATTAATCTCCCTCCGCCATTCGCGATTGCGTCCGGTGGCTATTCGATCCTGGGCGGCGCCAACAACGGCACCTACAGCGTGACCAACCAGACGCAGGCCGCCGACCAGATCTCCATTTCGCGCGGCCGTCACACGATGCGCGCCGGCGTCGAATGGGAGCAAAATGCCTGGCCCATCACCTGGTCCGGAAGCCGCGGGAACTTTACAGTCCTGACCTTTAACGATCTGCTGGTCGGCGGACCCCAGAACGCCGCGACGGGACAGCCCGGCAACATCAACCAGTGCATATTCTGCACACGCAGCGCACCCCAGGGCATTGTCCACGGCTACTATGCTGCCGGCGGCAGCGCTTTCTTCCAGGACGATTTCAAGGCCACGTCCCGGCTGACGCTCAATCTCGGCGTACGTTGGGAGTATAACGGAGCGCTCAACGATAAGTATGGAAACCTCAGTCAGATCTGGGTGAGCCGGCTTCAGGCAGTGCCGGTTCCGCCCACCGCCCCGACGAGCTCGGGCCCGGGCATCAGCCAATGGGTAGTTCCCAGCAACTTCATTTCGCACTATGGCAATCCGCCCGACGGCGTTTTAGTCAGCCCAAACCTTACCTCCGAGCGTGAGGGCGCGCGGCTGAGCAATTTCGGTCCCCGCGTCGGTTTTGCTTATCAGGTGAACAACAAACTTGTGGTGCGCGGCGGAACCGGAATCTTCTTTGATCGCATCGGCGCCGACCGCATTGTCTACTCGGTGGAACAGGGCAACCCTTATTCAGCCACACTCGACTACAACGCGTTCAATAACCAGACTCTGGCCAATCCGTTCCCAACGTTACCAATACTTGGCACCTTCTCATCCCGTTACGCGAATTTCTCGCCGGCTTGTCAGGCAAACCCGACCGTTAACTTCGCCGTCTGCAACTCGAACCTTAACATTCCGTTCCTGGACGAGGTTCTGCACACCCCGCTGATCCGCCAATACAACCTGGGCATTCAGTATCAGTTCGCCCAGCAGTGGGTTCTCGAAGTCGGCTACGTCGGATCCAGCTCGATCAATTTGATGGAGATGTACCACAACAACAACACGGCCCAACTGGCGAGTGCCAGCAACCCGATCAACGGCATTAAGACGAATACGGTTGCTAACGTTTTGTATCGAGTGCCGTATCTGGGCTACCAGGCCGTCGGTGTGCGCGGAACGGGGTTTGACGCCTATGCCAATTACAACAGCCTGCAGGTGACGGTTCGCAAGCAATTCTCCCATGGCTTCATGTTCCAGGGAGCTTACACCTGGAGCAAGGATATGACGGTTGAGTATAACGATGTGGCGAACAGCAATTACGCCGGAAACCTTGGACAGCAGTACGGGCCAGCCACTTTCAGCCGTCCGCAACGTTTCGTCGCCAATTACAGCTACGACCTGCCCTTCGGCACCCACACCGGCGTTATGCAGAGGCTGCTCGGCGGATGGAACGTCTCGGGCGTCACGGTGGTACAAGGTGGAGCGCCGATGACTATCGCGGACTCAACTGCCGGAACGCTCTTTGGCACCAGCGGCGCCAGCCAAGCCGGTTTCGGACGTGTACAGATCGCGCCGGGCGCGACGTACGCCCAGATTGCGACTTCCGGCGGAGTGGAGGCGCGATTGGGCGGCGCCAGCGGCGGCCCCGGCTGGTTCAACAAAGCAGCGTTTGTTGCTCCGCCCGCGATGTCTCCGACTGGAACTATCTACGCTTCCGCCCCGGGTCTTTCTGGTCAGGCGCAATGCGCCGCGGCCAATCCCGGAATCACCTGCGGCACGCTCTACGGCGACAGCGGTCCGGGCATCATTCTCGGACCCGGCCAATTCAATTTCGATATTTCGATTCTGAAGACGACCACTATCCGAGAGCGGCACACGATCCAGTTCCGAGCCGAACTCTTCAACGCCTTTAACCACCCGCAGTTCACCAACCCGAATTACGGCCAGGGGGCGATCTACGCCCTGCCTAATTTTGCCGCGGGCAACTTCGGACAGATCACTTCGACGAGCGTGAATCCGCGCATCGTCCAGTTGGCGTTGAAATATATCTTCTGAGTGTGCCATGAGCAAAAGGGCCGGCGACAGACGGCTCTTTTGCGTAACTGAGTAGTCGATGAGGGGAGGCCCCTCGGAACCGTCTTACAGGAGAAGGTTCCAAACCACCTCCCGCTGCTGCGGTCAAAAGCTGTGGTA
>DATBID010000089.1:0-13119 GCA_036557125.1 Bryobacteraceae bacterium | reverse complement strand
GACCTGCTTGTGCTTTGGAAGCGTCAGCGTAGTCGGTTTATCACCACAGGAGCTGTATGAGTGGAGACGCTCACGTACAGTTCTGGGAGGGCCTCGGGGTGAGACTCCCCGGGGCTACTTAACATGGCACCATCGCGGCGGTCCTTTATCTGGCAACTCGCCACCGTTGGTGGCAGCGGGCTGCTGGCCCGCGCACAGACCGCCGCTGCGAACCCGCGCCGTATCGACGTGCATCATCACTTCACGCCGCCAGCTTATCTGGATTTTCTGAAGGCACACAAGCAGGGAGGCGGCGGAGTCCGGCGCGGCCGCGGCGGCGCACTCACCGCTGCCTATGCCAGTTGGACGCTAGCCGAAGACCTGGACGATATGGATCGCAGCGGCACTGCCACCGCTCTCCTTTCCATCACCACTCCCGGCTTCTATTTCGGTGAGATCGAGGAGGTGCGCAAGGTGGTCCGCGAATCGAACGAATTTGCGGCTCGTCTCAGCGCCGATCATCCGGGCAGGTTCGGCAATTTCGCAGCTATTCCCGCGACAGACGCCGAAGGCGCCCTGCGCGAAATCGAATACGCGCTCGATACGCTCAAAGCCGATGGCATCGGTCTCTTCTCCAACTACGGCGATATCTGGCTGGGCGATGAAAAGTTGGAGCCCGTTCACGAAGAACTGAATCGCCGCAAAGCGGTCGTTTTTGTGCATCCGATCGAAGCTAACTGCTGCCGCAATATTGTGAAAGATGTTGTAGACACGGTTGTGGAATATGGCGCGGATACCACCCGCACCATCGCCAGCCTGATTTTCAGCGGCACAACCACCCGCTATCCCGATATCACCTGGATCTTCTCGCATGGCGGAGGAATGATGCCCTTCGTCATCGAGCGCTTTCTTTCGGGCACTACCACGGAAATCATTCCCGGCATTCCCACCAAGGGACAGGGCAACGTCCCGCCCGCCAAAGTTCCCAAAGGGGCGCTCTACGAACTCAGAAGGATGTACTACGATACGGCGCAGGCCACCAATCCTGTGGCCATGAACGCGCTACGCCAAGTAGTGCCGGTTTCGCAGATTGTCTACGGCACCGACTACTGGTACCGCAGCGCGCAAGAAACCGTGCGCGGCCTGACCACGAATCGCGTGTTCAGTCCGAAGGAACTTGAAGCTATCAATCGGGAGAACGCGCTGCGCATTCTTCCGCGGTATCGCGGATAGGACTAGCAGGCTACGACAGCTTGTCCCCACCAACATGACGTGTCACGATGGAGGAGTAAGACATGCTATGCCGGATTACGTAACCAGAGTGGAAGGCGTTTATCGGGTCGGGAACACCCGCGTCTCCTTGGATTCGCTAGTCTATCTCTTTCGCGAAGGGATGTCGGCGGAGAGCATGGTCGAAAGTTATCCGGCACTGAGCCTGGAGCAGGTGCACGGCGCCTTGGCGTTTTATCTCGCGAACCAGAAGGAAATCGATAGCTATCTGGCCGCAGGGCAACGCGAAGCAGAATCGCACCATAGGCAATCGAGACAAACCAATGCTGAGCTGATTGCGAAGCTCCAGCGAGCCCGCAGTGCAAATCAAATTCCAGGCTGATGCCGATCTGGACGGCCGAATTCTGCGCGGGCTGCGGCGCACTGCGCCTGAGGTTGATATTCGCACCGCTGCCGAGGCAGGTCTGACCAGCTTGGGAGATCCCGAAGTTCTCCAGATCGCGGCGGACTCGCGGCGAATCCTGGTCAGCCAGGATCGCCGAACAATGCCTGGACACTTTCCCCGGTTCTCAGCCAACTCTCAGAGCCCAGGTGTCATCCTCCTGCGCGAAGCGACTCCCATTTCCGATGCGATCGAGGAACTAGGTCTCTGACTGTCTGATACGGCTCCCAAATGCTACCGCTCCCTGACGGTCGCGGCTCCGATCAGAGCCACAAGGTCAGATGCCTTTCCGCCGCGCGATATTCACATCGGTGCATGCGGCCATTACATCCAGAAACTTCTGGTAGCTCCCCTGGCCCACGACAAATGGGTTCGGCTCTCCTTTTTTCCGCGCCTTCAATTTATCCAGTTTGTCTTGGATCGGGTCCATCAGCGGATGGTTCTGCAATTCCACTTCGACCTTGGCCTTCTTCGTCTCCTCTTTGAAATGCGCCACCGATTTGCGGTAGGTCTCCAAACCCTCATCCGAAACGATTCCCGGCGTCAAAACGGTGCCGGCGTACATGGCGGCCATGTAGGTTTTGCCGTTGTCCTTCACAGGAAAGATGAATCCCATCGATCCGGGCGTGTGGCCCGGCACAGCCACCGGCATGATTTGGAAATTGCCCAGCACAATCGGCTGTCCCTCAGTGATCACCTGGTCGTGCTTCGGCAGAGGCGTCTGCGGACCTTTCTTCGCGCCGCCCCGCCCCGCCGGAGGATGGTCCATCAAATCCCAGTCCGCCGCGGCAATGTAGACCTTTGACCCGTAGTGCTCCTGAAAGTACGCGCTGCCGCCGAAATGATCGGCATGCCCGTGCCCCACTACGATCATCTTCACCTGCGCCGGATCGAGACCCAGCTTCTGAAACCCGGACAGAAGTTGCGTTTCCGTCTGATCCGCCGGTAGGGCATCGATCATCAGCAGCCCGGCGGAAGTACTGATCACATATGCCACCGTCCCCTGATTTCCGATGACGTAAACGTTATCGAAAATCTTCATAGGCTCGATCGGCGGATCGTTAGGACTATTCGCCCGCGGCGCTTCGCAGAAGAAATGCTCCTCCCCCGCCCACGCCGGGCCGCCCGCTTTCTTCGCCTTTTCAATCAGAGCCTTCACCTGGCCGGAATCCGGCTTGGCTGGGGCGGCGGGCCCCGGCTGCGCTCCCGCCACACCGGTGAAAATGAAACAGACCGAAAACACTGCGACGTTTCGCATGGCAACTCCTTCGGAGATTTTAATGCCTTACTCCGCCCGCCGGGTCGCGGACCAGCTTATCGAAAATTTCCACTTCATCGGCAGGAGCGCAGAGGTCTTCCATCAGCCCTGTCCACCCGTCGACAGTATGGATCATGTCTTTTGTCAATTTCCGGAACCGCTTGGTTTGGCTAATCCACGGCCGGGTGTAAATCTTGGGATCGGTAATGGTCATGGAAAGCTCCAGAACGTCGTACGCCGCGCGGCGATAACGCTCTTCCAGCACCATATCTACGCTGTGCGGATAGCCGAAGTGATCCACCCAAGTCCGCTCGTCCACTCCGGTCGTCGTCACTACGAACGTGTCTCCATCCCACCGGCCAGTTGAATATCCCCACCATCGCGGCTGATCGGGGTCCATCAAAGGCTTCCGCCCGTCAGTCCAGATGGTTCGTATGCCGTATCCCCACTCGAACTGCTGCAGAATTTTGTCGGACAGCACGTTCATTTCGACCGGGTCTGGATAGATCAATGCGCGCGATGGCCCCATCGGGTTGCAATGTTGATACGGGTCGGTGTCATTGGCGGGCGGCACGGCGCGGCGCCGTCCGATGTGTTCTTCGGGATGGGCCGCCGCATCGGCGCTTCCCAAGAGGCGCCCGTACGATGGCTTATTGGCATCGAACATTTTCTGGCCCAGCGGCGTGAATGGCGGAACGTCGTTCCCAAAACCGCGGTCGCCGCAATCGCGGCAGGTCCCTCCGCCCCCGTATCCGCCGGGCGTCGAATTCCGCGACCAGATGCCTGAAAGATCGCGCTTCTCGTAGGACTTGTTGTCGTTTGCCGGGTTATGCGCCGTGATGCCCCCGCGGCCGCCAGGCCCGCGGCCTCCTTGCGCGAGGAGACTCGCTGAGCAGGCCACCGCCGCACAAACAAGAAGAAAAATGCTTCTCTGTGCTCTCTGCCTCCTCGGCGCCCTCAGGTTTTGATTTTTCATTTGCCTTCCTCTGCGTCTCCGCGTCTCTGTGGTGAGAAACTAATGCGCCGCCTTGGGAGTCACCCGCGCCGGCGCCGGCCTCGCGAATTTGCTGCCGTCCATCGTGGTATCCGGCTGAACGTCCTTGATCTCATAGGTCGATTGTCCATTGGTCCATGTCACCGTCCAGCGAAACGGCAATTTTACGCCGCCCGCGTCCCGGTAATCCGCATAGTCGATCTGAATCGGATTCACGCCGATGACGGTGTTGGAATACCGCACCTGCCGCGCCAGCAACCCGGTCTTCTGATCGAAAAAGAGCTTCACCGGCGTCTTACCTGCGCCAGTTCCTTCGATCACCTGAACATCCGCATCTCCCACCGTCGTAACCGGGAACCCCGCGCGCCATTGGCCTAATGCCTGTTTGATTTGAGTGGGGAAAAAGAGTTCGGCATCGAATCGCGCGCCATCGAGTTCGGCTCCCGGCGCCAGCGGAAGCAGCGGCACTGGATTCGACGGTGAAGCCACCCATCCCTCGCGGCCATCGAACACGCTGGCGCTGTCTCCGTTCTGCGTGTGAATTAGGGTCGCGAGTTGCGCCGGCGCCTTGGCGTATAACTCGAACGGGACCTTCTGGTGATAAGTTTCGTAGCCTTCATATGTTCCTTTCGCCGATAAGGCGCTCGGCGCCGGTCCGCGTCCGCCACTCACCGCCGCCACAAACCGATCCAGGATTTCCTCGGCGGAAGGCCCTTTCACCGCCTGCGGGGGGATCTCCACTTCGTTCGGGTCTTCCTCCGGCGTGCCGTACTGCACCGCCAGGCTGGGAATGCCCTTGGGCCGCTCATTGCCGTGGTGGCAGGTGTAGCAGGTGACCATCTGCCGGCCGCCAAAATTGTTTTTGTTCAGCTCGCGCACCATCTGAATCATGGTCCGCGCGATGCGTTTCCGCGGAACATCTTCGGCAAACTTCTGCCAGTCCTCGAGGCTTTCCGGCACATGACAATAAACGCAATTCAAACCCACTGAGGCGGCGAAGAAGCCCATGGTGCTCATGAATTCGCTTACTGGAATCCCCCTCAGAACTTGGACATTTTTGAAGACTTCCTCCGCCAGCGGTTGTCTTGCGGGCGGCGTGGATTGCGCCGCCAATCTCTCGCCGCCGCCCGCTATTGCGAAGGCCGCTACCAGCAGCCGCACTACGCACAACTGGATGGCCCTATTTGGTGTCATCGGCGAAGCCAAAGACAGTATATGGCCGCGTGCCTTAACGGCAAAATCGATTGTCGCGATGATTCCTATCTCCGCGACAGATAGGTCCAAATCGCCGGAGGCCTGCGCTCGGTTTGCTTCTTTACCGCAGCTTCCCCTCAATAAACGGCACTTCGTACACCTTGTCGTGCGCTACCGGCCCGTGTCCGAAGTAGCCGTCCTCCCCGAAAACCTCGCCATGATCTGCGGTAATCGTGATCCACGTGTTGTCCGGAACCATGTCGAATAGTTCCTCAACTACTCCGTCGAGATATCGAACCGCCTTGATTTGCCGCTGGCGGAGTTCTTCCAACTTATCGTTGTCGAATACCACGCCCTCCCCCTCCACCAGTCTGCCCCCCACCATGTGGGCGTCGAGGTGTTTAAAAACGCCGTGGATGCCGTGAATCCGCGGCCAACTGTCCGGCGGCTCATCGGGCAGCGCGTAGGGATAATGAGTCTCTCCCACATTCAGCAAGTAGTACGAAGGCTGCTCTTCGGAGAAAATCATCTCTTTCAGCATGGCCCGCATATCGTTGTGCTGCGGCATCAGTTTGAACGTGTCAAATCCCTGGTTCAGAATCGTTTTCGGATTCAAAACGGGCAGCGAAACCAAAGCATGGGTACGGTATCCCAGTGTCTCTTTGAAATATAGGGGGAGGTAAAGTTTGGGGACCAGAGATTTGAATTCGATATTCTCATGTCCCAGCCGCTCCGAATACTTGACGAAATCTTTCTTGTAATATTCCGAGGCGTAGACCATCGAGGGTCTGGTGTGGGGCATGAGGCCCATCAGCAGGTTGTAGTGGGAGGGCGCGGTCCAGGACGCATAGGACCAACGTTTTTCCAGTTCCCCTAGTTTCAAAATCGTTTTCGGTTGGGCTGCAACGAAGGAATCGAACCGGCAACTGTCGAACACGATTGTGATGAAGTTGTTGCCCTTTCTCTCTGCCATCGGAATTCAGCATATCAAGCACAAGCTCGATCGCGGCAGAAAGAGACTTTTTGAACGTACCGTTTACCCTTGCCAACCTAGGTTAATCCGTAGTACCGGCCTGTCGGGGGAAGTACCAGCATCCATTGACTTATTCACTCAGATGCCTTAAAACACAAAGAGTTCCGCTTGAAGGCTGTGGGGAGGGAAGCAGTATCCGGCCTCCGTTCCCCGATACGAAAGGGGACCTCAGTTGTAGTACCTCAGGGTACCGCGTCAAGAAGAAACAGTTAGCGGAAGAGCTCAGGAGAAACTTCCGAATGTTATTGCGCCTGCTCGTATTTGCACCTGATGCGTTCGAGGAAGTCGGCATCCTGGCTGCGGCTCAGGAAGGGGGATTCACCGGCGTACTCGCGCTGGACTATCTCCCGGTGGACCGCGCCAACAGTGCCCTCTATGCGCTCAGCAAGACCGCCGCATCGTTCTGGGTATCGGCGGCCCATCTTTCGGAAAGGTTACGGGGACAACTGCGGCCCGCGATGGAAAGCGGTCTGAGCGGCGTGGTCCTAACGGATGCTGGGAGCGAATCGCTGGCGGATTCCATTCGCTGGTGCCGGGAATTGGGCCTCGAAGCGGCGGTCCAAGTTACTTCTCTTCCCGAAGCTGAACGCGCAGCCGAATCAGGCGCAACTGCTTTGGTAGTGAAAGGCAGCGAAAGCGGCGGCCGTGTGGGCGAAGAGACCGTAAGTATTCTTTTACAAAGAATTCTGCCGAAAGTAACTATCCCGGTCTATGCCCGCGGCGGCGTCGGCCTCCACACCGCGGCCGCCTGCGTGGCCGCCGGCGCCGCGGGTGTGGCGCTCGATTGGCAATTGGCTCTGGCCGAAGAATCCACTCTTCCCGAAGAAATCAAATCCAAAATCGCCCGCATGGATGGCAGCGAAACGGCGATTCTGGGGCAAGATTCCGCCACTCGCTTTCGCGCATATTCGCGTATTGGCGAATCGGCCTTCGCGGAACTCAAGAAACTTGAAGAAAGCCAAGGAGTCAGTCCCGAAGCCGCGCCGGAAACGCTGGCCCGTTGGCGCACGGCGGTCGAGGAGCGCATCACTCGCCGCGAGCTTTTAGCTATAGGGCAGGATGCGGCCTTCGCCGGCTACCTGGCAGACCAGTACCGCACTGTGGGGGGAATTTGCCGGGCGATCGCGCGCGAAGCTGGGCGCCAGGTCCGCGTTGCCGCGCGTCTGAATCCCCTGAGCGAAAACGGTCCCCTCGCCCGATCGCACGGCACGCGATTTCCCATTCTGCAAGGCCCCATGACCCGAGTCAGCGATAACGCCGATTTCGCCTTGGCAGTGGCGGAAGGCGGAGCGCTGCCGTTTCTGGCCCTCGCCCTCATGCGCGGTCCCGAAGTTGGGAAACTGCTTGAAGAAACCAGGCGGAAACTCGCCGGACGTCCGTGGGGCGTCGGCATTCTCGGTTTCGTGCCGAAAGAACTCCGCGATGAGCAACTGGCCGAAGTCAAGAAATACAAGCCGCCTTTCTGCATCATCGCCGGCGGGCGGCCCGATATGGCCAAACAGTTCGAGGCCGATGGCATCCAGGTTTACCTGCACGTCCCTTCGCCCGAACTCACCCGCAATTTCCTCGAAGCAGGCGCCCGCCGGCTGATCTTCGAAGGCCGCGAATGCGGCGGCCACGTTGGCCCGCGCACCAGCTTCGTGCTCTGGGAACAAATGGTCCGGGTCATCGTGGAGCATCTGCGCGGCGCCGGCGCGCAAACGAAAGCAACGCGTAAGGCGGAGGACTACCATATCGTCTTCGCCGGCGGCATCCACGATGCCCGCTCGGCGGCCATGGTAGCGGCAATCACCGCGCCTTTGGCCGAGCGCGGCGTGCGCATCGGCGTGGTGATCGGCACAGGTTATCTCTTCACGCACGAGATTGTCGCTGCCAAAGCCATTACCCCCACCTTTCAGCACGAAGCTCTGGCTTGCCGAGAAACCGTTCTGGTGGAATCCGGCGTCGGCCATGCGACCCGCTGCGCCGCCAGTCCCTTCGCCAAAGCTTTTGCGGACGAAAAACACCGTCTTTTGCAGCAAGGGAAGCCCAAAGAAGAAATCCGCATCGCGTTAGAAGGCCTGAACCTGGGCCGCCTACGCATCGCCTCTAAAGGAATCGTGCGCCGCAATGACGCCCAAGGCCGCGCCAGCTATGAGCAAGCCGACGCTGAAACGGTGCGGCGCGAAGGCATGTTCATGATCGGCCAGGTCGCGGCGCTGCGCGAATCCATCTGTTCGCTCGAAGAGCTTCACCGCGATTGCGCCGCCGGCGGCGCCCTGCTGAGCGACCGCGTTTCCGCGATGCTGGCCGAGCTGAAAAGCGACTGCCACTTACAAAGTTCCGATGTCGCTATCGTCGGCCTCTCCTGTGTGCTGCCCCAGGCCGCCGACGTAAAGGAATACTGGCAGAATATCCTCAACCGCCGTTACGCCATCGAAGAGATCCCCAAGCAGCGCTGGGATGTCGACGTCTACTTCGATAGAGACCGCCGCGCCCGCGACAAAGTCTATTCGCGTTGGGGCGGTTTCATCGGCGATGTCTGGATCGATCCCGTAAAGTTCGGCATGCCGCCCGCTTCGGTTCCCTCCATCGAACCAATGCAGTTGCTGGCGCTTGAAATGGTCGAGCGCGCCCTCGCAGACGCGGGCTACACCGAGCGGAAGTTCGATCGCGAGCGCACCTGTTGCATCGTGGGCGCCGGCGGCGGCGTGGGCGAGCTCGGCATGGGCTACGGTTTTCGATCATTATTACCCCACTATATGGATCGCGCGGGCGGCAGCCTCGCCGATTCCGCCGGCCTCATCGATCAGCTAGGCGAGGGACTTCCCGAATGGACCGAAGATTCCTTCGCCGGTCTCCTGCTGAACGTCGTAGCCGGCCGCGTCGCCAACCGTTTCGATTTCGGCGGGACGAATTTCACCGTAGATGCCGCCTGCGCCACCGGCATGGCCGCCATCCGCCACGCCGCCACAGAACTCGAGACCCGCTCGAGCGACACAGCCGTGGTCGTAGCGGTCGATATGATGCAGACGCCCTTCAGCTATCTCTGCTTCAGCAAGACCCAGGCGCTTTCCCCTACCGGCGAACCGCGCGTCTTTGACGAAACAGCCGATGGCATCGTCATCAGCGAAGGCATTGCGGTCGCGATCATGAAGCGTTTCGAAGATGCAATCTTGGATGGCGACCGCATCTATGGCGTGCTGAAGAGCGTCGGCGCTTCGAGCGATGGTAAAGACAAAGGCCTCACCGCGCCCCGCCCTGTCGGTCAAATTCGCGCCTTTGAGCGCGCCTACCGAAAAGCCGGTTTCGATCCCCAAACCGTCGGCTTGATGGAAGCGCACGGCACCGGCACTGTAGTGGGCGACCGTACCGAAGCCGAATCCCTGAGCAGTTATTTCTCCCAAGCCGGCGCCGGTCCCCAGACCATTGCGGTCGGTTCCGTAAAGAGCATGATCGGCCACACCAAATGCACGGCCGGCATGGCGGGGATGATCAAAGCCGTCATGGCGATTCGCCGGCGCGTGCTGCCGCCGACTCTTGGCGTAACCAAGCCGAACCTCCATGGCAATGGAAATCCCCTCTACGTCAACACCGAAACCCGCCCCTGGCTGCGACGCCTCGATGGCGCGCCGCGCCGCGCCGGCGTGAGCGCCTTCGGCTTCGGCGGCACCAATTTCCACACGGTGCTCGAAGAGTACCGCCAGCCGGAGCACGTCGAAGAAGAAGATGCTTCCTGGCGCGACTGGCCCGCCGAGTTGTTCCTGTTCCGTGGCGCATCGCCGGCCGAGATCACAGCCGCCATCGATCAAATTCAGGCTGCCTTAAAGCAAGGCGCCTCCCCGCTGTTAGGCGACCTGGCCGCCGCCGTCTATTGGGAAAAAGGCAGAGCGCACGGCGCGCATTGCCTGGCCATCGTCGCCACATCCCTCGAAGATCTCGCCGCCAAACTGGACAGCGTTCGCGCCGCCGTAGCCGCCGGCAAAGAACACAAAGATCCGCGCGGCGTTTTCTATTCGCCCGCCGCCTCCGATCCTGGCGCAATCGCCTTTCTGTTCCCCGGACAAGGTTCGCAATCTGTCGGCATGCTGGGCGATCTCGCCATCGCCTTTCCGCGCGTGCTCGATACCTTCGAAGAGGCCGATAGCAGCCTCGGCCTCCAGCTTGGCAAGCCGCTTTCGAGTTACATTTTCCCGCCGCCGGTTCTTCATGATGAAGCCCGCGCGGCCAACGAAAACGCTCTTAAAGCCACGAACGTCGCGCAGCCGGCTCTCGGAGCCGCCGATCTCGCCATGTTCCGCCTGCTCAACGATCTCGGCATCCGCCCCGAATTCGCCTGCGGCCACAGCTATGGCGAATTCGCCGCGCTTGCCGCTGCCGGAACATTCCGCCTTCCCGAGTTGATCCGCATTTCCGAGATGCGTGGCCGCGCCATCGTCGAATCGGCCGCAAAGAACAAATCCGAATTGGGCGCAATGGCCGCCGTCGAAGCCAGCGAAGCGCAGATTGCTCCCATCGTCGCGGCCGTTGACGGAGTAGGGATCGCAAACCTCAACTCTCCGCTGCAAACTGTAATCTCGGGCACGCGCAAGGGCATCGAGCAAGCGGTAGAACGACTGAATGCCAAGGGCCTCAAGGCACGCGCCATCCCCGTCGCGTGCGCCTTCCATTCCCCGCTGGTTGCGGGCGCGAAAGATCCCCTGCACGCGGCGTTAAACCAATGCGATCTGAAGCCGCCGCGGTTCGCGGTCTTCTCCAACACCACCGCGAAACCACACGAGCTCGACCCAGATAAAATGCGCGAGACCCTCGCCGATCATCTCGCCAATCCCGTACGCTTCGCCGATGACCTCCTGGGCATGTACGAATCCGGCGCCCGCGTATTCATCGAGTGCGGCCCTGGCAAGGTGCTCAGCGGCCTAGCGGGCTCGGTGCTTGCGGGAAAGCCACACGTCGCGATTGCCATGGATCAGCCGGGGCGCAACGGTTTGCTCCAATTGACCCATGCGCTCGCCCAGCTCGCCGTGTCTGGCGTTCGCTTCCATGCCTGGCGCTTGTTTGAAGGCCGCGTCACGCGCCGGTTGAAACTCGAGCGCCTGGTGGCCGATACCGCCCAACGCGCCTCTTCGCCCACCGCTTGGGTAGTAAGCAACGGCAAGGCAATGCCGGCTGCCGTTTACCAGAAACCCGAAAGGCGCAGACTGCCGGAGACCAAACACCGCGCCGCCGGCCAACCCGTGTTATTGAACCTGGGCGGGACGCCCCCCGCTGCCGCTCCTGTTGCCCCAACCCAAATCACCATGCCAAACTCGACGCCGCAAACTCAGGCCGAACTCATGATCCAAGGCCATCACCGCCTGATGAGCAAGTTCCTGGAGACCCACCGCAACATTATGCTGTCCTACCTCGGTGGCCAAGCCGCACCGGCGTTCAGTGAGGGCTACCAACCGCTTGCTTACGCGCGTGGATCCGAAACGGATTCGAGCCAGGACCGTCAGGGAGCGGTCCTGGCCGCAGCCGCTGCCGTTGGCCAGAGCCTTCAACCCGCCGTACAAGCTGTAACTGCGCCCACACCCCAACCAGCCTCCACCACCGCGATCCTCACCCGCGACGAAATCACCAGACGCCTCGTCGATCTCGTCGGCCAGCGCACCGGCTATCCCGCCGACATGCTCGGCCTCGATCTTGACCTGGAAGCCGATCTCGGTGTGGACTCCATCAAGCGTGTCGAAATCTTCGGCGCGCTGCAAAACGAATCCGTCCTCCCCAGCGCCGCGATGGAAGGCCAGATCGAAACGCTTTCCAAACTGAAAACCCTCCGCCAGATCGTCGACTGGTTGGAAACCAAAACCGAGGAACTCGCCCTCCCAAAATCTGACGCCGCGCCGGCCATAGAAGCACCGACAGCCGCCGCGGCCCCATCTGGATCAAAGCCGGAATCAAAGCCGGTGACCCGAATGCTCGTCCAAGTGGTGGATGCGCCTGCGCTCCAAGCCGGTTCCAGGCCCTCTGGAACAGTGCTTGTCACCAGCGACGGTTCGCCCGTCGCGGCGGCTTTCGCCGGCAAACTGGACGAACTCGGAATCAAACGGCACGTCGTCGAACACGTCCCCGGCACCGCGCTCGATTTGACGAACCCGGCGGCGGTCCACGCGTTAATCGAAACCATGCGCGTGAAGCACGGTCCAATCAGCGCTCTGGTCCACCTTTTGCCGTTGGCCGCTGCGCCCACTCCCGAGGAAATCGAACCGCGCACTTTAACGGATCTGAAGTCGCTCTTCTTACTGACGAAGGCCCTCGAATCAGATCTCCGCAAATCCGGATTCGTCCTGGCTGCCACGCACCTCGGCGGCAGTTTCGGATTCGACAGCGCCGAATTCTTCCCCGGTAACGGCGCCATCTGCGGATTCGTGAAAACCCTACCACGGGAATGGCCCGAAGTCGCGGCGCGCATCGTGGACTTCGCTGCCGATGCCGAACCCCGCTTCATCGCCGAAATTCTCGCCGCGGAATTGCTCTGCTGCGACGGCCTCACCGAAGTAGGCTACACCGGCAGACACCGTCGCACTCTTCGTTCCGTCCCGGCGCCGCTTTCTGAGCCGCTGCTGGCAGCTCGACCAAAGGGAGCGGCTCTCGACCGCGAATCAGTGGTCCTGATTACAGGCGGCGCCCGCGGCATTACTGCCGATACCGCTCTCGAATTGGCCGAAGCCTTCCAGCCACACCTGATCCTGGTGGGCCGTTCACCGCTGCCGCCGGATGAAGAGCCATCGGATATAGCCGGCATTACAGATCTGCGCCAGTTGAAGGCCGCCGTCATGGACCGCATGCAGACCGGAGGCCAGCGTCCAACCCCGGCGCTCATCGAAGGCGCGGTGAAACGTATCCGCAACGAGCGCGAAATCCGCGACAATCTAGCCCGTCTGTGCTCCGCCGGATCCGAAGTCGAATACCGCCAGGCCGACGTCGCCGACGCCGAAGCAATGGCCGCGCTCCTCAAAGACGTCTAC
>DATBID010000088.1:0-7074 GCA_036557125.1 Bryobacteraceae bacterium | reverse complement strand
GCTTTTGCTGCTGCAGCGCCTCGGCGCGACGCTCAGCTACAGCGATCCCCACGTGCCGATTCTGCGCCTGGACGCTATCGAACTGGTGGGACAGCCCGATGAAGCGGCCGCGTCCGCTGACTGCGTGGTGATTATCACCGATCATTCGGCTTTCGATTACAAGGCGTTAGTGGAGCGCGCTTCGCTCGTTGTGGACACACGGAACGCCTTGAAGGGAATCAACTCCGAGAAGATTGTTCGGCTCTGAGCGTTAAACCGCTTGGCGCAGAGGACGGTAGCGACGGCTGGCGCGGACCCCGATCAGCTCCGCTACCTTTCCCAACAGGTGCGGGAGATTCTCCGTGTAAATGGATACGTGCTGGCGTTGTCGCGCGTACCGGTAGCGCAGTTGTGGTTCATTGGATGTGATCAATGCGGTCGCTGGACGGTAGTCTTTCACGCGCGCATATGCAAGCAGGTCAGGGCCCGCTTCGCCTGTGCCAAACTCCGCGTCGCTGAGCACCAGTTCGTAGGTGTTTTCGTCGAGTTTTGCCAACGCCTCCGCCGGTGTGCCGGCCACGTCTACCGCATAGCCGCCAGCCTGCAATATGGTTTGCAGCGTCAACCGCGGCGTGAGCTCTCCGTGCACTACCAGAACCCGCGCCAGGTCCAACCCTTGGTGGCGACCGCTAACACGTGGCGATCTCGAAAGTTTCCGCATTCCCAACATTACTTTAACCGAAAACGACGTTTCTTCAGCCAGTAAATTTCCCGACTGGCCCGAAATAGGGATGTAGGAAAACAGGCCGGTTTCTCTCGAATACTGGGATCTATTTGTTTAGTAGGTACTATAGCTTTTGCTCTAGTTGCTCCGTGAAGCGTCATGTAATCAGAGACTTAGTGCCGGCCCAATTGACTGGGTCGGATCAGCCTATCCCCCAGAAGACGGGAGTGCACGAGTGCGCGGAGGCACCCAGTCGTCGATGTGGTGGGAAACTTCGCGATCCACTTCGACTGTCTGGGGCTGCCACTTCTGAACGGTCTGCCACAGCGCCGCTCGAAACGAACATACCGCGCGGGGAGTGCGCCGAACCAGTACCACTTCCACGCAAACGTCGAGGATGGCGTTTGCCGGCGGAGCGGCTATGTCTGTGAAAGCTACCAGGATTTGGTCCCTATCCTCGCGTTTGGCGACGCGCGCTGTAGCAGAAACCACGACGACGAGTGGTTTCCCGGAAGCCGGCCGGCCTGCAAAGACAAAAACGGTACCGTTGGTCAAAGCTAGGATCAAGTCCTCGGAAAGTTCTGGCGGTGTGGCGGGGCCGCCGGCCAACGCGGTTACCGCGGCATTTTGGAGCGCCTCCTGCGCCGCCTGGTTGTGGCGTGCCCGTATCCGCAGCCGGATCAAGGCCTCGCTCCACAAACGCCGGAATACCGCGGGCGACCAGACGGAGCGGGCGAGGAACTTCAGGTAGTTACCTTCCAGGATGCCCTCTAACTGCTGCGGCGAGTAGTATCGTGACGTGGTGGCGCGGTGGCGATGCTCGACCCGGGCGTTCGCCACGTACACGGAGGGCCAGCCGCGCTGCCAGGCGCGAAAGCCCAAGTCGAGGTCTTCCACGTAAGCGGGTTCGTAAACGGTATCGACGCCGCCGAGGGCGCGGAGGAGGCCGGCATCGTAAAGAGAACAACCGCCGCTGCCGTAAAGGACCCAGGTTAGATCCTCCCCGGGGATCGGCTCGTCGCAACGCAAAGGAAAATCTTCAGGCCCCGATCGCGCCATGACGGCTTTTCCGGTCTCCTCACGGCGCATACCCGAAGGAAAACGGATTTGCGCCGTGGCGCAAAAAAGGCGGGGAACGTGGCCGAAAGCCTTATCGAGGGCATCGAAGAAGCCTGGATCGATCAGCATGTCGTTGTTCAGCAGGCAGATGCGCGAATACCGGGCAGCCGCGATACCGCGGTTGGCGGCGCGCGCAAACGAGACGGGAGCAGCCGAGACCTCAGTCCGCACGCGCGGATATGCGGTTTGCAGCCAAAGGGCCGTGCCGTCGTCGGAGCCGTTATCGATAACCACCACTTCGCCCGCAGGAGGGAGGTCGGCGAGGATGGCGGGCAGTTGGGCGGCCAACAAATCCTTCCCGTTGCGCGAGGGGATTACTACAGAGATGCCGGGTTCGGTTGGCCGAGCCGGCAGGGGCACTGGCGTTCGGTCGCGGCCGCGGAGCCAAGCCGCGAGCCGCGCGGCCGTGTAGGCGACCTGGATGCCGGCCTTCAAGCTAAATGAGCAGACGCGGCAGCGCTGGCTGGCTGTCCCGCTTGTATTGTTCCCAGAGAGCGATTGCCTGAAGGGCGAAGGCCGTGGAGACAGGGTTAATGTGCGGAAGCCAGTTTTGCCCCTGGCGGCCGAAATAGAATCCGCCGTCGGCGCGCGGATCACTCGACTCGATTTGGAAAGCGGCCAGCGTGGCAGCCTCGGACGCGGCCGCGATCCGGTCAAGGGGGGCGGCGCCAGCCCAGTCCGCGTACAGGCGGATTCGCAGCAGCTGGGCGTAGACATCGGAGCGCTCAAATTCCGGAGCAATGCTGTGGCAGTGTTCGGCGACCAGGCGGATCCCGTGGCAGAGAGCGGCGGCGCATTGCGTTTCGCCCGCGCGTGGCAGCAGCCCTTCCAGGAAATAGAGGAATGCGTGCAGACGGTCGACGACTTTCAGCCGGTCCGGATGGCCGGGCAGGAACGACCCATAGTGGCGCAGCGCGTTTTCGAGCGCGCGCTCGTAAAGCGCCGCGAAACGGGACTCACCGGTGGCTTCATAAAGATCCCACCACGCCAAGGCCGACTTGAGCTGATAACAGCCGGGCGTGCGCGACCAGCGCAGAGGGTCACGTTCTCCCGGCTGTCTTGTGGGCAGGGTGACAACCGGATGATAGCCGCCGTCATGGGCGGCGAAATCGGCGGCCATCACCTGGCCGATCGCCGCCGCCACCTCGACCAATTCGGCTTCTTGGTTATTCCGCCACGCCGCGAGAAGGCCGCGCACGACTATACCGCAATCGAAGAAGTAGCTAAAACGGCCATCGGCCGTTGCCGGGGTCTCAAACGGTAACACCGTGCCGTCCCACGCCTCGCGGCACAGAAAATGTGCGCCCTTCAAGGCATGCTGACGATACAATTCCTCCCCCGTAGCGCTGTAAAGGTAGAAGAGCGCGCTCACAGCATAACCGGTAATTTCTGTGGAGACAGGTTGGTTGTGCTCAAGGTCGGCACGGTAGTAGCGCGCTACTCCGCCGCTGGGTTCCTGAATGCCGGAGCGCAAGAACCACTGTCCGGCGCGAGACAACGAAGATGTAACAGGCAAGCCGCTATTTTAACCCAGCACCCAGATACCGGCCGCGATGGTGACGACCGTCAATGGGATCCCTACCCTGGCGTATTCCCAGAACGAAATGCGCACGGCGTGGCGCGCCTTTTGTACCACGATCAGGTTCGCCACCGAGCCGAGCAGGGTGAGGTTGCCGGCCAGGGTCGAGGAGAAGGCCAGCGTCAGCCACGCGTGGGCCGCGTCGGGCAGGTGCGGGACGAATCCCTTGAAAACCAGCACCGCGGGAACGTTGCTGACCAGGTTGGACAGCAGCGCGCTGAAAATGGCCATGGGTGCGGTGCGTTCCAGATGATACCGCGAGGCGGCGGTAAACAGGTCCGTAGCGACAGCGGTTTTTTCCAGTCCCGCGATCACGATGAACAAGCCGATGAAGAGCACCAGAAGGCCCCAATCGATCTGTTGATAGACTTTTTCCGGTTTGACCCGGCGTGTGACGAGCAATAGCGCGCCCGCGATCACTGCCACTTTGGGCACCGGCCATCCCGCGAAGAAGAAGAACATCATACCCGCGGCCACGGCCAGCGATTTCCAAAGCAGAACGCGATTGGCGTGAACCGGTTCATGGAAGATGGGAAGGGGTTTCTCTTCCAGGAATTCGCCGCGGTAGATAAGGGCGATCACCACGACGGTGAGGACCAGGCCCACTGCGGCGATGGGAGCGAGCCGCGCGGCAAACAGCGCGTAGGGAATGCGCGAGAAGCTGCCGATCATCATATTCTGGGGATTGCCGGTGATGGTTGCCGCGCTCCCGACATTGGAGGACATGGCAACCGCAAGAAGGTAAGGGACCGGATTGCGGCGGATGCGGCCGGTGATTTCCACCACCAGGGGCGTCAGAACCAGGCACATGGTGTCGTTGACGAAGAATGCAGAGAACACGCCGGAAACCAGGACAATGCCGGCGAGCAAGAGCAGGGGCCGGCGCGCGCGCTCGACAACCCAGGCGCTGACCACCGTGAAAAAGCCCGACAGGCGGAGGTTGGCAACCACGATCATCATCCCGAATAACAGCATGATGGTGTCGTAGTTGATGGCGGCGTACGCTTCTTCGACGGTAAGCACATTGGCGGCCAGCATCAGGCTCGCGCCGATAATGGCGGCGCCGGTGCGGTCGACGCGGAAGCCGGGTAGTCGGCCTATCGCGAGCACCAGATAGGTGCCGGCGAAGATGAGGATGGGTGTCAGCACGGGCGTGGCGGGCTCGATGTGGTCCGCGCGGATTGGGGGGGCCACCCCATGGTGACCGCGTGCTGCGCGATAGTGGAGAAGATGAGCGTTTGGCGCACCATTCTGATTCTCGCATTGGCGGGAAGTTCGTTTGCGCAGAACCGGGATGCGCAATTTTATGGACTCGCCGACCGGTTCTTCGACG
Organism: Bryobacteraceae bacterium; assembly: GCA_036557125.1. Taxonomy (GTDB): domain Bacteria; phylum Acidobacteriota; class Terriglobia; order Bryobacterales; family Bryobacteraceae; genus PSRJ01. The sequence continues at coordinate 2,340 of DATBID010000088.1, read as the reverse complement.
AGGTCACATTCCACTTTGACCCGGCGCAAGGTACCGCGCAGGGCTTTCACCAGTACGATGCCTTGCTCCCTTCCGGGTCGCGCGCGGAGGTCCAGGAGCAAATCGCCGCGCTCAAAAAGTGGGATGGCCAGATCCGGGGCTTCGGGGCGCGCGGGCTTTCGGACTACGCGACAGCCGACCGGGAACTGATGTTGGCGCAGATCGAAGGCTCGCTGCTGGGCCTGGAATCAATCCGGATGTGGGAGAAGAACCCGGACAGCTATTCTTCGGGCATCACGAACGCGATTTTCGTCGTCATGAGCCGGAATTTTGCGCCGGCCGCGGAGCGTTTGAAAGCCGTGATCGCGCGCGAGCGGCTGATCCCCCGGGTGTTCACTTCCGCCCGCGAGAACCTCAAGAATCCGCCGCGGATCTACACCGAGATTGCGCTCGAACAACTGCCCGGCATCGTGAGTTTTTTTCAGAAAGACGTGCCGCTGGCGTTCCGGGGTGTCACGGATTCCGCGTTGCAATCCGAATTCAGGAAATCGAACCAGGGCGTCATCGACGCCTTGCGTTCTTACGAGAGATGGATCAAGAGCGATCTGCTGCCGCGTTCCAACGGCGATTTTCGCATCGGCGCGGCCGACTACCGCAAGAAACTGCTGTATGACGAGATGGTGGATCTGCCGCTCGACCGGCTGCTCGAGCTCGGCTATAACGACTTGCGGCGCAACCAGGAGGAATTCCGCCGGGTCGCGATGCAGATCGATCCCAGGCGGACAGCGCAGCAGATCCTGCAGGAACTCGAGAACGATCATCCCGCTGCGGGTCAGCTGCTGGAGACGTTTCGCGGCGTGCTGGGCGGGTTGCGGGATTTCCTCGTGCAGCACCATATTGTCAGCCTGCCTTCTCCGGTGCTTCCGATCGTCGAAGAAACGCCGCCGTTCATGCGCGCTTTGACAACGGCGTCGATGGACACGCCCGGGGCTTATGAAAAGGTGGCCAAGGAAGGGTTCTTCAATGTGACGCTGCCGGAGCCCGGGTGGACGGCGAAACAGACTGAGGAATACCTCGAGGACTTTAACCGGGGAACGATCATCAGCACGGCGACCCACGAGGTTTATCCCGGGCACTACACGCAATTTCTGTGGATCCAAAAGCTCTCGAGCAAAGTTCGCAAGCTGATGGGATGCGGAAGCAATGCCGAAGGCTGGGCCCACTACAGTGAACAGATGATGTTGGACGAGGGCTATGGCAACGGCGATCCGAAGCTGCGGCTGGGGCAATTGCAGGACGCCTTGCTGCGCAACGCGCGCTATATTGCTGGAATCCAGATGCACACAGGAAGAATGACTCGCGAGCAGGCGGTGGAGTTCTTTGTGAAAGAGGGGTACCAGACGCGGCCGATCGCGGAGAAAGAGGCGAAACGCGGTACGGCCGATCCCACGTACCTCGTGTATACGCTGGGCAAGCTCGAGATCCTGAAGCTGCGCGAGGATTATAAGAAGTTACGCGGCGCGCGGTTCTCGCTCGAGGAGTTCCACGACGCGTTCATGAAGCAAGGCGCGGCGCCGATTCTGCTCGTGCGGCGGGCGCTGGTGGGAGGTGGATCGCCGGTGCTGTAACGCACCGCGCTGCGCGCCGAACCCAAGGCGGGAGGCTTACGTTACCGGCTTGAACAGCGAGATTGGCTCGAAGGCGGTGATGAGCCATTTCTTTTTCCGTTTGATCAAACGGCAGTGGACCTGTTCGCGGCGCCGCGTGACGCCCCCGGTATCCTGCTTTTCAACAATCTGCAGAAACCAGTCCAGCGCCACCGTCCGCCCTGCGGCGTCTCCCTCTTCGCTCAGCAATTCGATGGAGCAGTGCAACTCGTAGGACGCCAGCAGTGCTTCGACGTTCGTGCGGAGCACTTCGTAGTTCGGCATGTCCCGCGCGAATGCCTTCATGAACTCGGCGGCTTTGGCATCGCTTAAGGCCGCCGCCATTTCCGTGAAGAGATCCCAGACGTCTTGCGCATCGTCGGCGCATAGCGTCCACGCAGTGGCGCCGAGCAGCAGCCCGCGTCGCGTCAGATCAGGTCCGGTAACTGGCATTGATGCGGATGTAACCCTCGGTTAAATCGCAGGTCCAGAACCGCGCTGTCCCTTTGCCTTGGCCGCGGATGGACAGCCGGATCATACACTCGGCGGCATCCAGCTTCCTTTTAAGCTGCTCTTCGGAAAACGGCGCGGCAAGCCCGTTGCGGCAGACCGTTACGCCCTGCATGACGACGTCAGTCTTGGCCGGGTTGAACGCTACCCCGGCATTTCCCGCGGCGCAGAGAATGCGGCCCCAGTTGGGGTCCGAGCCGGCGAT
>DATBID010000087.1:0-19498 GCA_036557125.1 Bryobacteraceae bacterium | reverse complement strand
ACTACACTTTGCCAACACCCGGGAACCGGCTGTGCCGGAAGCGCTGGCCGATATCGTTGGCGGTTTTCTGGGGCTGAATGATTTTTCTCTCCAACCACTCGCCCGAAAGGTTCCCGATCCCGATTTCACTTCCAGCGCTTCGCATTATCTGGCGCCGGCGGACTACGCCACCATTTATGATGTTGCGCCCCTCTATAACGCAGGTATCAATGGCGCGGGCCAGAGTATCGCCGTTGTGGGGGCTTCTGAAGTTAATCTCGGCGATATCCGCGCGTTTCGTACCCGGTATGGCCTGCCTGCCAACGATCCCCAGTTGATCCCCTATTCAGGCACTTCCTCCGGCTTTAACAGCGCCCAGATCGAAGGGGATCTGGACCTTGAGTGGGCAGGAGCGATTGCGCCGAACGCGACGATCTATTACGTTTACGGGGCGGACCCGATCGAAGCAATCGTCGTGGCGGTGGAGATGAACGTTGCGCCGGTAATCAGCGTGAGCTACGGAGATTGTGAGGTGGATTTTGCGGCGCCATTTTACCGTTCGATTGCCCAGCAGGCGAATGCGCAAGGCATTACGATCCTGAACGCTTCCGGCGATGCAGGCGCGGCCGGGTGCGATTCGCAGGGGTCCGAGCCATTCGCAACCCGCGGCGAGATGGTGGATTTTCCGGCGGTGCTGCCCGAAGTGACTGGCGTGGGCGGAACCACATTTGTGGAAGGGAGCGGCACATATTGGAACGCGAACACGGCCAATCTCGGTTCGGCGCAGAGTTATATTCCGGAAGCGGCGTGGAATGAGACCAGCGCGTCGGGACTCGCGTCCGGCGGCGGCGGCGCCAGTCTCTTCTATGCGCAACCCCTTTGGCAGGCTGCGCCCGGCGTGCCGGTCGATAACGCGCGCCATGTGCCGGACGTTGCCTTCAGTGCCGCCCTTCACGATGCCTACCTGGTTACTTATGAGGGTTTGAACATCGCGGTAGGTGGAACTTCGGCCCCGACGCCGGCGCTCGCGGGAGTGATCGCTCTGCTCAATCAGTATCAAGTGTCGCAAGGGTTTCAATCGCAGCCCGGGATGGGGAACATCAATCCGCAGCTTTACCGCATGTCTCAGAGTGTTGCGGCAGCGTTTCATGACGTGGCCGCTGGAAACAATGACGTGCCGTGCGCACAAGGGAGCCCGAATTGTTCGACGGGTTCGTTCGGCTATCCCGCAGGACCGGCTTACGACATGGCGACCGGGCTGGGTTCGATCGATGCGAACACGCTGGTCACGCAATGGAATACGCAAGGGGCTGGAGTGGGAGTCGTGCTGGACAGCCCCGCGCAGGCCACGGTGAATGACACCGTCTCGGCAATCGTGACGGTATTCGGACGGCCGGGCGGTCCCACCGGAACGCCGACCGGCACGGTCGCGTTCACCATCGACGGACTGGCGCTCGGAACCGGCGCCCTCAGTTCGGACGGCACCACGAGCGTGAATTTCCCCCTATACCGGTTGGGCGCCGGCATCTACATTCTTTCGGCTGTGTATTCGGGCGATAGCGTATTCAGTGGCGGCAGCGCGACTGCGCAGATCAGAGTCACGACCCCGACTAACGTTTCCGCCATCCTCATATCCGGCCCGAATACGGTTTTCGCTGCGCCTCCCGATGCGGATGGCCTGAGCTGGCAGACGAATGTCAGGCTTCAGGAAATCGCGGGCGTGCCGGCGCTGATTACCGGCTTCAGCATCGACGGCGTCGCGCAGCCGCTCGCGAAATATTTTCCTTCTCCGGAAATTCCGGCGAATGGCTCTGTGGCAGCAACTGTGCTTTTTCGTAATTTGGCCACGCCGGTAACACGCACGTTCGCCTTCGCGGGAACGGACGCGGCCGGTCAATCGTGGACCCGCCAACTTTCAGTCATTTACTATCCGCTGCCAACCTACGTCGATTTCAATTTGACGGCCACGCCGCTCGAGGTCACGCAAAATACGGCGGCCGATCCGGGCTGCCAGTGGGCGGCGCAAATCCACGTCGATGAGACGAGCGGCTATCAGAGCAGCATTGCCAGGCTGCTGGCGGGCAGCACGGATTTGTCTTCGCAAATCGCATCCGTTTTCGGGACGACGCGTCTGGAGGCCTGGGGGTCGCTAGCGGGCACGATCTGTTTCGGCGGGATCGTCCCGCCTGCGTCCAGTTACATTGAAGTGGACCTGAGCAACGGCGCGGCGCAGGAAGTATTGGTGGAATTCGATGGGCCTCCATCCGCTCCCGTTACCCTTTCCGCCACGCCGGCGCAAGTGAGCCTCGCATCCGCGGGCCAGCCCGCGCAGAGTTCGTTATCGATCGGTATCACTGATGCCAAACAGCAATGGAAAGCAGCGGTTTATCCGGCCAATTCCACCGCTCGATGGCTGAGCGTTTCGCAGCTTTCAGGAACCGGTCCGGCGACCATTACGCTGACGGCCTCGGGCGCCGGTTTCGAGCCCGGAGTTTACAATGCGGCGATCGTCATTGAATCTCTGAATGCGCAGCCGCAGCAGATTACTGTGCCTGTGATGTTTGTTTTGGGCGGCAGTTCTTCAGGTACCGTGATCAACGGAGCGGCCAACGCAGCAAGCCTGCAGGCGACGGCCAGCCCTGGGATGGTTCTTGCAATTACAGGCTCAAATCTCGCGAACACGGCAGTCACGTCTATAGGAAGCCCATTGCCGTACTCGGCGGGGGGAGTATCGGCGACAGTGAATGGTGTAGCGGCGCCGATCATTTCCGTTTCTCCCAGCCTCGTCAAAATTCAGGTGCCGTATGAAGTCGGAGCGGGACTGGGCGTGGTAGGAATTAATGACAACGGCCAGATCGCGGGCTTTCCGTTACAGATCGGCGCCGCTGCCCCAGGAATTTTTTCGGACGCGAACGGGAACCTCGCGCCGCAGGGATCGGTCGCGCAGGGCGGAGCGCTTACGTTGACCGCCACAGGTGTTGGAGAGGTTTCTCCTATATGGCGCACAGGTTTTGCGGCCCCCCCTGCCACAAACCTGGCAGTAGCGCCCGTGCTTCCGGTTGCGGTTACAGTAGGCGGCACGCCCGCATTTCTGAAATTGGTGAACCTGCAGGCGGGCACGGTGGGAGTGACCAGCGTGAGTTTCGTTGTGCCCGCGTCAGTTCCGGTAGGTACTCAGCCGGTCGTACTTATCGTGAGCGGGGTGTCCAGCCCTCCGGTGAATGTTACCGTGACTGCGCCGCCGGCGAATACTCCTTGAGAACGCGCATTCTCTGTTGCCATTCTCTTTCACGACGTGACAAAGTGACACATGGCCGAAATCGGCATTATTGTTGTCACTTATAATTCCGGGACTGTGATTGGCCGCTGCCTGGATGCAGCGATCACCACCGGCGCGGAAATTGTGGTCGTCGACAACGCTTCGGCCGATGGCACGCGCGCGGAGGTGGAGCGGCGTGGTGTTCGTTTGATCGCCAACTCCGCCAATCTTGGTTTCGCGGCAGCCGTAAATCAGGGCTTCCGCGCATTCGATTGTCTCTATGTTCTGCTGCTGAACCCGGATGTGGCTCTTACTACGAGCATCGAACCGATGCGCGAAGCTTGCGATCTTCCCGACATGGCAGGGGCCGGCGGAATGCTTTTGGATGCTAACGGCCGGCGCCAGATCGGGTTCATGGCGCGCAGACTACCGACCCCTGCTGCGCTTGCGACGGAAGCTCTCTTGCTAAATCGGATCTGGCCTGATAATCCAGTGAATCGCAGATATCGTTGTCTGCGGCTGGACTACAACGTACTGCAACCAGTAGAGCAACCGGCCGGCGCGTTGCTGATGATCCGGCGGGCGGTGTGGGAGGAACTCGGAGGATTCGAAGAACATTTCTGGCCGATATGGTTTGAAGATGTGGATTTCTGCCGCAGAGCGCGCAATCGCGGGTACGGCTTTGTCTACGTCCCCCAGGTTGTGGCGATTCACACGGGCGCGCACTCTATTTCGCCTTTAACTATGGAGATGCGGCGCGTTTATTGGTATCGTAGTCTACTTAGTTACAGCGTCAGGCACTTTCGCCCGCTGGGGAGGCGAGCGGTGTGCCTGGCCGTGATCATAGGCTCGCTGTTTCGCGCGCCCTTCGAAGCGGCTCGCGAGCGGAGCCTTAGGCCCCTGGCAGCATATTGGAAAGTGGCGCGGCTCGCCGGCGCATGTTGGATCGGCGGCCGTTCCTGGTGTCCTTGATCGTTTCGTGTGGTAAAGCGGATGTACAAAAACGTTGTTTTTCCGGATTCCGGTTCATGGCCCACAACGACTTGGTTTCCGTCACGATAGTGACCTACGATAGCGGCCGTTTCATACGCCGCTGCCTGGAATCGGTGCTCGACCAGGATTGCCCAAATTACGAGGTCATCGTGGTGGACAACGCGTCATCCGACGGCACGGCAGATATCCTGGAGCAATTCGAAGATCGTTGCCGGATTTACTACAACCAGCAGAACATCGGTTTCGCGGCGGCGCAGAACCAAGCCATTGGACTGGCGCGCGGCGACTGGGTGCTTACCCTCAACCCGGATGTGCTGCTGCTGCAGGGATTCATCCAGCGGCTGCTCGAAGCCGCGCAGTGGGATGAACGCATTGGCACAGTGTGCGGCAAGCTGCTGGCCATGACGCAGCACTTTGAGATTCCCCGCAGTCCGATTGTCGATTCGACCGGAATTTACTTCAATCCGATGCTGCGCCACCTGGACCGCGGCAGCCGGGAAGTGGATAACGGCCATTACCTCGACTACGAATATGTTTTTGGGGCCACTGCCGCGGCGGCGCTCTACCGGCGTAGCATGATCGAGGATGTCTCTATCGCGGGGGAATTTTTCGATTCCGATTTTTTCGTCTATCGCGAAGATGCCGACGTAGCCTGGCGCGCGCAGTTGATGGGATGGAAATGCCTTTATGTTCCGTACGCGCGTGGATACCATGTACGCAAAGTGCTGCCAGGCAACCGTCGGGCGCTGCCGGCCGAAATCAACATGCACTCGGTAAAGAACCGGTTCCTGATGCGCGCGAAGAATATTTCGCCGGACCTCTACCGGCGCAATTGGTTTTCGATCACCCTGCGGGATGTTGTGGTAGTGGCGTGTTGTCTCGTCCGGGAACATACTTCACTCAAAGCGTTTTGGCACCTGGTGAAGAATTGGAAGCGCGTTCTGGAAAAGCGGCGGGCGATTCAAGCCAGAACGTGCGTGGACGACGAGTACATCGCGAGCTGGTTCCGGTACAGCCCGGTGAGCCGGAAGGTTCCCGAAAGGGCCGCTGCGGTTGGTGGATCCGCGCCGCCGGAAAGCGGCGCGGCGCGCGTTTTCGGGCGCTGACCGCTGGAGCCGTGTGCGCATCGCGCTCTTAGGGACGCGCGGCATGCCCGCTCACTATGGCGGCTTCGAAACTTTTGCGGAAGAGCTCTCGGTGAGGCTGGTGGCGCGCGGTCATGAAGTGATTGTCTATTGCCGCGAGCCGTTTCCTGATTCCTTCTACCGGGGCGTCCGCCTGCAATATCTGCCGACGATCCGGCATAAATACTTCGACACGATTGCCCACACTCTGATCTCTACCATACATCTGGTGTGGAGGCGTGCACGTGGGCTTAGAGTGGATGCCGCGCTCTATTGCAACGGGGCTAACGCGATTTTCACCATGGTTCCGCGTGTATTCGGAATTCCAACGGCTTTGAATGTAGACGGCCTGGAACGGAAACGCAAGAAATGGAATCGGCTGGCCAAAGCGTGGTACCTGGTTTCGGAATGGCTGGCGACATTTTGCCCTACAGTGACAATTACCGATGCCCGTTCGATCCAGCACTACTACCAGGAGCGGTATCGAAAGGAGAGCGTGTTCATTCCGTACGGCGCGGAAGTGGGGCGCCTTCAAAGCCGGAGCGTGCTGGAGAAGTTCGGCCTGGAGCCGGGCCGCTATTTCTTATATGTAAGCCGGATGGAGCTCGAAAACCATCCGCTTGAAGTGCGCGAAGCATTTGAGACAATCGACACGCCTTTGAAGCTCGTCCTGGTTGGCGATGCACCTTACGCCCGCGACTACGTTAGGCGAGTGCGCGACACGCGCGACACCCGCGTCCTGATCCCCGGCGCGATTTACGGGCTCGGCTATCACGAGCTTGGCTCCCACTGTTTCGCTTACATTCACGCCACGGAAGTGGGGGGAACTCATCCGGCACTAATCGAAGCTATGGGACGCGGCGCCATTGTGCTCTACCGGAACACGCCGGAGAATGCCGAAGTGGCGGGCGGCGCCGGCATACCGTTCGAGCCGGCCGAGCTGGCGGCGAAAATCCGGCTGGCTCTCGAAATGAGCGAATCAGAGCGTGAAGAGCTGGGGCGGAAGGCCATGGAGCGCGTGCGCGACCGCTATTCGTGGGAAGCCGTGGCGGGCGAATATGAGAGACTGCTGGCGAGGCTCTCAAGGGCCTCTTGAGGGATTAATCCCGCCGCTAAAATAAAAGCAGTGTCTCCTCCCTTTCGTTCCTATGTAGTCGTTTCCCGTGGCCAGATTGCTCGCAATTACCGCGAGGTGTGTTCGGTAGCCGGTCCCGAGGTCGAAGTGATCGGCGTGGTCAAGGCCGATGCTTACGGCCATGGCGCCATCGAAGTTTCACGCGTGCTCCTTGCCGAAGGAGCTCGCTGGCTGGCGGTGAGTTCGGTCGAAGAAGGCGCGCATCTCCGCTGCGGCGGCATTCGCGATGCGCGCATCTTAGTGATGGGCGGCTATCTCGGTTATGAATCAGCGGCCGTAGTGGAATACGATCTCACGCCAGTCGTGCATTCCCTGACACAGATGCGCGATTTGGACCGGCTGGCGCGATCGAGCGGCAAGCCGATCCCGTTTGACCTGAAGATTGACTCCGGAATGAGCCGGCTGGGCACGCGCGCGGATGCGCGCCAGATCCTTGCCGCTCTATCGGACTTGGAATGTGCGCGCCTGGAGGGGCTGATGACTCACTTCGCTTCCGCCGCCGATTATACGACCACCCAAACGGATGACCAGATCCGCTATTTCCGCCAGATCTGCGGGGAACTGAAGGCGTCGGGGGTGAACGCGCTGCGCCTGCACACTGCCAGCACCAACGCGATCGGCTACGGGCGCAAGGAAGGCAACATGGTGCGCGCGGGCCACGCGCTCTACGGTTACGTTTCTCCGGCGCGCGGCGAAGCCCCCCGTCAATTGCTGCACGTAAGGCCGGCACTCACCTGGAAAGCCAAGCTGGTTGCCGTTAAAGAAATTCCCGAAGGCGCATTGGTCGGTTACGGCGGTACATTCCGCGCACCAAAACAGATGCGCATCGGCATTCTGGGAGCGGGCTATGCGGACGGCATATTTCATCGCCTTTCGAACAGAGGCAAAGTGATCGCCGATGGCAAGCTGGCGCCGATCCTGGGTACCATTTCCATGGATCTGACAACCATAGACCTGAGTCATACGACCGCGCTCGCACCCGGTGATGAAGTGACTTTGCTCGGGAACGAAGGCGACACACACCTGGACGCGCAGCAGATCGCGCGTGTGGCCGGAACGATTTCCTACAATATTCTGTGCAGCATCAGCGCCCGGGTAAAGAGAGTGTACGAGTAGGGCTGAGCCGCCTTCAGCGTGGTGTGGTGTGCAACCGCAGCCATGCCGCGAGGCGTTCGAAGCGGAACTCGTCTCTCTCGTAAAGGCCAATCATGAAGCCGTATGTCTCCTCTGCGTCCGCCGTGATCTCGAATCCGTTAATGGCCAAAAACGTATAGGTTGCTGCAAACGCCGTACGCTATTGCCATCAACGAAAGGGTGATTTTGAGAGAGGCTTTCCCATAGCGCTGCGGCCTCTTCGAGCAGACCGTTATAGTAACCATTCTGAGGGCGGAGAACCGCCGAGTCCAGCAAGTCCCAATCTCTGATTCCGCGGAAGCCGCCGTAGCGTTCAATCTGGTCGGCATGAATCGCAACCACCTCGGCCAGCGTCAGGTAATCGGTCATTCAGCGAGTTTCTTGTAAAGCGTAGCGAACTTTTCCTGGCTGGCCCGGTATGCGGCGGTTACGTGGGGACGCGGGTGAGGCTGTCTGTGCTTTTGAATCAGGTCACGGAGCGCTTCTTCCACCAAATTATCGATCTCGCGGCCCTCTTCTTGTGCCAGATTGCGGATGCTAGCCAGGACATCGGAATCGATCTGAGTAGCGAGTTGCTCCTGCGGCACCGGATTCTCCTGTAGCTCATTATCACAAAAGCGAATCGAGGTGCGCTCGAAGCGGCTTCGCCCGCCACCAACTTATAAGCCCCTGTAAACGGCCGGATGCGGATAGCCGAGTTCGACGGCTGGCTGACGTCGATGCGAAGCCGGCGGCTCGAAAAAGTAACTACCCCCCCAAATACCGCGCGTAAAGACTCCTCGCCACGCCGGGATCGCTGGTCCCTTTGACGATCGCCCTCCCATCGGGGAAGATGGTCATCTCATAAGCACCCGTGCGGAAACGCAGCGCGAACTCGTTGGCGCGGACTTCTCCCACAGAGGCAAGCCGCTCCTCAAGCGCTTGCAGATCTACAGCGCCGTTGTGCTCATGGATCTGGACCGCGTTGCGGCCGCAGAGCGTCACTGGGGCCCGGCGTGTCTCATCCAAAAAAGGGAATTCGCGCCTGGCGCACGCTGGACAGTCCGGGTCGCGGGGAAGCGCTTCGGTCTGACGGATGGCGCCGTTCCAAAGGTCGGCGCGCGTGATCCGCGGGTGCACCAGATCCGCGTGGCCGCTCAGGATTTTTAGCCCGTCCCCGATCTGCAATGACGCGATGAGCGCAGTGATGGCGTTCACCACACCCGCCGTTTCGCAGGTCGGCTGCGCGCCGGAAGGAGGGTCGGGATAAACGCAGCGCAGGCATGCCGAGCGGCCAGGGAGCACCGGCATTGTCAAACCGTAGCTGCCGACAGCAGCCCCGTAGATCCACGGAATTGACCGCCTGACCGCAAAATCATTGATGAGGTAACGTGTTTCAAAGTTATCAGTGCCGTCCAGAATTAGGTCCGCATTGCCTAGCAAATCCGCCGCGTTTGCGGGCGTAAGATCCGCCACCACGCCTCGTACCCGCACGCCGGAATTGATGCGCCCCAGCCGCCGTTCAGCCGCCGCGGCTTTGGGCAGGGCCTGAGCGGCATCGCTTTCTTCGAACAGCCATTGCCTCTGCAGGTTGCTCGGCTCGACATAATCGCGATCAATGATGGTGATCGCGCCGGCTCCGGCCCGCGCCAGCGCCGCCGCATGGAAAGTTCCTAAAGCGCCGCAGCCCACTATGACTGCATGGGATCGCATGAGCGCTTCCTGCCCCTCCGGGCCAATCCCCAGGAAAAGGATTTGCCGGGAGTAGCGCTCCCAGACCTCCGCGTCCATTTAGACGATGGTAACAAAGCTGCTATAAATCCCAGATCCCCAACCACCATGCGCGCGCGGCAAAATCACAGAAACGGTAGGATATGATGAACGTGGTGCGCGCGTGGCCCGCCCTCGTTTCTGCATGCCTTCTCTCGGTGGGAGCAGGCATTCTGGCCGCGCAGCCCAACCCCACCTCAAAATACCAGGGACGCCCGGTAGCAGCCGTTCTCTTTGTTCCTCCAGAGCAGCCCCTCGCCGCAAGTGAACTCGCTCGCATTGTGGCGGTGAAGACGGGCCGGCCGCTCGAGGAGGTGGATGTCCGCGAAACTATCGCGCGGCTGTTCGCCACCGGGCGTTATACCGATATTCAAGCCGATGCGCAGAACTCGGATAATGGCGTGATCCTCAGCTTTATCACCACGAATCGCTGGTTCATCGGCAGTGTGAACGTGACCGGGCATATCTCCAGCCCCCCTAATGCGGCGCAACTCGAAAACGCCGCTCAGCTCGATCTCGGCCAGCCGTTTGCGGAAGACAAACTGGATGCGGCCCTCGCGGGCGAGCGGCGGCTACTCGAAAGCAACGGACTCTACCGGCCCCAAATCCATCCGGTGTTTGAGTACGATAACGCCCATCAGCAGATGAATTTCCGATTCAAAGTGGATAGCGGCCCGCGTGCCCGCTTCACCACACCTGTGTTCTCGGGCGATCTGAAGATGGATCCGGCCCGCATTCTCGACGCCACCGGCTGGCGCCGCTGGATCCTTCATAGCTGGAAAAAGGTGACACAGGCTCGTGTGCGCGACGGCATGGACGCGGTACGCAAGCTATATGAGAAAGAGAATCGGCTGGAGGCCCGCATTTCGCTCAGCACACTGAGCTACGATCCGGAAACGAACACCGCGCTGCCCCGTCTAACCATAGAGGCCGGCCCGCGAATCGACGTGCGCACCATCGGCGCCAATGTTTCACAGAAGAATCTGCAGCGCCTGGTGCCGGTATTTCAGGAGCACACCGTGGATCAGGATCTACTGGCGGAAGGCGCGCGCAATCTGCGCGACTACCTGCAAGGCCAGGGCTTCTTCGACGCGCAAGTGGAATTTAAGGAGCAGCGCGTTACCAACGACCGCGCGTCCCTCGATTTCCTGGTGAACACGGGCGTGCGGCACCGCCTGGTGCATGTCCAGATTTCCGGCAACCACTACTTCACCACCGAAGCCATTCGCGAACGAATGCTGCTCGAGCCGGTCTCCTTTCTGCTTTTTCCGCACGGGCGCTATAGCGAATCGCTGCTTCATCGGGATGAGGACTCGATCACCAGCCTTTACCAGTCAAACGGCTTCCGCGACGTCAAAACAAAAGATCGGACCGAGGACAACTACAAGGGCGTTCCCGGCGACCTCGCGGTGTACCTAGATATCAACGAGGGGCCGCAATATTTCGTCAATAGCCTTGAAGTCGAGGGAGTAAAGCAACTGAATCAGGCCACGCTGCGGGACAGGCTCAGTTCGGTCGACGGCCAGCCGTTTAGCGAAACCAATGTCGCAGTCGATCGCGACACGATTCTAGCCGAGTATTTCCGCAACGGCTATCCCAACGCGACTTTCGCATGGAGTTCCGAGCCGGCGCCCGGCGGGAACGAAGATGCGCATCGCGTGAATCTCCGCTACGTCATCTCCGAGGGCCGCCACGAAACCATTCGCGACGTGCTGATCAGTGGACTCGGACCGACGCGCCGGCGTCTGGTTGACCAAACCATCCGTCTCGCAGCGGGTGATCCGCTCTCTCCCTCCGCCATCACCGATGCCCAGCGGCGCCTCTATGATCTTGGCATTTTCGAACGAGTCGACGCTGCTATCCAAAATCCCGATGGCGACGCTTCCAGTAAATACGTGCTCTACGATCTGGAGGAGGCCGGCCGCTACACCATGGCTGTGGGTGTAGGCGCGGAAATCGCGCGCATCGGAGGCTGCCAGACCTGTCTCGATGCCCCAGCCGGCGCTACCGGTTTTGCCCCACGGGTCTCTTTCGATATCACGCGAAACAATATGTGGGGCGTGGCGCATAGCTTGAGCCTGCGCACCCGCCTTTCCACCCTCGAAAGCGAAGCCCTGATGAATTACAGTTGGCCGCGTTTCGCGGATAACAACAATCTCACGGTGTCGTTCGTCGGCTTGTTCGACGACTCGCGCGATGTGCGTACATTTTCCTATAAACGCGAAGAAGGATCCGCGCAGCTTTCCCAGCGGCTCTCCAAGGCCACGACCCTGCTCTACCGCTATTCTTACCGCCACGTGAGCATTAACGAGCCGACTCTGAAAATTTCGCCGCTGCTCATTCCCCTGCTGTCGCAGCCGGTCCGTGTAGGCATGATCTCGACAACGCTTGTTGACGACCGCAGGGACGATCCGCTCGATCCACATCGCGGCATGTACAACACGGTGGACATCGGGCTCGCCTACCATGGCTTCGGGTCGCAGCCGAATTTCTTCCGCTTCCTCGCCCGTAATTCCACGTACCATCGCCTCACCAGGCGCTTCATTCTGGCGCGGAGCACGGAATTCGGCGATATTTCTCCCTTCCAATACACGGGATCTGCTGTAGAGGCCATTCCACTGGCGGAGCGGTTCTTCGCCGGCGGCGCGAGCTCCAATCGCGGCTTCCCCGATTTTCAGGCGGGCCCCCGCGATAGTTCCACCGGATTCCCCCTCGGCGGCAACGCCCTGTTCTTCAACCAGACCGAACTCCGCTTCCCGCTATTGGGCGACAATGTGGGAGGAGTCCTGTTCCACGACGCGGGCAACGTCTATTCGCAGGTAAGTAATATGTCCTTGCGCACCAACCAGCACGACCTGCAGGATTTTAGCTACATGGTTCATGCCGTCGGCTTCGGATTGCGGTACCGCACCCCCGTGGGGCCGGTGCGCTTTGACTTGGCGTACAGCATAAACCCGCCGCATTTCTTCGGATTCAACGGAAGCGAACAGGATCTGGTCAACGCGGGCGTGAACCCGTGCCAGGCCGGTCAGCCCGAAGCGTACCGCTGCTCGGTCACCGGCGTCAGTCATTTTCAGTTCTTTTTTTCAATAGGACAGACGTTTTGAGGGCTGTTGGTCTTTTATTATTAGGTTTCCTGTACAGCGTGGCGCCCGCCGGGCGGGCGGAAATCATCGACCGTATCGCCGTATCAATCGGCAACAGCGTGATCACCACGAGCGAGCTGGATCGGGAAATCCGCGTCACTGCCTTCCAGAACGGCGAGAAACCCGATTTCAGTCCGGCGCATCGCCGCGAGGTCGCCGGGCGCATGGTGGACCAGCAGTTGATCCGGCGCGAGATGGATCTGAGCAGCTATCCGCTTCCCGATCCCATGGAAGCCGAGCCACTGCTCGAGCAATTGCGCATGAGCCGTTACCCGAGCAATGCGGAGTTCCAAAAAGCGCTGGCGGACTACGGCATCACCGAACAGGACGTTAAGGACGAATTGCTGCGGCAATTGACGCTGTTGCGCTTCATCGAAGGGCGTTTCCGGCCGGGCGTGCACGTGAGCGAACAGGAGATTGAGGACTATTTTGAAAAACAGATCAAGCCCTCGGCTCAGAGCAGCAATCCGGCGCAGCCGCCAACCCTCGAAAACTTCCGGAACCGGATTGAGGAGAGCCTGGCGGAAAAGCGCACCGACCAGGAGGTGGAGAACTGGCTGGCAGACGTCCGCAAGCGCACCGAGATTGTGTTTCATCAGGGGGTGTTCGAGTGATTGGGGGTATTCGAGCAAATGCCCGCGGCCCCCGCCTGGAACACAATCCGGAAGCGCGTCGGCGCAAATACATGGTTCTGGGCCTGGCGTGCGTGGCCCTGATCGCGGCGGTAGCGGCGGCGGTGATCGCGGGCAGTGGCTGGTTCCGGCAGAAAGTGCGAGCGCACGTGCTCTCCATGGTGGAGGAAGCCACCGGCGGGCGTGCCGATTTCGGCGACTTCCGATTCGATTGGAAGAGGCTGCGCGTCGAGGTGGACAACTTCGCACTGCACGGCACAGAGCCGGCCGGCAAGCCGCCTCTGCTCCGCGCGGCCACCATTGCCGCCGGCCTGCGCGTGCTTTCCTGGACCCGCTACGATTTCGATCTGCAATATTTAGAAATAAAATCGCCCCGCATTTACCTGATTGTCTATCCCGACGGCCGCACGAATCTGCCAGAGCCGAAAAAAAAGCGTGAAGCGCGTTCGCCGCTCGAAGGACTGGTGAACCTGGCCATCCGCCGGTTCCGCATAGATGACGGCATCTTCGAAGTCGAGTCGCGCTTGAAGGCGCCATTTTCCGCCAGTGGCCGGAATTTCGATGCGAAATTTCAGTACGAAAGAAGCGGCCAGCGGTACCGCGGCGAGGTGGGCGTTCAGCCTTTGGAACTGGTTTGGAACGGGCAGAAATTGCCGGTGAACGTTGCCATGGATCTGGCGCTCGACCGCAACCGTATCGCGATCACATCCTCAAGCTGGTCGCTCGCATCATCGCGCTTGTCGGTTGATGGAGTAATCGATAACCTGCTCTCGCCGCGCATGACGCTGCACTATCAGGCAAGCGCGTCGCTTGCGGATCTACCCACACCGCTCCGGCCGCCGCAAGTGAGCCGCGGCACGATTCAAATGTCCGGCGGCGCGGTATACCAAGGCGGAAGATATTCCGCCGCGAGCGATTGGCAAGTGCACGGAGTGAATTTCCGCCAGGGCGCCTTTGCCGTGCGCAATGCGCAGGCGGCAGGGCAACTGCGCCTCGAACCGATGAACGTAGATCTGAGCCGGATCACGCTGCGCGCGGATGCCGCTTATGGCGCGAGCGCCATGCCTGCCCAGGGACGGGTTTCCTCCATAACCGTTCGCGGCAATCACGTGGATGCGCACGGAATCGCCCTCGACCTGCTCGGCGGTACGTTCACTGGAGAGGCGGCTTTGGAAGCGGGCAAGCGCTTCAGTGTGAGTGGCCAGATGCAAGGCTTCGAAGCGCAGCGGGCGGTGGCGATCTACAATCCGCGCGAGCCCCTCCCCTGGAACAGCCTGCTTTCGGGACTGATTTCCGTCGATGGGGTCTTCGGCCGTTCCGGCGATCTGCGCATAAACGCGGGCCTGACGCTTGCACCCGTGCCTGGCCAAACTGCGGTTTCCGGGCGTGTGTCAGCCGCCTTCGACGCACGCGCGGGCACTATCGATCTGGGCAATTCCGTGCTGAACCTGCCGGCGTCCCGCGTAGCGGTCTCCGGCCAAGTCGGCCGGCAGATGCGGGCCCACCTCGAAACTCGCGATTTCAGCGATTTCCTTCCGGTGCTCGGGCCTAGCCTCCGCCCGTTTCCCGTGAAGCTCGAAAACGGCTCCCTGCTCTTCGATGGCACCATTACCGGCAAGCTGGAAGATCCGCGTATCGCCGGGCGCATCAACCTGAACCGGTTTGCGTTTTCGGGCGAACCTGTCGATTCACTTCAGGGCACGTTAACGCTTTCGCCGGAAAGCGCCCAACTGCAAGATGCGTCCTTGACGCGCGGCCCGTTACGGGCGCGCTTCGACGGGGCCTTGGACCTGGTGAACTGGCAACCCGCAAACACCAGCGCCATTAGCGCGCGCGGCTCCGTACGCAATGCCAATGTGACCGAAATCCTTACACGCCTGGGCCAGAAGAGTGTTTCCGCCAACGGAACCTTGAACGCATCCGCGCAAGTTTCCGGAACACTGGGCGATCCGCGAGCTACGGGCCAAATCGAAGTGATCAACGGCGCCGTGAGCGGTGAACCTTTCGACCGGCTGACCGCGAACATCAACTACGAGGCGCGGCGGATCGAGGCCACCGCGGGGCAGGTGATAGCCGGCGCGCGCAGCGCCACATTCGATCTGGCTTTCGATCACTCACCCGGGGTGCTCGATTCCGGCCGGCTGCGCTTTGCCCTCGAAACCAACAATCTGCCGCTCCATCAATTCGTCTCGCTCGCCAGATTTGAGCCGGGCATTCTTGGGACGGCCCAGGTATCCGCAAAAGGCGCGCTTGAATTGGCTCATGGCGTTCCGCGCATCGATTCTCTCAATGCCGATCTGGCCGCGCACTCACTTGTTGTGTCCGGAATGCATTTCGGTGACACTCACCTTACGGCACAAACTGAAGGCGGCCCCAACCAAACGCCAGTGCTGCGCGCCCGCCTCGATTCCGGCGTGGCCAATTCGGCTATTCATGGGCAGGGCGAGTGGCGTCTGGAAGGAGATTATCCCGGTACTGCCAATATTCGCTTCTCTCGCCTGGATTTGGTCGAACTACGCAACTGGCTCGCCCCCGCGCAGTCCCGCGAAACCGCCCCGTTTCAAGGCTTCGCGGAGGGAGAAATCGCCCTCAGCGGCCCGGCCCTCAAGCCTGAGCGCATGAAAGAGGAACTGCGAGTCGAAAACTTCCAGATCGGCCCTAAGGGGACAACTGTTTTCACGCTGCGCAATGCCGGTCCCATAATAGCCAGTGCCGCGAATTCGGTGGTGACCGTCGACAGCGCGCACCTGACCGGCCCATCCACAGATCTCACTATCGGCGGCCGTGTCCTGCTGAATCAGAGAAACGCGCTCGATCTGAGAGCATCCGGCCGAGTCGATCTCAGCTTGCTGCGGACCTTCAACACGGATATCACGTCCGCCGGCCAGGGCAGCTTTGATGCCAACGTGCGCGGACGAGCGGCTGACCCGCAAGTGAACGGGCGCGCGGAAATTCAGGACGCTTCCTTCAGTTACGCGGCCATTCCGAACAGCCTTACGAAAGCGCGGGGAGTAGTGATCTTTGCTGGAAACCGTGCGACCATTCAGACTCTAGCGGCGGAAACGGGCGGTGGACAGGTGCAGTTTTCAGGCTTTGCCGGATACACTGCCGGACGCGCAGTTTTCGGTCTCCACGCCGAAACCAAGGGCGTGCGCATCCGTTATCCGGAAGGCATCAGCACGGTATCGAACGCCAATCTCGACTTCACCGGCAACAGCGACCGCAGCACACTGGCCGGAACGATATCGGTTTCCCGCGCCACCTTTAATCTGCAATCTGATTTCGGCTCACTGCTGGCAAAATCCGCCGAACCGGTGCATACGCCCTCGGCCAACACAGGCTTCGTCGGTGGCTTGAATTTCGACGTACAAATTCAAACCACACCCGATGTGCAAATTGAAAGCTCACTCACCCAGGGAGTGCAGGCCGAAGCGAACCTGCGCCTGCGCGGGACTGCCGGCAATCCGGCGCTGCAGGGGCGCGTCAACATTTTTCAAGGCCAGTTGGTTTTCTTCGGAACCAAGTACGCCATCAGTGGAGGCTCGGTTTCGTTCTACGACCCTTCCAAAATCGAGCCGGTGCTCGATCTGGATTTGGAAACCAAGGTGCGCGGCATCGATATCACACTAACCGTTGCGGGGCCGCTCGACAAGCTGACTCTTACGCCCCGCTCCGACCCGCCGTTGCAATTCAACGAAATCGTGTCCGTGCTGGCTACCGGATCATACGCCTCTGACACCAGCTTTCGCGTCCAGCAGAGCTCCATCGCGCAGCCGGCGCAACAATCAGCGGCCAGCGCGCTGCTCGGCCAGGCGATTGCCAGCCCCATCACCGGCCGTCTGCAGCGCTTCTTCGGCGTCAGCGGCATTCGCATCGACCCCACCCTACCTGGCACCCAGTACAACCCCCAGGCCCGCGTCACTCTGCAACAACAAGTCACCCCCGATGTGACCTTCACCTACATCGCCAACGTCACTCAAGCCAATCCCCAGGTAGTCAGTGTCGAATGGTCGGTGAACAAGCAATGGTCGGTGGTCGCGCAGCGAGAAGAAAACGGCCTGGTTGGCCTGGATTTCTTCTTTAAAAAGCGGTTCAAGTAGACTCGTCAGCCCCACCAGTTCTAGTACCTTCACCTGAAACGGCAGGACGAATTCATCGAGACGCCCCCGCGCGTGATGCTAAATTAGCAGTAATCTCGGAGGACGTCGATGGTTCGCAAATCGCTCGCAATCACATTTTCCCTGTTCGCCATACTGGCAGCCTTCTCCCCAGCCGCCCGCGCGGACATCACATTCCTTGACCAATTCGGGAATATTTCTTATGAACAGGTGGGCAATGGTAACGACCTCACCTTGAACGGAACCTTCTTTTCGGCCGACCTGAATCAGACCACGAACGCCTACACCTCAGCGTCCTTCGTTACCCCGCTCGGTGCGACTCAAGCCTTAACCCAGACTTCCCCAACCGACTGGCACTTCCAAACCGGTTTTTTTCCCAATTTAGCCGCGATGGAAGCGGTGTACACTTTCGGGACGTATACCTACCAGGGAACCAATAGCACGACCACTGATACCGCGACGCTAAATTATCTGGCCGATGACTATCCGCAGTCGAATCCCTATCTGACGGGAACAGACTATTCGGCCTTGCAGGGAGTGAATGCGAATCTGCCGTTCACCGTTCATTTCAGCCCATACGTTACCGGAACGACCGCTAACGATTCATTTATCTTCTTTACCATTTTCGATAACACTACCAACACGCAGGTCTTTAACGCAGGCGGCGGCTTTCTCCCCGCGACCACGACCAGCTACGTAATCCCCACGCACACCTTGACTCCCGGTGATTCCTACACTTTCGAACTGGACTATTCGAACCGGGATCTTGTAACTGGCGCCGGAGCACAGTCCGCGCCCCAATTAGGCTTTGACGTGCGCACCGCTGGCACATTCACCGCAGCCGCCGTGCCCGAACCGGGTTATGTCGTCCTCCTAGGCGTAGGCATGGCCGGTTTGTTAATTTTGCGTCGCCGCCGGGCGGGAGCCTAACTCCCGCAGTGGCGGACATCGCGCAGCACCACGCTGAACCCGCCCGCGTATGTGTCTTCCTCAACCGAGTACGCTGCATCCACCCGCGCCTTAGCAGGTAACTCCGCCGCCCTCTCCGCGAAGTTCCACGCTTTGAGAGCCAGCGTCCTCCCGTTCTGCCGCAGCAGCACCCGCAGGTGCTTCCCGTTCCACGGTGCCGGCGGCCCCGCCACTTCCACAGCGAGCGCCGCGAAAACCGGCAGCGGATTGCCATGCCCGAAAGGCGCCAGGGCGAACACGCCCGCTGCGCTGCGCTCATCGATCTCCTGGAGTTCCACCACGCCGTCAACGGCCAATTGCGGCTTCAAGTCCTCAGGCAGCAGCCGCGCCGCCGCACATTCGTGGAAGCGCTGTCGAAACTCATCCACACGTGCTGTCTCCAGCGTCACACCAGCAGCATGCGCATGCCCGCCGAAGCGCACGAAAAGATCCGCCATGGATTCAAGCGCTGCAAGCAGGTGGAATGCCGGTATACTACGTCCCGAGCCTTGCGCCAGACCATCATCGGGATTCCGGCTCAACACAAAAACGGGCCGGTGCAAACGCTCCACCAGCCGGCTGGCGACTATCCCCAACACACCGCGATGCCAGTCCTCCGCGTAGTACACCAGCGCAGCGGCCGAGGGATCTACAGCCAGACTCTCACATGTTTCGCGAATGGCGGTTTCCACCTGTTGCCGGTCTGCGTTTTGCCGTTGGAGTTGCCCAGCCAGTTCGCGGGCCCGCTGAGGATTGGACGTGAGGAATAGCTCGATCACCGCCTGCGCCGTATCCATGCGGCCAGCCGCGTTGAGCCGCGGCGCGATCTGAAACGCCACCTGGCGGGAGCTCGGAACACGAGCGCCTGCAAAACCGGCCGCATCGAGCAGCGCGCGCAGCCCCGGATTGCGGACGTCTGCCAGCCCGCTCAGACCATGTTTCACAATAATTCGATTTTCACCGGTGAGCGGGACTACGTCCGCCACAGTCGCAATCGCCACCATCTTCAGAAATGATTCCGTCACCCGCCCCAGTTTTTCAACCGGCCAATTGAGCGTGCCCAGCAGCGCCTGCACCAGCTTGAAAGCCACCCCCGCGCCGCATAGCGATTTGTCGGGATAAGAGCAATCCGGACGATTAGGATTCAGCACCGCCACCGCCGGAGGCAGCGTCGTTTCCGGCAGGTGATGATCCGTAACGATCACGTCGATTCCCAGCTCATTCGCCCGCTCCACCACAGCCGCCGCGCGAATGCCCGTATCCACGCTCACGATCAAACCG
>DATBID010000086.1:0-13445 GCA_036557125.1 Bryobacteraceae bacterium | reverse complement strand
CATCATCAAATATCGGTCGGTCTGGCCCGGTTCGTTATAGGTCCCGGTTTCCAAATACTGCTGAATCTGGCGGAAAATCCAGGGATTTGAGGATGCGGTTCGGCCGATCATTACGGCGTCGCAGCCGGTCTCGCGGACCATGCGAACTGCGTCTTCAGGGGTTACGATATCGCCGTTGCCGATCACAGGTATGCGCACCGCTGCTTTCACCTCGGCGATGCGGGACCAATCGGCCTTGCCGCTGTACCCTTGTTCCCGGGTGCGGGGGTGCAGGGCTATCGCTTGCAAACCGCATTCTTCGGCCAGCTTCGCCATGCGGACTGTGACGAGTTCGGAATCGTTCCAGCCGGCCCGGTATTTTAGAGTGAACGGGATGGCGATCGCGCGGCGGACCTCGCGCAGCAGGCGCTCTACCAGGGGCAGGTCGCGGAGGAGACCGCTCCCCCCATTGCATTTCACTACTTTATTTACGGGGCAACCAAAGTTGATATCGAGTATGTCAAAGCCCAAATCTTGGCAGACCCGGGCGGCATCCACCATCACTTGGGGATCGGCGCCAAAAAGCTGTGCGGAAATCGGGTGTTCTTCGGGTTCGAATGCCAGGTATTTTCTCAGTGTGGCTGTGGGTTTGCGCGCACGCAGGGAAGCGCTGACGCCATGCGAGCTGGTAAATTCGGTCATGATCAGGCCGCATCCACCGAGGTTGCGAATAAATCTGCGGAAAACGGTGTCCGTTACTCCGGCCATCGGCGCCAGAACCGTAGCGGGAGAAATACACACAGGGCCGATGGCGAGTTTTGTGGGGAAGGTCATTTTTTTCGGGAACAGCGGCCACGGCTGTTATTAAGTTGATTTTAACCGGCTTCGAATAGAAACGGAAAACCTGTTCGCATCGTCTTTGAGGCTTGGAAGGAGAGTTCCGTGAAACCTGTGCAAATTGCTCTCTTGGTAATTGCCGGCGCGGCGGCCGGCGCCGTGATTATGAAGGTGGCGGAACGGCCGCAGACGCCCGCGGCACAGACCGGCGCTCCGGTGGTTGCGCAGAATACCGCGCCGGCGCCGGTTGCGACTCCACCCCCGCAGGCCGAGACCCCGGCTCCGCCGGTATTCCAGGAGACGGTGCCCGTGGAAAAGCCCCAGCCCTTCCCGGAGCGCAAAGCCAGTTCCCGTCCCAAACCGGTCCATCACAATACGCCTTCCAGCCAGTCCGCCGCGCCGCCGCCTCCCCAGCCGGTACTAACCGCGCAAAACACGCCTCCTCCGGCGCAATCCCCTGCGCCAGCGCCGGCGGCCGCACCCACGCCCACGCCGGAGCCGCTGCCGCCAACGCCCGCGCCGGAGCAAGTAGCTACTGCGCCTGAGCCGCCTCCTCCTCCGCCGCCTCGTCAAGTCACGCTGAGCGCCGGATTCGTGATACCGGTGCGCCTCATTGACGGGTTGACCAGCGAACGGAACAATGCCGGTGATACGTTCACCGCTACGCTGGACAATCCGCTGGTTGTGGACCACCTGGTCATCGCGGAACGAGGCGCGAAGGCTGAGGGACGAGTGGTCGCCTCCGATAGGGGCGGCAAAGTCAGAGGCGTAGCTTATCTCTCAATCGAACTGACACGCGTTCACCTCTCTGATGGACAGACCATGTCGCTGGTGACCGATAGCTTCGAAAAGCATGCCGAAGGGACGCGCGCGACCGATGCTGCAAAGGTCGGCGGCGGAGCGGCGATCGGCGCGATTATCGGCGCCATCGCGGGCGGCGGTAAGGGCGCTGCCATTGGAGCGGGAGCGGGCGGCGGCATTGGAGCAGGCGACGTCCTCCTCACTCGTGGCAAGCCGGCCGTTCTCCCGTCGGAGACGCGCATCACCTTCCGCGTGAGCCAGCCGGTGACTGTTACTGAGAAGCGCTCCTGAACAAGGTCCCGGTGCTTTCAGGCGAGTCCGACGTAACCACACCCGAACTCTGCTTAGAAGTGCGCTTGTTACAATGAAACCTCTCCGCCATGTTGGCCGATTCCATCCGGCAACTCGAAGCCGATTTGCTGGCGCGCATCGCCGCGGCGAAAACTGCCGAAGAGTTGGAAGCCGCGCGGGTGGCGGCGTTCGGGCGCAAAGAAGGCGCATTCAACCAAATCGCCAAAGAAATGGGGCGGCTCGATCCGGACGCCCGGCGCCAGATCGGCATGCTGCTCAATGCCGCTAAACAGAAAGTAGAAGAGGCGCTCGAAGCTCGCAAGCAGCAATTCGCCGAAGCCGCGCTGCGCACCCGTCTGGATTCAGAATGGGTCGATCTCACGCTTCCTGCGCCAGGCCCCCGCCGCGGCCACCTGCATCCTATTACGCAAATCCAGCGCGAAATCGAAGACCTATTCATTTCGCTCGGCTTTGCCGTGCTCGATGGGCCAGAGGTGGAAACCGAATATCACAATTTCGACGCGCTCAACATCCCGGCGGATCATCCCGCGCGCGACATGCAGGACACCTTCTGGCTTGAAGGGGGCAACCTGCTGCGCACGCATACTTCGGCTGTGCAAGTGCGAGGCATGGAAAAGCTGGCCCCGCCCCTGCGCATGATCGCGCCGGGACGCGCCTTCCGCAACGAGAGCGTGGATGCTTCCCACGAGCACACTTTCTATCAGCTCGAAGGCATGATGGTGGACCGCGAAGTTTCTATCGCTCACCTCATCTACTTCATGAAAACTCTGCTCACTTCGATTTTCGGGCGCGAAGTGACCGTGCGGCTGCGCCCCGGCTATTTTCCGTTTGTCGAGCCGGGCTTCGAGCTCGATATCCAGTGCCTCATCTGCGGCGGCACGGGTTGTGCGGTCTGTAAGCAGAGCGGCTGGGTCGAACTTCTGCCTTGCGGCCTGGTGAATCCCAACGTGCTGCGCATGAGCGGCATCGATCCGGAAGAGTGGAACGGCTTCGCCTTCGGCCTGGGACTCACTCGCCTTGTGATGATGCGCTACGGCATCGACGATATCCGCCAGCTCCAAGGCGGCGACCTTCGGTTTCTGGAGCAATTTTGAAATTTTCATACAACTGGCTGCGGGAATTAGTCCCGGGCCTCGACAGCGCGCCTGGCGATCTCGCGGCGCTCATCACCATGAAAACGGCCGAGTGCGAGGCGATCGTTGGGGCCGGCCTGCCGCTCGACCGCGCCTGTGCCGCCCGCGTCGAATCAGTCGAACCGATTCCCAACAGCCATAACGTAAGAGCCACGGTAGATGCGGGCCGCTACGGTCATGTGACGGTGGTTTGCGGCGCGCCCAATTGCCGCGCGGGCATGATTGCGGCGTACGCGCCGGTCGGCCGCAAGGTGGTTCAAGGCGTCGAAAGCGATGGCATGCTGGCCAGCGCGGCAGAATTAGGCATCAGCCGCGATCATTCCGGCATCCTCGAATTGGATGAGCAGGTGGGTGCGCCGCTGCCTGGCTGCGTGCCCGATAGCATCATCGAAATCGACAACAAATCCATCACCCACCGGCCTGACTTGTGGGGGCACGTGGGAATGGCGCGCGAGGTGGCCGCGATCCAAAGCCTTCGGATGCGCGATCCCGTGCGCCTTGCCCTGTTGCCGGAAGGGGACCCGGCCATCGATATCCAAATCGCCGATTTCCAGCTTTGCCCGCGTTACAGTGCGCTGGTGTTTGAAAACGTCACCGTCGGCCCGTCCCCTCTGTGGCTGCAATACCGCCTCAACGCCATCGGTCTGAACCCGATCAACAACATCGTCGATATGACCAACTACCTGATGGCCGAGCTGGCGCAGCCCATGCACGCCTTCGACGCGGATTTGCTCAACGGCGGCACGATTTTTGTCCGCCCCGCGCACTCGGGCGAGAAGTTCCGTGCTTTGGACCTCGAGGAGTACACGCTCGGCCCTGCCAATCTGGTGATCGCCGATGCGGCCGGCGCCATTGCACTGGCCGGCGTGATCGGCGGAATGGATAGCGCCATCAGCGCGAAAACCACGCGCGTGGTGCTGGAGAGCGCAAACTTTCTGGCATCTTCGGTGCGCAAAACCTCGGCCGCGCTCAAACTCCGCACGGATGCCTCCATGCGCTTCGAGAAGGCCCAGGACCCGGCCAACACAGTGCGCGCGCTCGCGCGAGCCATCCAACTGCTGGAGGAACTCTCCCCCGGCGTCCGGCCGGTTGGTGGCGTGGCCGATCGAAAGAAAGAAATCCCATCCAGGCCGCCGATCGAGCTGCCGCTTGCCTGGCTCGAGCGCAAGCTTGGCCGGCCGATCCCCGCGGTCGAAGTGCGCGACATTCTGGAGCGGCTGGAGTTCGGGGTCTCCGAGCCGCGCGCCGGCGTGTTCTCGGTTACCGTTCCTTCTTGGCGCGCCACGAAAGACATCACCATCAAAGACGACTTAGTCGAAGAAGTCGGCCGCATGATCGGCTACGGCACCATCGCCCCGCAAGCTCCGCTAGTGGCCGCCACCGTACCGCCGGCCAATCCGGAGCGCCGATTCCAGCACGAAATCCGCGAGCTGTTCACCGGGCTGGGATTCAACGAAGTCTATAACTACTCGTTTGTCAGCGAGGATCAAGCCAAAACATTCGGCCTCGATCCCGCATGCCACCTGCGCGTTGCCAATCCGATCGCGTCCGATCAGGCGCTGCTGCGTTCCTCTCTGATTCCCGGCATCTGGAAAAACATTACGGAAAATCTGAAACATCGGGACTCTTTCCGCCTGTTTGAAATCGGCCGGGAAGTTCATAAACGCGATGGCGGGCTGCCGGACGAAATCCCGCACCTGGCCGCGGCAATTTATGAAAGACAAGGCGACGGCGTGGCGGCATTGTTTGAAGTCAAGCGCGCAGCCGAGTGCCTCATGCCCGGCGTCGAAGCTTGTCCCAAAGACGCCCGGCCCTTCGAACATCCCGCGCGCGCCGCGGACCTTATCTGGCGAGGCGAAAAAACCGGGCGCTTCTTCGAACTGCATCCTACGCTCCTCGAAACCGGGCGCGCAGTCATCTTGGATATCGATCTGCGCGTGGTCGAGCGGCTCGCGGCGGTCGAGAACAAGTACACGCCCGTGCGTCGCTATCCTTCGAGCGCCTTCGATCTTTCGGTCATTGCCGGCGAGCGCGAACTTGCGGGCACACTCCAGGCGCGCATCGCCGAATTCGCTTCGCCGCTGGTGGAATCGATCCGGTTCGTGCGGCAATATTCGGGTCCGCCGCTTGCTTCGGGCCAGAAGAGCGTTTCCTTCCGCGTGACCGCCGGCTCGCCGGAGCGCACGTTGTCGTCCGAAGAAGTCGGCGAAATTCGTCAGCAGATCATCCAGGGGATGCGCGCCCTGGGGTACGAACTGCGGGTGTGAGCACACCAAAAAATTCCGAGCCCCGACCAAGTTCTGAGCCGCGACCGGAGGGAGCGGTCACGCCGGACTGGTCCTTTCAGTCGCGGCTCAGAATGATGCCGGGGGGTTGGGTGAAACGAAGCGAGCAAACAACCTGCCGCTGGTGCGGCGGCGAAATCCCCCGCGGCCGGTTTACGTTCTGCGGGGTCTCTTGTGTGCATGAATGGCGGCTCCGCACCGATCCCGGCTATCTGCGCGAGCAAGTATTCGCACGCGATCGCGGCGCATGCGCTGTCTGCGGCGTCGATACCGAAGCATTACGCAAGCAGAAGCGCAAACTCGATTATGCCGCCCGCCGCCGGTTCGAAAAAGAATGGGGCATGCGGCGCAATCTATGGGACGCCGACCATATCGTTTCCGTCGCCGAAGGCGGCGGCGAATGCGATCTCTCCAACATGCGCACGCTCTGCCTCAAATGCCATCGCGCGGCCACGGCGGAGTTGCGCCGGCGACTGCGCCAAGCGAAATAAACTGGTAGCCATCATGTACGGCAAATATCTTTTCTTAACCGTTCTGTTGGCCTGCCCCGCGCTCCCGCAAACTGCCCAGCAGTTCGAGTACGAACTGGGAGCGAACATCGGTTATGGTGTCTATCGCGACGGGTCCATCCTGTCGCCCGAGGGATCGATCAAAGCCGGCATCCGTAACCGCTTCGCCGCGGGCATTATTCTAGGAGCAGATTTCTCGAAGTACGTGTCCGGCGAATTGAACTTCCTATATCACGATGGCCATCCGTTTCTGCAGGGGCTGGGAGTGAAGGCGGATATTCAGGGAAACTCGTGGGCGCTCACGAGCAGTTTGCTATTCCACTTCAAAGATCGCACTCACAAGTTCCGGCCGTTCGTGACCGGCGGCGTAGGCGCGAAAAACTACATCATCGCCGGTCCTGAACCTTTCCCGCAGCCGATTCCGCAGGTCGCTAGCCTGACAGATAACGATGTCTGGAAGGTGGTGTTCGTAGTAGGCGGTGGCGTCAAGTACCGCATCCACAAAAGGGTCCTTCTCCGAGGCGAATTTCTGGATTACCTCACAACTTTTCCGCGCACGCAAATCGTACCCGCTCCGCACAACACCGCCCGGGGAATCTTCGAGCAGTTCACGCCGCTATTTGGTGTGAGCTACGTGTTCTGAGGGTTCGGCACGGCATCAGATGACAATAAATTGATGTGAGAATCCTTTGTTGGTCTGCCAACAACATAGCGTAAGCGGAACCCGCCCCTTCCCATGCTCAAACACTTTGTTCTCTGGCTCTATTGGATACCGACCTGGCAACTTGCCATTCTCATCTTCGTGGCCATTGGCAGTGGCTCTCTCGCGGGACTCCTGATCTGCCGCCGCCTGGTGCTCCGCCGGCCGCACAAAGGGAACGATCTGGTTTTCAACTTCGTGGCCAGCGCCGGTGTCGTCTACGCCCTTGTGCTAGGCCTCATCGCCGTCGCTACCTGGGAGAAGTTCAAGGAAGTCGAAGGCATTGTCAACGAGGAGGCCTTTGCTGTGAACGACCTCTACATCGATGTGGGCGGCCTGGACGAGCAAACAAGTACCGTAATGCGGCAGCAAATACGAGACTACCTTAATTTCGTGATCGAGAAAGAATGGCCGGCCCAGAAGGTCGGAACCGCCATCGAGGGCGGCGACGCTCTAGCCCGCCAATTGGCGACGAACCTGGTCCATGCAGAAGCTGTAAGCAACCGCCAGAGTATCATTCAAGCGCAGGCTCTGGTCGAACTTAATAATTTCCTCAACAAGCGGAGGGCCCGCCGGCATGCTGTGGACGACGCGTTGCCGGGCGTGCTGTATTTGCTGGTCCTGGTGGGGGCCGGCGTGCTGATTATGATGACTTACGTCCTTTGGACGGAGGAATTCGGCCTTCAGTTCCTGCTCACCCTGGCCTTGGCAGCGATGATCAGTCTAGTGGTGTTGCTCATTGTGGCCATGGACCACCCGCTCTGGGGCCAAGTAAGCGTCTCCGCGGACGCATATAGAAATGTGTTGCAAGCCATCTCGCGCTAGGGTAGTGAGCTAAAATCTGTGTTTCTCCCGAATGGGTATTCATCCAATTGCATGAAAATCCACATAGGCCGAGGTTGTTATCCGATCAACAACACATGAAATATATCCGCGCTCGAGAAAGAACTAGTGCGGCAACCGGGAACGGAGCCGCTGTTCACCGCTTACCGCGCGGCTCTCCAGTTCCGCGGCTGCACTTCAATCTCATCTTTTACCTGCAAGCCGCTCATGCCTTTCACCGCCGCCCGAGTCCTTTGCTCGATCTCGTGCCGGATCTCTTGCGTGGGCACCGCGCCCTCCAACTTCACCTTGCCCACGTAAGGAGTGATCTGGATATCGAAGCAGTACCGCGCGGTGGCTTTGTCTTTCTTCAGCGCCGCCCGAATCTTCCGGATCAGTTCCGCGTCTTGCGCCGGATTATTGGTCGGTTGATCTTCAATGGGGATGTCCGGATCGGAGGCCGCGGCTTGATCCGGTGTAGCATGCTCCGGTGTGGGATGCTCCGGTGTTGCCGGCGCGGCACTCTGTGTCCCGGATTGACCATATACCCACAACGTGAACACACCGGCCAGCAGAGCCAAATGAATTCCTCGCCTTGCCATCACTTTCAATGTTGCACGATTAGGACCTGCCGCGTCACCGCGCAACCATCGCCTCCTCGAATAAACGGGCGAGTTCTTCCGTCCCGGCCGGGCGCGGCGCGAGTTTCGTCACTCTATGTTGCGGCAGCGTGCCTTCGACCAGCGCCGGAATTTCCGTGGCAGTGTAGCCGATAGCGCCGAGGCCGTTGGGCACGCCCAATCGTTCCATAAACCACGTGATGCGTTCGGAAAGGATGCGCCCGGCGTCTTCCCGGCGGCAGCGCGCCACATCCACGCCCAAGGCCTGCGCTGCTTCCAGGTGCCGCTCCGGGGCGGCGGAAGCCGTGAAGCGGAACACCGGGGGCGCATTGAGAATGACCGAGAAACCATGCGGCACCAGCGCATGATCCACTTCGTAGCCCGGCGCGCGGTATTGCTTCACCATGCCCGAGACCGGGTACGACATGCCGTGCGGCAGATGCACGCCCGCATTGCCGAATCCCACGCCCGCATACGAGGAAGCGAGCAGCATGTTCGCGCGCGCTTCGTCGTCGGAAGTGTCCTCTACTTCGCGTACCAGGTATTGGGCGACCATCCGCAGCGCTTGGAGCGACCAGACGTCGCTAATCGGATTCGACCCCTGATACGCCGGCCGCAGCGAGGGCCGCTCCGGCAGCGGCCGTTCTGCAAACGGCAGCGCGGTATACGATTCAATCGCGTGGCTGAGCACATCCAGGCCGGTGGAAGCCGCTACAGCCGCCGGCATGGTCCGCGTATTTTCGGGGTCGAGCAGTCCCAGCGTGGGTTTCAAGAGGCGGCTGGCGATCCCGGTCTTGGCATGCATCTTCGTCAAGTCGAAGATCGCCACTCCCGTGGTTTCGCTGCCCGTCCCCGCGGTGGTGGGAATTGCGATCAGCGGCTTCAGAGGCCCCGGTACCCGCAGGCCCTTGCCGATCGGCGGGTTCACGTAATCGAGAAAATCCACCGGCGGGTAGGTCGTGTAGAGATTCACTGCTTTGGCCGTGTCGATGGTCGAGCCGCCG
Source organism: Bryobacteraceae bacterium (assembly GCA_036557125.1). Classification (GTDB taxonomy): domain Bacteria; phylum Acidobacteriota; class Terriglobia; order Bryobacterales; family Bryobacteraceae; genus PSRJ01. Next base: position 4,443 of record DATBID010000086.1, on the reverse strand, counting down.
CCCACAGCCACGATGCCATCGCACTCCGCCTCCCGCCCGAACGCGATCGCATCGCGAAACGATTCGTCCGTCGGTTCGACCCGCACGCGATCGTAAACCGCGAACCCCACGCCGTTTGCCTCCAGCGATTCCAGCACGGTTTGGACGGGCCCCAAGTGCCTTACCCGCGCGTCCGTGACGACCAGCGCGCGCCGCACACCCCAATCCGCCAGGTCCATTCCCGCTTCCCGCGTGACCCCCTTGCCGAAGCGAATACTGGAAGTGGCCATCTCAAACGCGTTTTCGTGTGGCATGATTTCATGAGGCATAGGGAGATTTGATCTTATAGCGTAATCCATATGAACATCCAATTACTTCATCACATCGCTGTGCCGGTGAGCGACCTGGATCGCTCCGTATCCTTTTATCGCGAGATCCTCGGCCTGGAACAGATTGCCCGGCCCAACTTCCCTTTTCCGGGCGCCTGGTTCCGCCTGGCCGATGGGCAGGAACTTCACCTGATCGTTCACACCAATCCCACATACCGCACGGGCAAGAGCGTTGACGACCGCGATCTTCACTTTGCCGCGCGCGTGCCGAGCTATCGCCAGGTGCTCGAATTCCTGCGCTCCAAGGGATATCGCGAGGATAGCGCCGATGAGCTGAGCAAGGTCCACACCAACCCGCACTCCATCACCGGCTACCCGCAGCTTTACATCATGGATCCCGACCGTCACATGATTGAAATCAACGCGGCATCGCTCGATTGAGGGGCTCTATTGAGATAGACTGCGATTTGATATGACACCGCAAACCACAACTGTAGACAGAAGTGAACTGCTCCGCCTGCTCGAGAACAGCCGGCAGGAGTTGCATGCCGCCATAGCGGGGCTCAGCGATGCGCAGGCAGCGGCCTCTCCAGGTCCGGAACGATGGTCCGTGTTGGAGTGCCTCGAACATGTGACTACGGTGGAGCAACGATTCCTGGAACGGCTGAAGGAGGCCGTCCAGTCCGATGCGCCGGCTGCCGATAAAGAGCGGGAAGCGGCGTTCCTGGCGCGGGTCGTAGATCGCAGCACCCGGGCACAAGCCCCCGAGCTTGTGCGGCCCGTCGGCCGTTTCCGCAAGCTATCCGACGCGGTCGAGAGCTACAATGCCGCCCGCGCCGCGACTATGAGCTTCGTCGAAGAGAATCACGCCTCGCTCTATCCCCGATTGCTGTCGCATCCTCGCTTTGGCGCTCTAAACGGCTACGAGTACATCCTCCTCATTGCCGGTCACAGCCGCCGCCACACGGCCCAGATTCTGGAGACGCGGGCGGCCGTCGTAGCGAACTGACTCTATAGCGCTTCCAACTCGCGGCTTGCGTGGCTGAAGACGTCGCGAATTTTGTCCATACCTCCGGGTTTGTGGCCGGTCCGCGCAGCCGCTTTCCAAGCAGCCTTCATGAGCGGTTTGAAACAGACCATCAGCGCAGTCATCACTGTGGGATCTGTAAACTGACCCCACTCTCCCCACTGTTGCGCCCGCTCCCAGATCCGCTTCACAGCCTCCGGGTCGCTTTCGAGTTCCGCCCGGCCGGCCTCGGTGAGGCTGAAAACCCGCTTGCCATCGCGGAGTTCGGCCGAGATTAACCCTTCATCTTCAAGTTGTTGGAGAGTAGGGTACACACTCCCGGCGCTGGCGCGATACAGGCCGCCGGAGCGTTCCTCCAGTTCCTTCATCAATTGGTAGCCGTGCTTGGGGCCATCGCTCAGAAGCGAAAGCAAGGCGAGGCGGACCTCGCCGGATTCAAAGAAGCGGGCCCTCCCGCCGAAACCGGGCCAAGCCCAGGGACCGTAATTCGTCCAAAAATCCTTACTCATGATATATCATACGATAGTCCGGGCGAAAAAGTTTAGAACGGTCCGGCTAACAGCGAAGAGCTTTGCACGTATCGAGTGAACACGTAAAATGTGGACATGAATGTGACGCTCTCTATCAATGACGACGTAATCCGCGAGGCCAGGCGGCGCGCCGAAGCCATGGGCACCAGTGTCAATCAGCTTGTCCGCGACTACCTGGAGCAGTTCGTGGGCAAGCGCGACCCGGCTGCCCTGGCCGCTGAGCTGGAGCGCCTTTGGAAGCAAGATACAGGCGATTCGCATGGTTGGAAGTTCAACCGCGACGAGATCCATGAACGGAACTTCTGATGCCTTCGCTGGCCTTTTTCGATTCGAAAATGCTCGTGTACGCCGACGATGCCTCCGTCGGCGCCAAGCGGCAAATCGCCAGAGATCTCCTCAAGAAGCATGTGAGCCAGGGGACAGCCGTGTTCTCCTTGCAGGTATTGCAAGAATATTACGCCGTTTCCACTCGCAAACTGGGCTTGGCTCCGGATGTCGCTCAGGAAAGGGTCCGCGTGTTCGGAGAAGGGCGCGTCGTGTGTTTTGAGGTGAGAGATGTGATTGCAGCCATTGAGTTGCACCGCCTCACGCGTATGTCTTTCTGGGATTCGCTCATTGTCCATGCAGCCCGTACCGCCGGCGCGGCCATCTTGTATACCGAAGATCTGCAGAACAACAGGATCGCAGGCGGTGTCCGAATTGTTAACCCGTTCGCCGCGGCCGAAACCTGAGTACTGGTCTGCCCTTCCTAGAACTAGTTTTTTACTTGCGCATCCTCATGCAATACGGTACTGTAGACCCCATAAGTAATAAAGGGGTTGGAACTCGTTTATTCCTTTTCTTCTACCGCGAGTGAAATTGCTTTCATTTTCCCCGGAGGTCTTTCCCATGTCGTCTAAAGCAATCCGATCTGTAAGAAACCGTTGCGGGGCTTCAGCCTGCTTGCTTGCATGCTTGAGCGCGGCGGTGATCTCGTTTTCCGGTAACCTCTCAGCCCAAGCCATCAGCGGCGATTTGGTAGGCACCATTACCGATAGCAGCGGTTCGGCTGTATCCAACGCTACCGTGACCGCCACTAATTCGGGGACGAACATCAAGACCACCGCCGTCACCAATGCCAGTGGTGAGTACCGGATTGGCAATCTTCCGGCCGGAGAGTACCAACTCGCCGCTTCCGCCACCGGCTTCGCCACGTCCACCCTTATGGGCGTTACGGTTCAACTGAACCAGACGGCTACGGCGAATCTCACCTTGCAAGTGGGGCAGGTAGCAACTAGTGTCGAAGTCTCCGCGGCCGGAGCGCTCATCGATACCACCACTGCCCAGATCCAGAACACCTATAACACCAAACAGGTCGCCGACTTACCTGTCGCCAGCGGAACGGAAGGCGTGCTGAACCTGTCTCTGTTGCAGGCCGGCGTGGCCAGTAATGGCGGAATCGGCGTGGGCACCGGACCCTCCATCGGCGGCCAACGCCCTCGCAATAACAACTTCACTATCGAGGGCGTCGACAACAACGATAAGGCCGTCACCGGACCGGTCGTCTTCGTTCCGAACGACTCCGTTGAAGAGTTTACTCTCCTGCAAAACCAGTTTTCCGCGGAATTCGGGCATTCCTCCGGCGGCCAGTTCAACACTATCGTGAAAAGCGGGACCAACGAGTATCACGGCACTCTCTACGATTACATGGAGAACCGGAATCTGAACGCCCTCGACCAGCAATTCAAGAACGAAGGCATTTACACGCCGCCTCGTTTCGACCGGAATCACCTCGGCGCGAATGTGGGTGGTCCCATTCTCAAGAACAAGCTCTTCTTCTTCGGCAGCCTGGAGTACAGCCCCCTCGGTCAAGCGAGTAAGCCAGGAGCCGTTTACGCCCCCACGTCGGCCGGATACAGTACTCTGTCGTCGGCTCCAGGCGTCAACCAGACGAACTTGGGCGTGATGCAAAAGTATGCGGTCGCGCCCGCGGTGACTGCCGGCGCTCCCGTCATCACAGTCGGCAACGTATCGGCGCCAACCGGAATCATTCCGATTGCCGGGGCCAATTTTACAAACGCATATTATGGCGTCAGTTCGGTGGATTACAACATTTCGGATGCGGATCAATTGCGGGGCCGGTTCATTTTTAATCACACGAATCAGATTAGTAATGTCAACGTGGATCTGCCGGCATTCTTTACGCCGGTTGAACAGCGTTTATATCTCGCTACGATTGCCGAATACCACACCTTCAATGCCCATCTGACAAACGAATTCCGGCTGGCCTTTCAACGCACGAATGAATCGCAGCCAGTCGGAAACCAGACTTTCCCTGGCCTCAGCGCTTTCCCTAATTTGCAGTTCAACGACCTGGGCTTGCAGATCGGCCCGAATCCCAGCTATCCCCAAGGCCGGATTATTAATCTTTACCAGGGCATCGAAAATATGAGCTGGATTCACGGCAGCCATACTGTCAAGTTCGGTACCGAATTCCGCGATTACATCTCGCCGCAATTGTTTGTCCAGAGTCTTCGTGGCAATTACCAATACTCCACCGCCACCAATTACCTGCTCGACATCACTCCGGATTTCTTAG
>DATBID010000085.1:0-7208 GCA_036557125.1 Bryobacteraceae bacterium | reverse complement strand
CCTACAGAGCCACCCTGAATCCCGCTGGCGGGCGCTGGCACTGCTCGCCCGGGTTGACCGCACGCGACTCGGACCAGCCCCGCCGGCGATTGCCGATTTAACCAAATGGGGCGACTCGGCATACCGCACGTATCTTGCGCCGTCCCGACGTGCAAAAGCTTTCACGGCCTCTTCTGCAACCGGTTTCCGCTATTCAGTGAAAAGAGAATTTTCTATGCGAACCATCTGCCTGTTTTCCCCTCTGCTGCTTCTCGCCGGTTGCGGTACTACGACACCGCAGGCGCCGAGCCAGAAAACCACGGTAAACATTTTCGAGGCTGATTCGCCGATTGAGCCATCCGATGGCATGCGATTCATATCAAGAGACTTGTCGGGAGCCTATTCTACAAAGGCGACGGCAAGGACACGGATTACAGCACCGATCTGGAAAATCGCCCCAACCCGCGTAAGCTCGCGCTCAGCGACTGCACGCCCGAAGGCAGTTGCGATGTTTACCTCGGCAACGGCCAATGGTCCGTAATTTTCGAAAATCCTGCAAGCGATAAGGAAACAACGCTGACTCATGTTGCAGGCCAACCTTATATAGATATTCAGGCCGACCAGAACAACAGCACTTTTAAGCTGATGGGGAAGGAACTCGTGCAGTCCAAGGTTCACCTCGATCACGTGTTGGTGCAGGTTAACAACGGCCCGTGGGTAACCTATCCCAAAAACGGCTCGACCTGTGGACCGCCCTGCGAGTTGGGCATCTACATAACCGCTCCCCAAAAACCCTGATCCAAATCGGTGGTGGCGGATGCCAGTGACGGCCATTTCTTACCTTCTTTCCAGTGGCAGTAAAGGGCTTAGTCCGCTTACACCCAAGTTTCCTAACCACCCCAGGCTATGCTGTAATTGCGATGGCTCGCCGCTCTCGCGAGCGCCGGGCGTTCGCGCAGGATCTTTGACAACTCATCTGTTCTTGCATCGGCGGCGCGTGGGCCGCTCGCCGCCCGAAATTGGGTTTGTTTGTTCAGTGTCGACGTGGGGCAGGCGCTTCCGCCTGCCAACCGGGCCATAACCAGTTAACGCCCCCAAAATTGGGTTTGTTCGTTCAAATTTCGCCAATGGCGGCCGGCCCTACCCCCCAAATGCGGGTATGCGGTTCCCCTCAAAATTGGCTTTGTTTGTACAATTCGCTTTCTCAGCCGCAAACCCATACCGGAACCCATTCTCCGCAATCCGCCGCAACTCCTCCTCAGAGAACCCAAAGGCCTGAGCAGCCAGCCGGTACTCATCCGTCAAGCTGCAGCCGAACATCGCCGGATCGTCCGAGTTCAATACGATCGGCACGCCGGCCTCGTAGAGTGTGCGAATCGGATGCTCCTCCGGCCGCTTCACCACCCCAGTCACCAGGTTGCTGGTAATGCAGATTTCCAGGGGGATTCCGCGGTCCCGTAGATGCCGCATCAGCTCCGGGTCGCGGACGGCCGCAATGCCGTGCCCGATCCGCTCGGCGCCCAATTCCAATGCGGCCCAAATCGATTCCGGCCCCATGCTTTCGCCGGCGTGCGCGGTCAAGTGCAAGCCAGCCCGCCGGGCGAAGGCAAACACCTCGGTGAACCAGTTCGCCGGACCTCGCTCCTCGCTGCCGCCGATGCCGAACGCCACTACATCACGGCCCACCCGCTCCGCCGCAAATTCCGCCACTCGCATGGCCGGCTCCGCGCCGAACTGGCGCACCGCATCGCAGATCCAGCGCACAGCCACCGGCGAATTCCGCGCTGCTTCCCGCACCGCATCGAGCACCGGCGCCGGATCTTCCCCTTTCCACAAAATCACTCCCACCGAAAGTGTGATTTCGGCGTAGCGCACATTCTGTGCCGCAAGCCGCTCCAGCAGGCGGCGAGTCACCAGGGCATAGTCTTCCGGCCTACGCAAGCGTTTGCCGACAGCCGCGAAGGCTTTCAGAAAAGCATCGAAGTCCTGGTAGCGATAGATGGCCCGGCATTCTTCCAGAGTGGACGCCGGGTCCAGTTCATGGAGTGTTTCCGGCTCAACCGAACCTTCCAGATGCAGGTGCAGCTCCGCTTTGGGCAACTGTTCGACAAATTCGTCCATACTTGTTTCATAGGCTCTCATGACTCCCGGCGAAATTGAAGCGATTGTGGGCGGGTATCACGGCGACGCCTTCCGCATTCTCGGCCCGCACGGAGTTCGCAAGAGAGAAGGCCATGGGCGCTGGGTGGTCCGGGCGTTTCTACCGCAAGCCGAATCGGCCGAAGTGATCTGCGGCCCGCGCTGCTGCCCCATGGCGAAGCGCCACGAAGCCGGTTTTTTCGTGGCCGCGATGATGGGCGACCCCGGCCACTACCGCATCCGCGCACGCCTCTGGGATGGCAGCGAGGCGGAGTTTGAAGACCCATATCGCTTCGGTCCGCAGCTTTCGGATCTCGATCTGCACCTGCACGCCGAAGGCACTCTCTACGAAGCCTACAAAACCCTGGGAGCGCACGTCACCTGCGCCGATGGCGTCCGCGGCGTGCGCTTCGCCGTCTGGGCGCCCAACGCCGAAAATGTCACCGTGGCGGGCGATTTCAACGATTGGGATATCCGCCGCCATCCCATGCGCCGTCGCAATGCGGGAGTTTGGGAGCTTTTTATCCCTGAATTGCCCGCGGGCGTATCTTACAAATACAACATCCGCTCCAAGTTCGCCGGATACCAGCAGCTCAAAACCGATCCGTACGCCTTCTACTGCGAGGTTCCGCCCAAATCTGCCTCGCTCGTATGGGACATCGACCAATACCAATGGACCGATGGCGAATGGATGGCGGCGCGCGCCAAAAGAGACTGGCTGCACGAACCGGTTTCCATCTACGAAGTCCACCTGGAATCTTGGCTGCGCGGGCCGCAAGGCCAACCCCTCACCTATCGCGAACTGGCATTGAAGCTGGTCGAATACGTGAAGCGCATGGGCTACACGCACATCGAGCTGCTGCCCGTCATGGAGCACCCGTTCTCCGGTTCCTGGGGCTACCAGGTAATCGGCTACTATGCCCCCACCTCCCGCTTCGGCACTCCGGACGACTTCAAATATTTCGTGGACTCGTGCCATCAGGCCGGAATTGGCGTGATCGTGGATTGGGTGCCCGGCCACTTTCCCAAAGATGCGCACGGCCTGGCGTTCTTCGATGGCACCGCGCTATACGAGCATGCCGACTGGCGCAAAGGCGAGCATCGCGAATGGGGCACGCTGGTGTTCAATTACGGCCGCAATGAAGTGCGCTCGTTCCTCATTTCCAACGCGTTGTTCTGGCTGAAGGAATACCACATCGAAGGGCTGCGCGTGGATGCCGTAGCTTCCATGCTGTATCTCGATTACGCGCGCGGGCCCGGTGAATGGATTCCGAACCAATACGGCGGCAACGAAAACCTCGAAGCCATCGACTTTCTGCGCCGCTTCAACACCCTTGCCCACAGAGTCCCCGGCGCATTCACCGTCGCCGAAGAGTCCACCGCGTTTGCCGGCGTCTCAAAACCGGTCTACCTCAACGGCCTCGGTTTCACCATGAAATGGAACATGGGCTGGATGCACGACATGCTGGATTACTTCACTAAAGATCCGGTCTACCGCAAATACCACCACAACAACATCACCTTCGCTTTGCTCTACGCGTTCCATGAGAATTTCGTGCTGCCCATTTCCCACGATGAAGTCGTTCACGGCAAAGGATCGCTGTTTAGCAAGATGCCGGGCGATGAGTGGCGGCAGTTCGCCAATGCGCGGGCCTTTCTCGCATACATGTGGGGCCACCCAGGTAAGAAGCTGCTCTTCATGGGTCAGGAAATCGGCCAGCGCGAAGAGTGGAATTACAATACCGGCATTCGCTGGGAGCTATTACAATTCGCCTTTCACCGCAAGCTGCAGGAACTGGTGCGCGATTTGAACCGGCTCTACCGCTCGAGCCCTGCCCTCTATCAGGTGGACTTCCACTACAGCGGCTTCGAATGGGTGGATTTCCGCGATGGCGAGCACTCGGTCATCTCCTTCATTCGCCGCGCAAAAGACTCCCGCGATTTCCTGATGTTCTGCTGCAACTTCACGCCCGTCTCATACACCAGCTATGAATTCGGTGTCCCCGAGGAAGGCTTTTACCAGGAGATACTGAACACGGATTCGAAATTCTACGGCGGCTCGAACGTTGGCAATGGAGGCGCCGTCGCTTCGCGTCCTATCCCCAAGCATGACCGAAAACACAGCATCGCGGTCACTCTTCCGCCGCTTGCAGTGGTCGTGTTCCGCAAGCGGTAATACTGTAGCGATGGCCTCTTACGACGTAATCGTCATCGGCGCCGGGCATAACGGCCTCGTCACCGCCGCATACCTGGCGGGCGCCGGCAAAAACGTTCTGGTGCTCGAACGCCGCGAACTGGTGGGCGGGTGCGCGGTAACGGAAGAAATCTGGCCCGGGTATCGCGTCTCCACCGGCGCGTACCTTTCCAGTCTCATGCAGGAACGCATCGTGCGCGAGCTGGAGTTGGAGCGCTACGGCTATCGCGTAGATGCCAAGGACCCAGCATTCTTCTCGGCCTTTCCGGATGGGCGCTATTTCTTCATGTGGCAGGACCGCGCCAAAACCTTAGCCGAAATCGCTCGGTTCTCGAAGCATGATGCCGATGTCTACCCCACCTTCGAAGAGCAGCTTGAACGCATCGCGCGCGTGGTGGAGTCGCTCCTCCTCACAACCCCGCCGCAATTCCCGCCACGCGGTCCCTGGGATTTCATCGACTATCTTAAGGTGGCGGCGAAGCTGCGCGGTCTGAGGGCGAAGGACCTCACGGCACTCGTCAAAGTGTTCACCGAAAGCGCGACCGAGCTACTGGACGAATGGTTTGAATCCGAGCAGGTGAAGGTCACGCTGGCTACCGATGCAGTGATCGGAGCCAATGGCGGCCCGCATTCTCCCGGGACCGCATACATCTTGCTGCATCACTGCATGGGCGGAGTGGGGGGCCATCGCGGCTTATGGGGTTTTGTGCGCGGCGGTATGGGCGCCGTATCCGAAGCGATCGCCGCTTCCGCGCGGGCGCATGGCGCGGCGATTCGCACCCAAGCGCCGGTCGCGCGCGTGCTTACTCGCGACGGACGCGCTTACGGCGTGGTTCTCGAAAACGGCGAGGAAATCACTGCGACTCAAATCGCCTCAAACCTCGACCCGAAGCTCACCTTTCTGCGCTTGCTCGATCCTAAGGAACTCGATCCCGATTTCGTAGCCGCTATCCGACATTTCCGCATCGAAGGCACCAGCGCCAAAATGAACCTGGCGCTCAGCGGCCTTCCGGATTTCCGCGCGTTGCCTGGAGCGCCCGGTCCGCAGCATCGCGCTACTATGCACATCTGCCCTGATATCGAATACGTCGAGCGGGCCTGGGACGATGCCAAGTATGGCCGCCCCTCTGAACGGCCGCTGCTCGAGCTGACCATTCCCACTATGTACGACCCCTCGCTCGCCCCGCCTGGGCGGCACATCATGGGAATCTTTCTGCAATATGCGCCGTATACATTGCGGGAAGGCAACTGGGATGAGCTGCGCGAGCCGTTCGGCGACCGTGTGGTTCGCCTGATTGCCGAATACGCGCCGAACATGGAATCGATCATCGAGCGCCGGCAGGTGCTGACGCCGCTCGATCTGGAGCGCCGCTTCGGCATCACCGGCGGCAACATTTTCCACGGCGAAATGAGTCTGGATCAGATGTTTGTCATGCGCCCCGTGGCGGGCTGGGCACGCTACCGCACCCCGGTCGGTGGCCTATTTCTCTGCGGCTCCGGCGCGCACCCCGGCGGTGGCGTCATGGGCGCGCCCGGCTATAACTGCGCGCGCGAGATCCTCAAAGGAAATTAGATCTGTGGCACACGATTGGGCAGGCTTTGCGCCTGCCCTCTCAAATCACGTTCAGTGAACTCCCAGAACCTTTTTGAACAGCGAGAAGCCAGTCATCCCGCTGATCAGCCCGGTGGCGGCTACCGCGCTCAACACGCCTTTCCACTTGTAGCGTAGTGGCGCCCAGACGGCTGCCGCCGCAGCCGCTGAACCGATCGCCAGCCGTACCTTCTGCTCTGTTGGTCCTACATTACACTTCATCCAAGCCTCCAGTTTGCCGGTTCCGCCAAGCGGTCCCGGCGATTCATCATCAGCGTAACGTCAGTCACCCTGAGCGCGCCGTGCGTTTCCCTACCTGACGTAACCAGCTTGTAAGATAGACCGCAAACCTGTGGCCTGATGAGACCATACATAGAGGAGAAGATCACATGCCTGCCAAAAAGATACTGTTGCTCGCCGGCGATTACGTCGAAGATTACGAAATCATGGTGCCCTTCCAGGCATTGCTCATGGTGGGGCACACTGTCGATGCCGTCTGTCCGGACAAGCGCGCCGGCGATTCGGTGCGCACCGCTATCCACGATTTCGAGGGCGATCAAACCTATAGCGAAAAGCGCGGGCACAATTTCGCCTTGAACGCCACGTTCGATGAAGTGCGGCCGGAAGATTACGATGCGCTGGTGATCCCTGGCGGGCGCGCCCCGGAGTACCTGCGGTTGAATGCGCGCGTACTGGACATCGTGCGCCATTTCTCGCAGTCCGATAAGCCGATTGCCGCCATCTGCCATGCCGCACAAATGCTGGCGGCAGCGGGCGTGCTCGAAGGAAAGTCGTGCAGTTGCTATCCGGCCGTCGCGCCGGAAGTGACCGCAGCCAGCGGGCACTATCAAGACATTCCGATCGATCAGGCGCACACGTGCGGCAAACTGGTGACGGCGCCGGCTTGGCCGGCACATCCCGCCTGGCTGAGACAATTCTTGAAGGTTCTGGGGACGCGGGTCGAGCCGTAGCGGCTTACTCGAGACCGAAGGCTAATAGCACGTTGCCGGAGTTAGCCCCGGTGACGGCGTAACCCGAGCCAACGAAGAGCATGCCCCCGGCCACAGTGGGTCCCGCGGAGCTGATCGCGCCGCCATGGGAGGGCACCTTGTTGACCGTCATGAAGTCTTTGGCGGTCTCGTATTCCCAGATCAACTTTCCATCGGCTGTGGAGAGAGCATGCACGCGCCCATCGGAACCGCCGACGAAGGCCACGCCGGGAATAGCGCTCGTCGCCGCTGAGTTATTCACTCGCGTGCCGGGCTTGGCAAGCGGCGTATACCAGACGCGTTCCCCGGTGGTCAT
>DATBID010000084.1:0-3742 GCA_036557125.1 Bryobacteraceae bacterium | reverse complement strand
GATGTAATCGCCAAGAGCTTTCATGTCCGGAAATTTTTCATTGGGCTGAATGTAGCCATTCGCGTCCCGCCGGCCCTCCCAGCAATCGTCTATGTTGACGTATTCATAACCGGCCGCCTTCAGGCCGCTATTGACCATCGCATCGGCCTGCTTGCGAATGAGAGCATCGCTTACATCGCAGCCGTAGTGGTTCCAACTGTTCCAGCCCATGGGCGGGGTCGCCGCAAGAGGAAGTTGCTGTGAATAGAGCGGTACCGTCAGCGCCGCGCAAAAAATCAGTACCGCGTACAGAAGCGTGTTCCGTTCGGACATTGCTTACGACGATACCAGGGTAAGCACCGGTTATCGCTGTCGAGCACACCCGCAGGAGGCGTGGGTATACTTTAGTTCGCACCTATGGACGGACGAACAGCGGCAAATTTAGGCGAAACGATACGCAATCTACTCATCTCGCGCGAGAAGGACCTTCGTTCGAACGGAGTCCTCTCTTAGCCAGCTCTACATGTCCACCAACTTCGCAGTCTGGCGCTCCTTTGGGCACGATTCGTCGGTAACAAAGCAAAAAGTGAAGCCCGGCACGGCCAGGCGGATGCTCCGTTTTGCCGCCCCCTACCTCCGCGTGCTCGCGCTCTTTCTCCTGGTGGTCGTCGCCGACGCCTTAATCGGTGTCGTCAATCCTCTCATCTACCGCCGCATCATTAATGACGGTATCCTCAAATCCAACTCGACTCTGATCGTCTATCTCGCCATCCTCGTCGGCTTGCTTGGGCTTCTCCATGGCGCTTTCGGCATCGCCCAAACCTGGCTCGCTTCCCGCATTGGATCCGGAATTGTCCTCTCCCTGCGCACTCGATTGTTCGAGCACATCCAGCGCATGGCGCTGGCCTTTTTCACCCACACTCAGACTGGCGCCCTCATCAGCCGCCTCAACAACGATGTCAGCGGCGCTCGCACCGCCTTTACCGACATCCTTTCCAACGTGATCGGCAATCTCGTCACCGTCGCCCTCATCCTCTCCGCCATGTTCTTCCTTTCGTGGCGAATCACGCTGGGTGGTCTGGTTCTGCTTCCGCTCTTCGTCGTTCCCGCGCGCTTTTGGGGGCGCAAGCTCCAGAGCATCACCCGCGAAAGTTACGACCTCAACGCCGCCATGAACAACCTCATGGTCGAACGCTTCAACGTGGCTGGAGCCCTCCTGTCGAAGCTCTTCGGCCACCCCAGCAGCGAGGCCGGCTCTTTCCACGACAAGGCCTCCCGCGTTGCCGGAATCCGCGTGAAGCAGGCCATCTACGGACGGCTCTTCTTCACGGCCCTCCTCGTTACTGCCACCTGCGGCAGCGCCCTCGCCTACGGCTGGGGAGGCGTTCTCGCCGTTCGCCACGTCCTGGACGTCGGCACCGTGGTCGCCCTCGTCGCCTATCTGGGTCGTCTCTATACGCCTCTCCTCGGCCTATCCAATGCGCAGGTCAGCATCATGACCGCACTCGTCTCCTTCGAGCGCGTCTTCGAGATTCTCGATCTTCCGCCGATGATCACGGAAAAGCCCAATGCCGTCGCCATTGGCCCGGGTCCCGCCGGCATCGTCTTCGACCGCGTCTCCTTCCGCTACCCCGCCGAAACCGAGGTCTCCCTGGCCTCACTAGAATCCATCGCTGTCCGCGACAAGCGCCCCCACAACACTGTCCTGCACGACGTCAGCTTCGAAGTGCGTCCCGGCCAGTTGGTCGCCCTCGTCGGACCCTCCGGCGCCGGCAAGACTACCATTACCCACCTCGTTCCGCGCCTGTACGACGTGCAGAGCGGCAGCGTCCGTATCAACGGCATCGATGTCCGCGACGCCCGCCTCGATTCGCTCCGCGAACGCATCGGTGTTGTGACCCAGGATGCCCACCTTTTTCACGACACCATCCGCGCCAACCTACTGTACGCGCGGCCCGATGCTACCGACGAACAGATCCGTGCGGCGCTGAGCGATGCGCAGATCCTCAATCTCGTGGACTCTCTCCCCGATAAGCTCGACACCCTTGTCGGCGAGCGGGGTTACCGCTTCTCAGGAGGCGAAAAGCAGCGCATCGCTATCGCCCGCCTCCTCCTCAAAGCCCCGGACATCGTCATCCTGGATGAGGCAACCGCTCATCTCGACTCGGAATCGGAAGCCGCCGTCCAACGCGCCTTTGAGACGGCTCTCCGCGGCCGCACTTCCATCGTCATCGCCCACCGCCTCTCCACCATCCTCAGAGCTGACCAGATCCTGGTCGTGCAGAACGGAACCATCGTGCAGCGGGGCACTCACGCCGAATTACTTGCCGAGCGTGGAATCTATGCCGAACTCTATCAGCGTCAGTTCTCTACATCCGAGGCTGCCTTGCCGTAGTCGCCGGTAAGCATGTCCGACCCCCTACAAATCGGCAGTCGCCGTGTAGCGGCGAGGGCTGCCTCGCCTCGCCGAATCTGCGGTTGCCTGGTACTGTATGCGCTTTTCGGAGGCGGCATTCCGTGAAATGATAGGCTGACACGCGCCATGAATACGAGACGGCAATGGCTTTCTACCTGGCTAACCTTCCCCGTGTGGCCATCGGTGTTGGCCGCGCACGAGCACGCTCATCGGTCCGCAGCTTCCGCCTCGCGGGAGTTTGGGTTCTTCGATGCTTCCACGGCTGCAGACGTCGAGGCCCTCGCTGAGCAAATAATTCCGGCAACGGACGCTCCTGGCGCCAAGCAGGCCGGTGTTGTCTATTTCATCGATCACGCTCTCCTTACCTTCGCGGCCGGGCAACGCCATGAGTTTGGCACCGGTTTGGTTGAAACGGCACAAAGGCGAGGCGAATTGTTTCCGGGCTCGGCTTCAACAGCTGCGCTGACGCACGAGCAGCAGATCCAACTCATGCGCGCGATTGAGAACACCAGCTTTTTCGAGCTGCTGCGGACCCTTACCGTCTTGGGGTTCCTGGGCGATCCAAGTTACGGCGGAAATCAGAACCAGACCGGATGGAAACAGATTGGTTTCGATCCGCAAAATGCTTACCAGCACCCGTTCGGCTACTACGACACCGAGGTCACAAACACCGGAGACATGAAGTGAGAGGGCCCAGATTTCGAGCTAGTGATCCGGTTGACTTTCTTGTGATCGGCGCCGGCGCCGCGGGTGGCGTGGCCGCGAAGGAATTGGCCGTTGCCGGTTTTAGCGTGGTTGTGCTGGAGCAAGGTCCTTATCTGCGGGAGAACGACTACTCCCACGATGAAATCAAGTACTCACTCCTCCCGGGGCTGACTAACAATCCGAAAATCCAACCGACGACCTATCGTAGAAATGCCTCTGAACCGGCGAAGCCGCTCAAAGCGGTCGAATATGGGCGGCAAGTGGGCGGCGGTAGCGTGCATTTTACAGCCAACTACTGGCGATTTCATGAGAGTGATTTTCATGAGCGCAGCCTGTTTGGCGAAGTTGCTGGCGCGGATCTTGCTGACTGGCCCATTTCCTACGCCGAGCTCGAGCCATACTACACCAAGGCGGAATGGGATCTGGGTATTTCGGGTCTTGCCGGCGCAAATCCGTTCGAAGCTTCGCGATCTCAGCCCTATCCGCTGCCGCCCATGCCTGTGAAATCGTCCGGCGTTTTGTTTGAGCGCGCTGCCAGAAAGCTGGGCCTGCATCCCTTTCCTGCTCCGATGGCAATCATTTCGCAGCCCTATAAAGGCCGTAGCGCCTGTGTGAATTGCGGTTTCTGCGAGCAGTTCGGGT
>DATBID010000083.1:0-15141 GCA_036557125.1 Bryobacteraceae bacterium | reverse complement strand
GCCACCCTCACCGTGAACCCGCCCGCGGCGGCACTGGCGGCGATTGCCGTGAATCCAACCGCCGTGACAGGTGGCGCCGCCAGCACCGGCACCGTAACGCTGGGCACGGCAGCCCCCGCTGGGGGCGCGGTTGTGACGCTCGCGAGTAACAACACGAACGCCGCCACCATCCCCGCTTCAGTTACCGTCGCCGCCGGCGCAACGACTGCTAACTTCGCCATCGCCACTAAAGCCGTGACCACGGCCATCGCAGTGACGATCACGGCCACTTACAGCGGCGTAGCCAAAGCAGCCACCCTGGCCGTGAACCCGCCCGCACCGGCACTTGCTGCGATTGCACTGAATCCCGCCGCTGTAATCGGTGGCGCCGCCAGCACTGGCACAGTAACTCTAACCGCGGCAGCCCCGGCCGGCGGCGCGGTGGTGACGCTCAGGAGTAACAACACCAACGCCGCGACCGTGCCCGTCTCGGTCACTGTGGCCGCGGGCGGCACTACTGCTAACTTCGCCATCGCCACTAAAGCCGTAACCACGGCCATCGCGGTGACCATCACGGCCACGTATAATGGCATCGCCAAAGCTGCTACTCTCACCGTAAACCCGCCCGCGCCTGCGGCACTACTCTCGGTCAGCGTCAACCCGGCGGTTGTCATATTCCCCGGCAGTGCGACCGGAACCGTGACTCTGACCTCAGCGGCGCCCGCCGGCGGGGCCGTCGTGGCTCTGGCCAGCAGTGATTGGGTGAATTTTTACTTGCCCGCGTCGGTCACAGTCCCGGCGGGAGCCACGACTGGTCGGTTCACAGTGAACACCGCCATCGGGAAATCGACGACCACCATAACAGCCAGCTACAATGGCGTCAACAAGGCGGCCGTCCTAACCTCGGTTTATCCAACGGTGGTGGGATTGGCCTGTACTCCGAATCCCGTCATCGCCGGTAACCCGACGACTTGTACCGTAACCATGAACGGGATCATGATCGAGCCTACGACTGTTTGGGTTTCATCGGACCAGACCTTCATCGCTCCTGCCAATGGGACAATCACTATCCCCGTTGGCGCGAGCACAGGAAGGTTCACGATCACGCCAACCCTTGTACCGGCTCAGATTGTTGCCCACATCTCCGCCGACGCCCTCGCAACCGCGACAGTCACTACGCCGCTCACCATCAACCTGACCAATCGTGGCAGGAAGTGGGTTTTGAATAACGTTGTCTTCAAGGACGGCGGCACTGCCAGTGGCTACTTTACTTACGATGCGGCCGCAGGCCAATATCTGGACGTCAATATCCAGGTGACACCCGGGGCCGATCCGAACAGTCCGCTGGGCCAGGCGCCCGAGAATTGGTATTTCTATCCCTGGCCCAACAGCGATCGGGCTACTTTTCTGAACAACCAGACCACTGCTTCGATGTTGGCCCTGCAAAATCCCATCAGTGATCCGTATACCGTACCTCCTGCGTGGACGTATCTGCAATTCAATTTTGCGCAGGCGCTTACCAACGCGGGCGGGACAGTTGCTCTGATCACGAATCCCAACGTGGTCTATTCGACGTACTGTCAAGACAACATTTCGCCGACATGTACGCCCCCGCCGGCCAACATCTCTCAGGAGCAATCCTCGCTGCCGCCGTATTACGACGTTACATCTGGCTACCACTACCGAGTGGTCGTCAGCGGTGCTGTCACCGCTCAGTAACTCCGGAACCAGCGTGGGACAGGCATCCTCGACTGTCCCACGCTCTGACCTAACGGACCGCACGGTCGAATGCAACTTCTCCTGCGGGCGATAGACCTCCGCCGATGCATTCAGCGCCGCTCCAAGTATTTCTTGCGCATCTTTGCAACGACCGTGAACTCCGGATCTACGATGTTCGAGATCTCATATTCCATGCCTTGGCCCATGAGCAGGCTCGCGCCTCGCTCGTCAAATCCGTAGTCGGCCATCAGCCAGCGCAGCAGCTCAGTCGTCGCATGTTGCAAGGCTTCGTTCAGCGCCCGCGAACTGCCGAGAACCATGATAAAGTCCGGGTTTTCGAGACGCGGCCAATTGATTCTCTTTCCTTTAAGGAGATCTACCGAGAATTCCACATCGAGCGACGTTTCAATGGCGCTGCCCACCACCTCGCCATCCCCCTGACGCGCGTGGCCGTCGCCTAAGAAGAACAAGGCGCCAGGTTCAAAAACCGGCAGCATCACAGTAGCGCCGGCGCCCATGCCGTTGTAGTCCATGTTGCCGCCGAAGTTATCCGGATAGGTGCTGGGAATGGCGGCCTTGTTCGGCGGAGCCGTCGCGATGCACCCGAGCATGGGCCTCAGAGGCAATTCGATGCGCGGGCCTTTGAAGTCCCCCGGATCCATGTATGCGATTCCTTTCTTTTTATCGATCTGCCATGTGGCGCGTCTGGCGTCGCGAAGAGCTTCAGAACGAAGAAATCCCGGGTCGGCTGTATAGGGCGCCAGCAAGGACGCGGAAAAACCCGTGGAGCGATTCGTCTCCAGACGCAAGAGGTGAACCACCAGCGCGTCTCCCGGCTGTGCGCCTTCGATGTAAAAAGGGCCGATCTCGGGGTTGGGTCCCTGGCCTCGCTGCACGCCTTTGGAATCCACGCCGCCGGCGTCGATTGTGTAAGTGATCACGTGATCGCCCGGCTTGATGCGAAGTGCAGGCTTGTGGGCCGCCGAGAAGGTGTTATAGAACTGCTGTGGTTCGAAGTGATAGGTCTCGGCTGAGCACGCCGCCCCAAATAAAGCAAGCCAGGTAAACGGAATGACAATGCGCATATTGGTGTTTACGATATCAGGCCCGCTGAGCCGGCGGAATGGCTTCTTGCAGTCCTACGGGAAACTGAAGAGCGGATGCTGGAGAGCACCGTGCGAAGATGAAAACGGCATGAAAGCGCTTTTTCGCGGTTTTGCACAAAAAACTTCCGAGCTAGTGGGCTCCCCGGCGGCATTTGTTGGCGGTGGTGTGCTTATCCTGATCTGGGCGATCACCGGCCCCTATTTCCACTATTCCGACACCTGGCAACTGGTCATCAATACGGGCACGACCATTATTACGTTCCTCATGGTGTTCCTCATCCAGAGTACGCAGAACCGGGATTCCAAGGCCGTTCATCTGAAGCTGGACGAGCTGATCCGAGCGGTGGGCGCCGCGCGTACTCGGCTGGTACATTTGGAGAACCTGACCGACGAGGAACTCGGCGCTCTGGAGGAGGAGTTCCAGAAACTCCACGAGAAGCTGCGCAAGAAAGGGCACGCCGGTGAGTTGGAGGGATAGCACTCTATACCCCTTGCGCGCGTTATGCGCGAAACCGGATCGAGAGCAGGCGAACAATAGGCGAACGCACGTTCGCTGGCCGTGGCTGAAGCATTAACCGGCCAACTCTATCCGGTGGTGCTGAAGATCGGCAACGGGCGGCCACCGCTGCCCGATGACCTCAACCGGCTGCGGGGACTGACTCGAAAACGCGTTAGTAGAATGACTGTCATGTTCGCAAAACGAGTTTCCAACACCGCCCATTTCTCCCCGGATAAGATGGGCAAAAGCACGGTCATGCGAGGTGAATTTCTCTTCGTTGGTCTGAACGCATTCGAGCCTGGTCAGGAGCATGCGCCGCACATACACGAGGGACAGGACAAAGTGTATTTCATCTTAGAGGGAAGCGGTGAGGTGCGCGTTGGAGAGGAGACCGAACTCCTGTCTGCAGGCGACG
This sequence comes from Bryobacteraceae bacterium, assembly GCA_036557125.1. Lineage (GTDB taxonomy): Bacteria > Acidobacteriota > Terriglobia > Bryobacterales > Bryobacteraceae > PSRJ01. The sequence continues at coordinate 11,423 of DATBID010000083.1, read as the reverse complement.
CAGCATACGCGCCCTCGGGCGTTCCCCACTCCATTCGAAATCCCGGTCCTGCGCGTCTCGTGTCCATGGTAGTTTTGGCACCGCCGCCACCAAAATAGGATCGTAGTCGAGTGTCCCTCGCAACGGCGATCGACATTCTCTTGCTCCCCTACGTCACTAAGCCGGTTGTATGCTGAAGAAGCGCAACCGATGAATAGCGGACTACTTGCCATGAAACGATTCTTGTTGATTCCTGTTGCCTTGAGCGCCTCTCTTTTGGCCCAAGACACCGATGCGGTTCTTATAAACGGAAAGATCCTAACTGGCGATGCAGGGTTTTCAATCAAACAAGCTTTAGCCGTCCGCGACGGAAAAATTGCTGCCGTCGGGACAACAGCGCAGATTCGGAAACTTGCCGGCACGAAGACAAGGGTCATCGACATGGACGGGCGGACGGTGATACCCGGACTGATTGATTCGCACATGCACGCGATACGTGCCGCGTCATTTTTTGCCACCGAAACAAACTGGGCAGGAGTACCCACGCTCGCGGAGGCGCTGGAGCGGATTCGGGCGTCGGCGAAGGCCAAGAAGCCTGAGGAGTGGATCATCGTGGGCGGAGGTTGGAAGCCTGAGCAGTTCAAGGAAAAGCGTCTTCCCACACAGGCAGAGCTGACCGAGGCGGCGGGGGATCATCCCGCCTACGTCCAAATGCTCTACGCTTGGGCGCTCATGAACCAGCGCGGCTTCGATGCCCTCCACATCCAGTCCGATTCCGATCTGCCGCGCGGCGGTAAACTCGACCGCGACGCGTCCGGCAAGTTGACCGGCGGCATTACGGGAGGCATTGTTGCCTTATTCGACCGCCTCCCTAGGCCGACCTTCGAAGAACAGGTCGAAGGCACCAAGAAGTTTTTCGCCGAGTTGAACCGGCTGGCCATGACCGGCGTCAGCGATCCCTGCGGAAACAATGTAACCCCGGCTACTTACGACGCCATCAACAAGGTCTGGCACGACCGCCAACTCACTGTCCGGGTAACATATACGATTTGTGGATTCAACCCGCCCCACGAGATCGAAGAATATCAGAAGTATCTCGGGCTGATGCCCATGGGTTTTGGCGACGATATGATGCATTTCAATGGCATCGGTGAACAGATCGTCTGGGCGGTAAACAACGTCACCAGGCCCGATCCCGCTGATCTCGATCGCCTCTACCAGATTGCCAGGTGGGCTGCGAGCCGCGGTTATGGGCTCACGTTCCACTGCACCACCAATGCTACTGTGGATGCCGTTCTAGCAGTCTTCGAGCGAGTCGATCGCGAGATCTCCATTAAGGACCTGCGTTGGTCCATCGCGCATTTGAACGATGCATCTGCCGCCAGCCTGCGGCGCATGAAGGGCCTAGGCATGGGTTGGACCATGCAGGACGCCATGTATTTCGAAGGCGAAGACATGGAGCGGAGGCTGGGTGCTGATGCCGTCCGCCGCATGCCGCCGGTCGAAACCGCGCGCGAAATCGGCGTACCCATAGGAGCCGGCACGGACGCGCATCGCGTGGCCCCCTACAATCCGTTCGCCGCCCTCCAGTGGGCGCTCGATGGAAAAAGCGTAAGCGGTAAACCACTGCGCGGCCCCGAGGAAACACCTAGCCGCGCCAACGCCTTGCGCGCTTATACGATCGGCAGCGCCTGGTTTTCGCATGATGACGATAAACGCGGGTCGCTCGAGGTCGGTAAATTCGCTGATCTCGCTGTACTTACGAAAGATTACATGACGGTACCAGTGGACCAGATCGGCGGATTGGAGTCTCTACTGACGATGGTGGGCGGTAGGATTGTTTACGCGGCAGGGCCGTTCGCGAAATGGCAAGCAGTGCCATGACCGATGCAACAGCCGTCTAGCCGAAGGCTGGCTTAAGCCAGTACTGGTTGGACAGTTCCAGTTTCGTGGAATGGACCGAAGATGCCCGCTTGCGACTTTTCCGTTTCCCCAGCAGCATAAAGGGCAAGAGAGGAGTCTATCGATCAGATTTGCTTTGGTCGCCTGTACTACAGGAGCCATCAGGGCAGTGTCGAGCCTTTCGATGAAGGACTGTTTCGACCAGACCGGCCGTCCAGCACATTGGTCAGCCTCGAAAGGCTAATACCGCACCGGCAGCGGGAATCAAAGTCCACCAGCCCATACTTGAGCCATAGGCCAGCACAATGGCCAAGAATCCTAAGCCGACAACACCTCGGACGAAATGGCCCTTTATGGTATGGCTTTCCAGCATTCCACACATTCTAACAACAAATATCCTAGCTAACTGCGGGCGATCGCCCAAGGTCAACCCCCAAGGTCAACCTTGACACGGGGAGCAGCGATACATAAAATTCTCGCGGGGGCAATCTAATGTCAAAGCTGTTGCTTCTGCTAGCCGCAGGCTGCGTATCGGCGCCACTGATGTCTGGACACCACTCATTCGCAGCCGAATACGACCCGAAGCAGCCGGTCACGCTTAAGGGTATCGTGACCAAACTCGACTGGATGAATCCCCACGTCTATTTCTACGTGGATGTAACAGACAACGAAGGCAAAATAACGCATTGGGCCTGCGAGGCCGGGAACCCGAACGCACTGGCCCGGCGCGGATGGAAAAAGGACAGCCTCAAAGCAGGCGATCAGGTGACGATCCAGGGGTTTCGGGCGAAGGATTCCTCGACAACAGTGAACGCACGATCGATTGTGCTAGCCGACGGGAAGAAGATTTTTGCCGGCGCGGCCGACGATGGTGGTCCGGGCGAGAACGAATCGCGAGGACCGCTCAACTAAGCCCGAATTCAGGAGACCCACCTTGAAGGAATCCCGTTCTGTTTGGAAGCTAATCCCGCTGGTCCTGTGGTGCGCGGTGGGAGCAGTGACTGCTTCTGGCCAGGCTGGTCAGAATGCTCAATTACCACTTCCCCCCCAAATGCCGCCTCCAGGCGAGGGCATTCCTGACTTCAATGGCGTTTGGGAGCTACCCTACACTCCCGATCTCTCAGGGCCGTTTGGCGGGCCTCTTCCATTCACACCTTTCGGCGAGGAAAAGTATAAGACCCATTTGGGCGGCGATGATCCGCACGGTTTCTGCCAGCCCACAGGGCCGACTCGTGCCTTCCATTCTCCCTTCCCTTTCCAGCTTGTACAATCCGCTGGAATGACCGTGGTGCTCTTTGAGATCGATCATAACTTCCGGCGGATCTTTACGGACGGACGGGGCCATCCAAAAGACCTGGACACGACCTGGTATGGAGATTCTATTGGCCATTATGAGGGCAACAAGCTGATCGTTGACACAACCGGAATTAGTGACCGAAGCTGGCTCGATACTGCTGGTCACCAGCATAGCGACAAGTTACATGTCACCGAGGTGTTCGCCAAGGCTGGCGCGGACATCTTCACCTGGACGGTCACTTATGACGATCCGGTTTATTTTGTCAAACCCTGGTCAGTAACCTTAACGGCGAAGAGACAGAAGTACGACATTATGGAGATGATCTGCACCGATAATAATCAGGACATTCCGCACTACATCACGTCGAGGCCGAAGCCGTAGATTGTCCATCCGCGGAGTCCTGGTGAAATCCGTTCTGGGCGAGGAAATATCTCTTCGAAATAAACACCTATCCAGGGGTCTTTCTCTCCCAATGTTTTGCGGCACAAGAAGGGCAAATCGAGTGCGTAAATTCCGCGTTTGAGTGATCGCGGATGTAGGCTTCAAACTGGACCCATCGATCGTTCGTGTCTCGGATCCTCTTGCAATGAGCACAGATTGCAAGCATGCCGGTCAGAGTTCGAATGGTCTCGTGTGCCTCCTGAAGTTCACATATTAGATTCTCCCGTTCTGTAACGTCCACGAATACGCCGAGGCTGCCACACGGTTTTCCATCCGTGTCGAGAAGGGGCACTATCCGCCCTTGAAGGGCGACGGTCTTGCCGTCATCGCGAATAATGTGGCAGAGGCTCTCGATGGAAACTCCGTCGCGGGCGGTCCGCTGGAGTGGTAAGTCCTGAGGCGGGATCTCAACACCATTTTCGACGACCTTGAACGGAAGTTTGTCAGCGTTCGGGCCCGTTTTGGACGGGTTGATTTCAGGCGAAACACCGATCATTCGGCAGAACGCTGCATTGGTTACCATTTCACGGCCTTCCCGGTCGCGGACAATTGCGACGCCGACCGGGAGGAGTTCAAAAAGACTTTCCAGTTCGTGAAGCCTTTGGCGAAGTGCGGCGCCTGTTAAATCCATTCCTAGGTCGAATCCCATCTCGAAAATGGCGAAGATTTATTCAACACTAACCAGAGCGCCATGCGCCCGTCAAGGACGAGACGGCTTGTGGCGCCGCCTCATCGAAGCGTTGCGGGGATCCGGGTCCCGCAATCCCGGAACAGAACGGTAGACTTATGTTGTGAAGAAAATTGGCTTTCTCTCATTCGGTCATTGGACGCCCTCATGGCAGTCACGAACGCAGTCGGCGGCTGACGCGTTGCTGCAGTCCATTGACCTTGCCGTAGAGGCCGAGCGCCTGGGAATGGATGGCGCCTACTTTCGTGTTCATCACTTTGCGCGCCAACTGGCGTCACCGTTCCCATTGCTTGCCGCGATTGGAACCAAGACGCAACGGATTGAAATTGGGACAGCAGTCATCGACATGCGGTATGAGAACCCTCACTATATGGCGGAGAATGCTGGCTCTGCCGATCTCATCTCTGGCGGCCGGCTACAGTTGGGAATCAGCCGCGGTTCCCCCGAGCAGGTGATCGATGGGTGGCGCTATTTTGGCCACCAGCCGATGGAAGGCGAGGACGATGTAGGCATGGGCCGGCGGCACGCCGAAGAATTTCTCGAGCTACTGGGCGGCAAGGGTTTTGCTCAGCCGAACCCGCGTCCTATGTTTCCTAATCCGCCAGGGCTGCTGCGTCTTGAGCCGTACTCCGAAGGATTGCGGAATCGCATCTGGTGGGGGGCGGCGACCAATGCGACAGCGGCCTGGGCCGCCAAACTGGGGATGAATATGCAGTCCTCAACCCTCAAATTCGATGAAACCGGTGAGCCGTTCCACATCCAACAAGCCGCCCAGATTCGCGCCTTCCAGGCTGCCTGGAAGAAGGCTGGCCACGCTCGTGCTCCGCGAATTTCCGTCAGCCGCAGTATCTTCCCCTTGATCAACGACAGTGATTGTATCTATTTCGGGCGAGGACCCCAGGAAGAGGACCAGATCGGCCTTATTGACAAAAACACACGAGCGATTTTTGGCCGTGGCTACGCTGCAGAGCCGGATATTTTGATTGAACAGCTTAGGAAAGACGAGGCGATCGCGGCGGCCGACACTCTATTGCTAACCGTCCCAAACCAACTGGGCGTCGCCTACAATGTGCATGTCATGGAGGCCATTCTAACTATTGTCGCCCCTGCGCTTAGTTGGCGCTGAATGCAGTGAGAGCTCGAATTGCTTCATTTGGACCGCATCGCTTGGATATAACATCTAACAGTGAGCCGGCTCGACGCAAACCCAGTTTACAGCCGCCAGACTTGGTTGCGCCTTCTCCACTCGTGGTCGATTGAGCATCTCTGACACACCGCGGCTAATACACTGTCCGGCTCTGCGTAACCCCTTGGCCGCCAAACAAAACCGGGGCTCGGCGGCCGCTTCGTTCAGGATGCGCTCACTGAGGTATGCGGCAACTGCCGGCCCGTGCTTAAACCCGTGACCCGATCCGCCGACCGCCAACCAAACATTCGTAAGGTCCGGATGCCTGTCTATCAGAAAATCCCGTTTGAAGTGTTCTCATACTGTTAGCGCCAGTTTGAAAGAGTAGCAGTGTCGCCAGCTTTGACGCTGATTGGGATGCCGGTCACGACGTCGGTACACACTGGTGCGCTGGCCGGCGGCGAGAAGACTGGCCGGCACGAGGGCCGATTTTAAGTGGGCCACGGGGATTAACGCACCGTGGAACCTCCCGCGCCGGCATGAGTTGTGGAATCTCGAGGGTGTTTCGTGTCCGGGCGGGCCGATTCGATAGCCAGGTAGAGTTTTGTCGGGCGCTATTGACCTTGCCCGCGATGCAGTATGCCACGTCGAACTAGATGAGCTGGGCTTTGGAGAAGTCGTAGAGCCGGTAAACGCGCTGGGTATCGCGGTCCCGCATAAGTCGCTGTCAATTAGTTCCGATCCGGCGATCGGAACAACAATTGAGGGTTGAAATGTATTGTCTTGAAGGACAGAATTGAGTACACTTTGATTGTTCGAGTTGCTCCCGCCGAGCATTCTGACAGTTCCTTTTTGTGTACACGAGGCACCGTTTTCCGGACGGTGCCTTTCGTGTTTTTTGGGCTGCCGGCGAAGAGCTTTTAAGAGTTGCTCTGCCCTTGAACTAAACCGCTTCGCGGTAATCGTCTTCGCTTCGGACAAATCCAGCGCCCAACTCCGCCCGCCGATGCCCAAACGATGACTTGCTGGCGCGAAGCTCCGTAGAAACACTGGATACGGTGGTTCCCAACTACCGATCCAATGCTTATCTCAGGAGCTATCGCATGACAGAACTACGAAAACGATTCATCGAGGACATGCAGCTGCGTGGCCTCGCACCCACAACCCAGAGAGGCTACATCCATTATGTGGCCGATTTCGCCAAATTCTATCACCTCAGCCCGGAGAAGCTGGACCTGGAAGCGGTCCGGCAATACCAACTGCACCTGGTCCAGGAACGGAATCTGTCGCCGCAGAGCATCAACACATTTGTGTCAGCCATCCAGTTTTTGTATTTGGAGACGCTGGAAATGCCCTGGGGGAAGAACTGCTTCCCACGCCTGAACTGTCCGGAAAAGCAGCCGGTGGTGTTGAGCCCAGAGGAGGTGGCAAAGTTCTTCCAGCATGTGCCCAGTCTAAAATACCGCGCCGCCCTGATGACCTGTTACGGGGCGGGGCTGCGCATCTCCGAGGCGGTGGCCTTGAAAGTCAGTGATATCGACTCGCAGCGGATGCTGATCCGCGTCGAGGCGGGCAAGGGCGCCAAGGACCGGTACGCTACCCTCGGCCCGCGCCTGTTGAAGATTCTGCGAATGTACTGGCGCAGCGCCCGCCCGCGCCACTGGCTGTTCCCCTCCTGGCATCAATGCAAACACCTGACCAGCAGTTCGCTGGCGCAAGCTTGCCGGGATGCCTGGAAGGAGTCCGGGCTGACCAAACGCGTCACCGCGCATACCCTGCGCCACAGCTTCGCCACCCACCTGCTGGAGAACGGCACCCATATTCGCGTGATCCAGGTCGTGCTGGGGCACAGCCGGATCGATACCACCGCGCGCTACACCAAAATCTCGCCGCGCACCATCGGACAGACCGCCAGCCCGCTGGATCAACTGCCACTCGGCAAATCCCGGAAAAAGTAACCCGCGCCATGCCCCGGCCGGCCCTCGAGCTGGCCGACATTTTTCGACAACACGGCGAAGCCTATCGCCGGGCACACGCACTACCACGCGATCAGTTGCGCCTCATGCGTGCCATCGAGGTCTGCCGTACCGCGGTGCTCGGCGGCCATGTCGAGAAATGCGACCACTGCTCGCACACGCGTATCGCCTACAACTCGTGCCGCAACCGGCATTGCCCGAAGTGCCAGAACACCGAGCGCGCGCCCGCTGGCTGGAAAGCCGTAAGGCCGAGTTGTTGCCGGTCGAATACTTTCACGTGGTCTTCACCGTGCCGGAGGAGATTGCGCACATCGCCTACTACAACCAGCGCCCAGTCTACGGCATTCTCCTCCGCACCGCCGCCCAAAGCCTGCTCACCATCGCGCACGACCCCAAGCACCTAGGTGCAGAGATTGGCTTCTTCTCCATCCTCCATACCTGGGGCCAGAACCTGTTGCATCACCCGCATGTACATTGCGTGGTGCCCGGTGGCGGACTGAGTCCCGACCATACCCGCTGGATTGCTTGCCGCCCCGGCTTCTTTCTGCCGGTTCGCGTGCTTTCCCGTTTGTTCCGGAGGCTGTTGCTGGAAGTTCTCCAAAACGCCTTTGTCCGCGGCGAACTGAACTTCTTCGGAGAACTGGAAGCACTTTGTGATCCGGCCCGCTTCAAGGCATACCTCCCCCTGCGCGCAAGGGAGTGGGTGGTCTACGCCAAACACCCTTTGGCGGACCTGTTCAGGTTCTCCAATATCTGGGCCGCTACACCCACCGCGTGGCCATTTCCAATCAGCGGCTGCTGGCCATGAGAGCAAATATGGTCACCTTTCAATGGAAGGATTACCGGGCTAGCGGCAAACACAAATCACGCCCCATGACACTGCACGCCGACGAGTTCATCCGCCGCTTTCTGATTCATACCCTGCCCGACCGGTTTCCGCGCATCCGCCACTGCGGCTATCTGGCCAACCGTCACCGTAAGAAGAATATCGAGCTGTGCCGCCGCTTGCTGGCCACGCCGGTGAGTCAGCTGCTGCCGCAACCGGCACAGTGCCTGGCCGTGCGATGTCCAATCTGTGGCATCGGCCAAGTGGTCCGCATGGAGATTCTACCGGCCTATTTCTGGCCGGCTCAGCCACCAGACACCTCATGAGAGCACACTACAGCTCGCCAAATCTGTTGCCGTTGGAGCCACCAGCCCTCCCCGTGCGCCTCACAGGGAATTCTCGCGGCTGTGCGGTGTTGCCGGCTCCGATCCGCACAACATTTTTGATCGCCTCCACGCCGATGTTCTACCCGAAAGGCCACGATCCGGCCCCTAAGTCCGCCGCTCCCGGACAGGTCTACGGACTCTGCGACCGATTCAATCCCCATAGGTCAGCCTTCCCCTGCGGTTAGTTCACTGAGCGATCCCATCAATTTTGCGGCGTTCGAGGCTAGCCTGCTGCTCGGCATCCCGGCGCCGCACAACTGATGAGATCTTTTTCAGTTTACTCCATTTACTCCAATAAGCAGGGCAGAACGAAGGGAGGTTGAAAACTCAATGGGTTAGATAGCCAGAATCCAACCCCAGTGGCACATACGTTCTGTATTTTCAAAATATGCCCAACCTTCCAAGCTGTTGGTCGCGGGTTCGATCCCCGTCTCCCGTTCCAGAATCAGTAACTTACCGACACCATAAAATATACTCTCCGTAACCTGCATTAGGAACTCAGCGGATATGCACCGCGATTGGAGACGCAAGAACCTGCAAGTGGTCCTAAGCACCAAGGTTATCAGGGAGTTCAGGACCGACTCGCGTATTGGTAGCCTATTTCTGGTAGATGCAAAGTCCTCAAAAGACGAGAACGTTTCTTTTGGCTTCGATTTTTTCGGGGTCTATCCCTGGCACGCTTTTTAGCTCTTCGATGGATTTGAAGCTGCCGTGTCTTGTCCGATAAGCGATGACCGCCGCCGCTTCCGAGCGGCGCAGCGAAAGGCGGGTCTCAAAGTCGATCGCCTTCGCGGTATTTACATTCAGTGAAGGTAGGGACTGAGCCGGGTAACGGGCCGAAAGATATTCGAGCACCGCGGAGAACTCCTGCTCGGTGCCCTGCGCGCCCAGACTGACCATCTTGTTGATTGTGGCCTTCCAGCCATCCCGATCCTGGCGCAGCGAAACAGCCCGCTCCAGTTCGTGGCAATCGGAGCACAACCTTTGAGTCTCATCCCGGCCGGCACCATCGGCCAGACCATTGGATGGTTGCGCCCACAACAGGCCGGGCATGAGCGCGAACAAGGCGGCCCGCTTAATGTTCCATGCGGAAGCCGAATGCGTACAGAGTTTCATCATAGGTTTCCAAATACACCTGGCCGGCCTCGCCGGTAATGCCGCCGCTATGAACGAATGAGGTGATGGTTTTGGCGCTGTCCCACAACTTTTTGCCGGTACTGCCATCGAGGGCATAGAGGACAGAAGGTGAGGACTTGTTTCCGCCAGAAAGGGCGAAGACGATACCGTTGATGATCGCTGGATTGAGAGGAGCAATCAGGTCGCGGGACAACCACCCTGGCTCGAGCGTAATGGCGTCATTTCGGTCGGAGACGCGCCAGGCGGCAATAGCTCCATTGGCGATTGAGCCATTCGCTTGGGAGAATCCGGAACTGGACGCCGGAGCTGCGGCCGCCGGAGCGAGCACCCATCGGATGCCGTCCGAATCCAGCCAGGTTGCCAACGCGGTTGGGGCAAATCCCTTGGTGGAGTAGCTGGCAGTTCGGAACAGGGCTGTTTTCTGATCGGGGCCGTCCAGCGACGCGGCGTCGAGAAGATGAATGCGCCCATCCTGGGTGGCCGCGGCGACCAAAGTCTTCCCTTTATATGGAAAGACTACGGGCGAGGAGGTGAAAGCCTCTCCGCCCGTTGTATAACTCGCCACCAGCTTGAGATCGCGGGGCGAGAGCGCGGCGAGTTGGCCGTTCGTTGTAGCGGCATAGACGGTTCCATCGGGACCGAAAGCCGGACCTTCGGAGCCGGTGATTGCTCCATCTGATGGTCCCCAGTGGCTTACCTGTTTGGAATCGAGATCGAGGGCCCAAACGCCGCTGGAACCGCCTCCGCAATTTCCGGTGGCCGCGTAGGCGACCCTATCCAAAACGATTAGACCTTGGGCATTCGCATTCGGCGGCAGAAATGGCACGGGCGGCTCGGGCTCCATGCCGTTCGAGATGTAGAGGGAGTGCAGCATGCCATCGCCGCCGACGAGGTAGACGACGGCGGCCCGGCGTTGTCGCGGCGGCCCGCCGCGCCCCCGGCCCGCGAGAGAGGCGGTCGCGCGGATCGTCACAGCACCTTCCCCAGGCGGGCTGACATCGCTGCGAGCTCCGCCACCACGTCCGCCGAGCCCGCCACCCACGGCCTCCAAGGGAGGGTATGCGGCGGTAGTCTCACGAGCGACGTTGGCGGTTACGCCACCCGGACAGGCCAGGGTCCCGGCGGGTGATGACACTGCCAGATGCTGCTGCCACTCTATGCGTGAAAGGTCGGTGTCGATGCCGAAAACACTGTTGGAACTACCTCCCACAAAGGCCAGCGAGCGAAAGCCGCGATACCCGATATAGCGGTCGATCAGAACAGCGGGCGTGAGTGAGTTGAGCTCGATTGGCTCATTGTTCAGCTTCACCTTCCAAAGAAACTGGAACCCGGGCTTTTCGAGATTCGCGGTGCTGATCTTTGGATCCGCGGGAATCCAGTGAGAGCGTTGGGCGTCCGCGCCAATGGTCATCCATTCAGCCCCACCCCTCCCAAACTGGGCATGAGCCGCAGGGGCCCAAGCCAGCAGACACGCCGTCGAAAGCACGGACGCAACAATAGGATTTTGCATCACGGAGAGCACCTTCATTTCTCGATTGTCTCGGCGATCGCTTTCTCGACTAGCGGAGCCATTACAGCGTAGCCGGCTTCGTTAGGCAGGACGCCATCGCCGGTGAGATTCTTTTTCAGGTTGCCGCCTTCGGCGAGCGCTGAGTAATAGTCTAG